>JBQCFD010000129.1:0-30976 GCA_051959625.1 Rhizomicrobium sp.
CCATGCCGTTTTTGGACGGGGCTGCTAGTTCCACCGCGGCGGTTAAATAAGAAAAGGCCTATCTGCCGCAAAAAAAAACGCCACGGCGCCGGACGCCGTGGCGTTTTTCTTTGTCATTCGAGATCGGCCCAAAAAGAAAAGGGCGGGTGAGAACCCGCCCTTTTCCCTTACTCTATGGCTGGTAGCGATTACGTACCGCTGCCGTCGCCCAGCTGGATCACAGCGCGGCGGTTCTGAGGTTCGCGAACGTTCGGGCCCGTCGGGACCAGCGGATCGTCGAAGCTCTTGCCGACCGTGGAGATGCCTGCGCCGTCGATGCCCTGCGCGACCAGGCCATCTTTCACAGACTCAGCGCGACGCTCGGAGAGCGCCTGGTTGTAGCTGTGCGAGCCGACCGTGTCGGTGTGGCCCGTGACCAGGATCTTGACCATGCCGGTCTGCTTGGCGGTCGCCGCGGCCTGAGCCACGACCGACTGCGCTTCAGCCGTCAGGTTCGACTTGTTGAAGTCGAAGAAGACGATGAACGTCTTGACCGGCGGCGGAGGAGGCGGCGGCGGCGGGGGCGGCGGCGGAGGAGGCGGCGGAGGTGCCGATTCCAGATACCAGCGGATGCCCAGCATCGCGACCTGCTCGTTCAGATCACGCACGTGCGTCTTCCAGAGGATGAAGCTGGAGCCGTAGGTGCGATTCACCGACAGCGACCGATAACGATAGTCCAGCGTCAGGTCGAGGTTGTCGGTCATCGAGTAGGAGAAGCCACCGATGAACTGATACATGAAGCCGGTGTGCTTGCCCTGAGCCAGCGTGAACGGTGCGGCTGTCGCCTTCACATCGCCCTTGCCGATACCCGCGCCGGCGCCGAGGGACAGATCCCAGCGATCGCTCAGCGGAATGTCCCAGATCACGTTCAGCATGTCGGACGTGATGGCCGCATGGCCACCAATGCCCGTCGATGCAAGGTCGTGACGGTCATAACCGATTTCGTCTTCAACCCGGATCGAGTTGCCGAAGCGATAGCCAAAAGCGCCCGCCACGATTGCCGTGTCGTCCGTGTCCGACTTGGCCGAGATGGATGGTCCGGGCGCGATCGGCGTGTATCTCACGCTCACATTGCCCATGTGATCCCAGCCGACGCCCAAACCCAGGTACCAGCCAGTGGCATCACTCGCGACCGCAGGTGCACTGAGCGCCAGCGCCGCAACGCCCGCCAGGGCGATCATTCGAATTTTCATATTTACCCTCGCTTCAAAAACCGACGGGCAGGGACCCCCCCACCGTGACGTCCGGGATGCAAACTTCTATAGCCCCTATACTGGCGGATGTGGAGGCAGCCTGTCCATTGGAAGCCCCTGTTTCGGCCTCATTTGGGCGGGATTCCCCCTCTCCTGTGACCGGGGAGCAACAACTAAAGTGCAAGGCTTTGCACCGCTTTGCCGCGCCCCCGCCATATAAAGGCATAGTGCGCAGGCAATATGTCCAAGCGGCTGTCTTGTTCCGCAAATAGTTGCTGCGTCTCGAGTTTGCGCATGATTTCCATGCGCGGTGTTACGTGAAAGAGACGCAGCCACGCCTTCAGCCCGCGCGCAGCGAACGCGCCCAATCCTTCAAGGTCTCCAAAGTCGACGATCCAGACATCGCCGGTACCGCCTGTCGCGGCGGATGCCTTGATAAGTGATTGTTTCCAATCGGGAATCATGGACAGGCTGTAGGAGAAGATCGCATGGGTGAAGGGGGCGGTCCGTCCGAAAAGGGCGGGCGTGAGGTCTTCGGCAAGCCCGGGCGCGAGCGATATCCGGTCTGTAAGCCTCGCCCGGCGGATCGATTGCTCGGCGCTCTTGAGCATCTCCCGCGATGCGTCGAGTCCATAGAATCGCGCGCCCGGATAGCGCCGCGCCATCTTCACGAGATTGCGCCCCGTGCCGCAGCCGATCTCGACCACGGAATCACCAGGTTCGAGAGCCAGTTGCCGGATCAGGCGGTCGCGGCCGAAGAGATAATATTTTCTAGTAAAATCATAGATGTAGCGTTGCCGGCGATAGACCTTGTCCATGCGGTCGGCATGATCGGTTGCCATGGCCGGGCCTAGGACAGCGGACGACGGACATAAAGATGAAAGCCGCCATAGATCGACGAACGGTCTTGCGCGTGCAGCGCGCGGCTCTCCTCTTCGCGATAGGTCCACGGTGCCAGCAGGGATGACGGCAGCTTGCGCGGCAATGGCGATTGCGTGCCTGCCGTGCGGAAGATCACGCGCGCATCGCTGCTGGCCGCCGTGCGATCGATCTGGTGCCAGAGCGCAGCCAGCATGTCCGGCGTCATCCAGTCCTGCGCGTCGAGAAGGACATAGCGGTGCAGCGATTGCGGCGCCTGCGCCTTGAGGAAATCCGTCAGCGAGGCGTGATGCACCTCGATCCTTTCCGTCCGTGTACGGATGATATCGTAGACGTCGCGGCGCAGATAGGGCGGGACGGCCTGGCGATGTCGCCGGTCGTAGCCGCGCGCGAAGGCCTGCCACGCGAAATAGTTGTCGCGCATCGGAAAATCGCAGGCGAGCTTTTCGATGCGTCCGCGCAGGACGTCGATGGGATTGCGCTGCGAGCCGCCGACCAGCTCGTCATATTGCGCCGGCGGAATGCCCAGCGCGTAGAGCGATACCGGGGATCGCGTGAGGAGCTGAATCGCCTTGTTTTCCAGCATCGGCGTGACGATGCGATGGAACGCCGCGCGCTGCTCCGCGGATGTCTTCGCCTCCACGATCTCTTCCAGGCGTTTGCCGTTCAGCTTCGCGATGGCGTGCAATATGCCGATGAAGCGCCCCATCAGGCCGTAGCGATAGAGGTTGTTGGCGAACATATCGATGCGCCGTCGCCGCAGGCCATCGCGGCCGTTCCAGTGCGCGCGCGTCCGGGAATCGAGCTTGCCGCTCAGGATGGTGTCGAAGATCCGGCGATTGGCCTCGTCGTCGGCTTCGCCGAAGAAGCGGAAGAAATCCTCGTAGCCCGGAAGTTCGCGCAAGGCTGCGATCTTCAGGCGCGTCAGCGCGACGTGATGCGGATTGAGGTCGACTGCGATCACCCGGGCCGGATCGGCAATCAGATAGTTGAGGACATTGCAGCCGCCGGACGCGATGGTGATGAGCTTGTGGTGCGGCAGAAGCTTCAGGGCCGCCAGATCGACCGCGGGGTCCTCCCAGATCTGGTTGTAGACGAAGCCCTTGAACACGAGCGTGAAAAGCCGCTCCAGCGCCCCTCTCCTCGTCGCCGCGGGAGATGTATGGGCCGCACGCTCGAGAAGGATATTCGCCATGTCCGGAACTCCCGCGCAGATGCCTCGAATCTGTGCGCTTTTATGTGGAGTCCTTTGCGGTTTTGTGACTCCTTGCCACCCGGTGGGGCGCTCGACTATGCACTGCCATGGCCAACGGAACGGATGACGGCGACCAGCCGGTAAAGGATCTCCTGTCACTCCTCGATCTGGAGAAGATCGAAGAAAACATCTTCCGCGGCGTGTCGCCCAAGGACCGTTCGCAGCGCGTGTTCGGTGGGCAGGTGCTCGGTCAGGCGCTGGTGGCCGCCGGCCGCACGGTCGAGGACCGCGTCGCCCATTCCTTGCACGCCTATTTTCTCATCGCCGGCGATCCCAAGGTGCCGATCCTCTACGAGGTCGATCGCAGCCGTGACGGATCGAGCTTCAGCTCGCGGCGCGTGGTGGCGATCCAGCACGGCCGCCAGATCTTCCACATGTCCGTCTCGCTGCAGAAGCCGGAAACCGGCCTCGAGCACCAGATCGAAATGCCCAAAGTGCCGCCGCCGGAAGACCTTCCGAGCGAGGACGATTTCCGGGCCAAGATCGTCGACAAGATTCCGGAGCAATACCGGGATCATTTTCTGCGCAAGCGGCCGATCGAATTGCGCCCCGTCGACCGCGCGGACATCTTCGCGCCGCAAAAACGCAGTCCCCACCAGTCGGTGTGGGTGCGCGCCACGGGCGAGTTGCCGGACAACGTGGCGCTTCACCAGTGCATTCTCGCCTATGCCTCGGACATGACGCTGCTGGACACGAGCCTGCTTCCGCACGGCATCGGCTGGTTCGACAATCGCGTGCAGATGGCGAGCATCGACCACGCCATGTGGTTCCACCGCTCCTTCCGCGCGGACCAATGGCTTCTCTATGTGCAGGACAGCCCGAGCGCCAGCGGCGCGCGCGGCTTCAACCGCGGCCTGATCTTCTCACGCGATGGAAGGCTCGTGGCCTCCGTCGCACAGGAAGGCCTGATGCGGTTGCACGAAAAGCCCTAGTTGTTGTCCGTGACGGTCGTGCTCTTGCGCGGCTTTTCGAAGAAATAGTCGCTCATCTGGAACGAGCCGACGAGGAATTGGCCGACGGGCGACTGATAATTGTAGGACACCCGCGTGTAGATCACGCTGCAGGAGTTCCTGGGGCAAGGCGTGCAGTTCGCCCCGTTCACGTCGCATGTGGACATGATCGGCTCGTTCAGCGTTACGGGATCGCCGGCGTTCAGCGGCGTGCCGTTGCCGTTGGCCTTGCTCCACGCCACCGTGCCATTGCCCGTGCCGTCGCTCATCACGCTCGACACCACGATCGAGACGTTGTTCTGGTTGAACGGGTAAAGAATGGCCGTCGCCGCGGCGAAGATGTCGGCCATGTCGCTATCGGAGACGTTCGTCGTCTGGGCTACGAGATCGGCCGCGCTGGAGGCGACCATCGTCACCTTCTGATGGCATTCCAGCGCGTTGCAGACCTCGATCGTGCCAAGCAGCATCGTGCCCAGCACCGGCGCGACGAACGCGAACTCCACGGCCGCCAGGCCGTCGCGCGCTTTCAGGAAATGCCGGATGCGCCTCAGCATACGTCGTCCGCCTGGAAGGGCTCGGTCCGGAACGCCGAGGATGCGGAAAGGATGTACTGTCCCGTCGTGGTGTTTTCGAGAAGCGACGACATCAGCGGCGTCATGATCGTCCAGGGATAGAACGTCCGCAGCAAAACGACCTGGCAGCCCTGCGTCGATTGCACTTGCAGGAGATTGGTGTCGATCGTCCCGTCCGGCTTGGTCACGCTCGGATAAGTCGAGGTCCCGAACGAATTGTAGGCGCGCACGTCCACCTTGAGGTTGTTGGCGCAATCGGCGGCGCTGATCAACCCGTCGATCTCGCTGCACACTTTCGTCACGACGGCATTGGCGGTCAGCGCGCCGGACATCTGGCCGGTGCGGATCTGCCGCGCGGTGTCGTCGGTCGCGTTCTGCAGCATTGCCGTGCCGAAGAAGATCACGCCGGTTTCGATGATGCCGAAGAGAAAGAGGAAGAGCACGGGCGCGACCATCGCGAACTCGATGGCGGCGGAACCGCCATTCGCGCGCCAGCGCCGACGCATGCGGCGACAGGATTCGGCAATCGCAGGTTTCACGCTCATCCGATGCCCCGAGCCAAGGCGCCTATTAGGACGCCAAAACGCTTAAGCGAAGACAAACGGCGGCTCATGCTGAACGCTTCCTTAATGCCGGTTGTGGAGATCGCGGCAATGAGCGCGACAGCGTTAGCGCGATCGGCCTCTTTCCGATTCCGATAAGCATTGGCTAACCACGGCGGGGGATTGGAAAGGTTTTTCCAAGCTTTCAGGCGGATGATTTGCTGTGGAAAAACGGCCGGGGCAGTTCATCATGTGGCGGAACTCGTGGCGCGCTTTTGAAGCGCTTGCGGCGCGGTTCGTTCGGACGCGCCGCGGCAACGTGGCGGTGATCTTCGCATTGAGTCTGATCCCGCTCACGATAGCTGCCGGCGCCGGTCTGGATTTGTCGCGCGCGTTGATGGTGCGCGCGCGTCTTGCCGAAGCGCTCGATGCGGCCGGCCTTGCCGTCGGCGCGACCCAGAATCTGACCAACGACCAGATCACTTCGCTGGCGCGCGCCTATTTCAAGGCGAACTACACCGCCGATTCCTCCTTCGGCGTTCCGGCGGATGTGAACGTCGTGGCGCCGGGTGACCAGACCGTCACCTTGTCGACCAGCGTGAGCATGCCCACCACATTGATGCGCGTCGTGGGCATCGACAACCTGACGGTCGGATATTCGTCGAAAGTCGTGTGGGGGCAAACGCGGCTGTGGGTGTCCCTGGTTCTCGACAACACCGGTTCGATGACGCAGACGGACTCGACCGGCACGAGCAAGATCGACGCGCTGAAGACGGCGACGCATCAGTTGCTGACCACGCTGCAAGGCGCATCCGCGAACCCCGGCGACGTGAAAGTCGCGATCATTCCCTTTTCCAAGACCGTGAATGTCGGCACCTCGAATTCCGGCGCCACCTGGATCGACTGGACGGACTGGGCAGCGGCGCCGCCCAACAGCACGCCGTCTTCGAGCGTTGGGCCGGGCTCCGCGTGCCCCTACAGCACCTTCACCAACGGGTTCCGCTGCCAGACCGGACCGTCGAACGGCAGCAGCAGAGCCAGCACGATTCCCTCGAGTGGCAGCTACAAGGGCTATATCTGCCCGAGCGTTGACAGTGGCGGCGTGAACAACGTGTCGAGCGGCCACTACTACAATGGCTGCTACAACAGCACGCCGACGCAGACCCAGACCACCACGAGCACGACCGATCAGCCCATCATCATCAAGCAGAGCTGCTCTCAGGTCGGCAGCGGCTCCATCACCTGCAACAACAACAGCGGCTATCCGAAGAACAACGGCAGCAGCACGACCAATTCTTCAACGACCACCGGGTCCGGCTACACGGGCGATTCGACGACGTCTTCCAGCTCCACGACGAACGTCAGCACCAGCGACGGAACGAAGAGCTGCTCCGGCCGCCGCACGCAGACCTGCACCTGGACGCGCACGATCACCGAAGATCAGAATACGACGACGATCACGGCGACGGGCGTCGGCCCCTACAACCACACCTGGATCGCGAACGACCACTCGACGTGGGGCGGCTGCATCGAGGACCGCACGCAGGACTATGACATCAGCAATACGACGGCGACGAACAGCAGCACCAATTTCCCCGCCGAAAACGACCAGAACTGCGTGCCCACCGTCATGAAGGGCTCGTTGAGTTACGACTGGAGCGGGCTGAGCACAGAAGTTGACTCCATGTCGGCCGGCGGGTCGACCAATCAGCCGATCGGCCTCGCCTGGGGCTGGCAGGCGCTGACCGATGGCGATCCGCTCAATGCGGGTACGCTTCCCGCCAACACCTCGCGCTACATCATTCTCGTCAGCGATGGCTTGAACACGCAGGACCGCTGGTATGGCGACGGCAGCAACCAGAGCAGCCAGGTCGACGGCCGCATGTCCTCGTTGTGCACGGCGGCCAAGGCCAACGGCATCACGATCTACACGGTGTTCGTCGATTTGAACGGCACGCAGGGCAACTCGCAGGTGCTGCAGGATTGCGCCACGGATTCGAGCAAATATTTCGATCTGACCACGTCGGGCGCGATCATCACCACTCTCAACGCCATCGCCCAGCAGATCACCCAGCTGCGCGTCGCCCAGTAGATCAGCCGCGCGCCGGATCCAGCGACGGGACCGCGGTGCGCGGCCGACTGTCGCCGATCCATCGCTCGCTGGTGTTCACGACGATGCCCGCCATCCACCAGAACAGGATCGCAAGCGCCGTTCCCGCGATGCCGTCCACCGCGTAGTGCCAGGCAAGGTGGATCGAGCCGATGAAGATGACCCCGGCATAGAGACACAGCAGAAGGCCCAGCCTGCGATTGCGGCGAAGGCCAAAGAGCGCCAGCAGCACCGCGGCCGTCACGTGGATGGAGGGCATGGCGGAGATCCCGCTGATCTCGCCGTTGCGGCCGATATAGGAATCCCACAGCCGGTCCTGGATGTCGAGCGACCACAGCGGCCAGTGCCGTCCGACTTCCTGCAGATAGGCCATCTGTGCGGCGTACGGGTTCGGCTCCAGCCCCAGCCTGCCGAAATAGCAGGGCCCTGCCGATGAGAAGACGATCGCGAGCAGATTGCCGCCGATGAACCACACGAACGCGAAAGCGATGAGATATTGCATCCGGATTCTGTCGCGCACGGGAGAATACGCCACCCACACCAGCGAGAGCAGAATGATCAGGAACCAGAAATCATAGGCGAAATTGATCGCCACCGTGATGAGCGGATGGCCGAGAAGCGGCTGCAGCCATTGCCATGGCAGCCGTCCCATCCCCAGAACGCGATCGAAATGGGAGAAGGTCTCATCCCAGGAAAACGGATTGATGCGCGTGATCACTTCCTTGAGCGCGTCGAAGCTCACGAGCAGCGGAACGAACGCCAGCGTCGCATGAAGAGTATTGCCCGGCCGGTGCCCCCGCGCCAGCGCATCGGAAATCCATGTCAACGCTGTGCGGACCGGGCGTGCTTCCCCTTCGCGCAGCGCATCGACCAGGCGCGCCACGCAGCCGACCGCAAGGCCGGAAACAAGAAAGAAAGCGATGATCGATAGCGCGTCCTTCAGCGCGGTCACCATGCCTTCGTCGAAGGCGAGCGGAACGTGATAGGCGGCCGTGAGAAGGAACGTGATGCCGCAAAACAGGATGGCGCAGAGATAGAGCGGAATGTGATCGGCGAATGTGCGGCGGATACCCGCGGCCCTTCCCGTGTCCTCGTCAGCCGGGAGCGGAACGGCCGTCATCTGCATGGAAGGACGTCCTCGATCAGCCTAGGAAGCGCGCCGTTGGGCGCGGCAGGATCAGGGATTGGCCGCGACCGCCGCTTTCGCGTTGGCTTCGTGCTGCTGCGCCGTGGATTCCGTCGTGTTGACGAATGTCGACGGATCGCCGGGGCGCGGGTTCGTCTCGCAATGAAGTTCGGTGCAGGAATAGTTGTAGGTATCGGCGCCGCGATTGAGCGTGACGGAGCCGATCATGCGGTTGGTCACGTTCACCTGCGCGTTCATCACCTGGTGATTGCTGGCATCCAGCCCGATCATGTTCGTGGCACCGAACGTCTTGCCGAGAAGATAGGCGTGATGGGAATCGATGATCGTCACGTCCGCGATCGTGGGATTTCCGATGAAGAGCGTCGCAACCGGCTGCGTGAAGGTGATGAGGCGGGCTTCATCCATCGGCACCGTCACGCCGTCGCTGGCGTGCGCGGCATGTTTGACCGCGTGTTTCGGCGCCGGCGCCGCATGGGCGGCCGGTGCTGCGAGAACGATTGCTGCGATCAAGGCGGCGAAATGAAACGCGCGCATGGAGAGGCCCTCGGGCAAATGTCTTGCGCAAGGCTAAGGGCGCGCGCGTAAAAGAAGATTTAAGTTTATCGCCGCGATCTTCGCCATAGCGGCGGATGCAGCAAACAGCGTCGCGCGCGCATTTCCGGCGCGAACGCGGCGATGTTGAATTCGCGCGCGTGGTTAAGAATCCCCTTCCGTTTACGCCAGCAGAGGTTCCACGCGGGGGTTTTCGTACCAACACGAAACACAATCGCCGAGTCGCGGCCGGTCGCGTTTTACATTGCATTAAGCGAGTGCGGCGTAGAGTGCGCCCGTGTCCATGCAATGGGCCGTCACGGAAAATCGGCGCCGGCTGGATCTTTAGGGTGTCAACAACGGAGGCTTCCATGAAGAATCTTGTTTCCCGCTTTATGCGCGACGAATCCGGCGCGACGGCCATCGAATACGGCCTGATCGCTGCTGGCATCGCCGTGGTTATCATCGGTGCGGTTTCGGCCGTCGGCTCGGGCTTGAAGACGACCTTCAACTCTGTGGCGTCGGCTGTCGGTGGCACTGCCGCCGCGAACTAACAAAACAGCGGCGTATTCCTGGCGCCGCTCTGTTTTCCATCGCCCGTTCGGGCTGGGGACGGTGATAACGGGACAGAAGCGGCGGCCGCCCTCGAGGCGGCCGTTCGCGTTTCTGAGCAAAGGGTAGAATGATCGCGCAAGCTCTCGTCTTCTTCGTGCTGCCGTCGCTGCTGCTGGCAGCGGCGGTTTGGGATGTCGCGAGCTTCACGATTCCGAACTGGCTGCAGCTCGCGCTCATTGCGGCGTTCGCGGTTTTGATGCTGGTTCATCCGCTCGGCGCCGGCGAATTCGGCTGGCATCTGCTTGCGGGCTTCATCGGGCTTGCCATCGGCTTCACGCTGTTCGCGCTGGGTTACATCGGCGGCGGCGATGCGAAGCTGTTTGCCTGCGTGGCGCTGTGGTTCGGCCTGAACGATCTTCTCGCCTATGCGCTGGTGGCGTCATTGTTCGGCGGCGCGCTGACGCTCGGCATTCTGGCGATACGCCGCGTGCCGTTGCCGGAGCCGCTGATGGCGCAAGGCTGGCTGGTGCGTCTGCATGACGAGCGCGAAGGCATCCCGTACGGCGCGGCGTTGGCGGCGGGCGCCTTCTTCATTCTTTCGCAATCGGAAATCTTCCGCTTCGCGCTCGCTCGTTAGAGCATTTCCGCAGCATTCTATTAATCAATTTCTAAAGGGTTCTGTGTTCGGATTGGCGCAAAGGAGCCGCTTTCCATGAACAGATCGCGCGTCATAATTCTCGTGCTCGCTGCGTTTGCAGCCGGCGCCGTCGCGCTCATCATGCGCAGTGTGCTCGGCGGCGGCACCGAACACGCCAAGGCCGCGCTTGCGCCGTCGCCCGCGGCAACGATCAATGTTCTCGTCGCCGCATCCGAAATCCAGGCCGGCACCGCTTTGACGCCCGACATGGTGCGCTGGCAGAGCTGGCCGAAGTCTTCCGTCGACTCCAGCTTCATCGCGCAACAGGACGGCGGCGATGTCTCCGCGATCGTGAAAGGCACCGTCGCGCGCGAACCGCTGCTCGAAGGCGAACCGCTCTCCAACACCAAGGTCATTCACGCCGATCAGGCGAGCTTCATGTCGGCGCGCCTGAGCGAAGGCATGCGCGCAGTTTCCACTGCCATCTCGACGGAGACGGGCGCGGGCGGCTTCATTCTTCCGAACGATCGCGTCGACGTGCTGGTCACGCAGCAGGTGCCCGGCGGCCAGCGTCTGTTCGCGACCAGAACCATCCTCACCGATGTGCGCGTGCTGGCGATGGATCAGACGTTCGGCCAGGACAAGGATCGCAAGACCGTTCTCGCCAAGACCGCGACGCTCGAACTCTCGCCGGAGCAGGCGACGAAACTCACGCGCGCCGCCGCATCGGGAACGATTTCGCTCACGCTGCGCGCGCTGGGCGACAACAACGCCAATGCCAAGGTTGCCGCGAAGGCGGGCCATGACGACGACGGCCAGGTCATGGTCATCCGGTATGGAATCAGCCGTGGCGGCGCCGAGAGCGGGGGAAATTGAAGCCATGAAGCGGGGGCTCTTCTTCATTCTCGCCGCGGCCGTGGCGCTCGCAGCGGCGCCTGCCGTTGCGCGCGACGTGCGGGCCACGCGCGTCATCAGTGTCGCCACGCAAAACGGCGCCGCGCCGCAACAGCACATCACGCTCGCGCTCGACAAGGCGGCGTTGGTGCAGCTCGACACCGATGCGCGCGATGTTCTCGTCTCCAATCCTGCGGTCGTGGATGCCGTCGTGCGCACGCCGCGCCGCATTTTCCTGCTGGCGCAGAAGACCGGGCAGACCAACGCCTTCTTCTTCGATGCCAAGGGTCACCAGATCCTGACCATCGACATCCGCGTGGAGCGCGACGTCACCGACCTGGCGGCGATGATCCATGCGGATCTGCCGACTTCCAACATCCGCGTCGCCGCGCTGAACGACAACATCGTGCTGACCGGCATGGTCGAGAACACCGGCGACTCGCAGCGCGCACAGGATCTGGCCGCGCGTTTCGCGGGCGATCCGGCAAAGGTGGCCAACCTCCTCAAGATCGACACGAGCCAGCAGGTGATGCTGAAAGTCCGCGTCGCCGAAATGCAGCGCTCCGTCGCCAAGCAGTTCGGCATCAACGCCGCCGGCGCCTTCAAGATCGCGAACGTTCCCGTGATCGCGCAAACGTCCAATCCATATGGACTGGCGGGCAGCGCGCTGTCGCTGGCATCGGGCGCGCAGATCGGTTCGGTCGGCACCGATCCGCTTCATCCGAGCCCCAACAACGTGCAGGGCGTGCTGAACGCGCTGGAACAGGTTGGCCTCGTCCATACGCTGGCCGAGCCGAACCTCACCGCGGTGTCGGGTGAAACCGCCAAGTTCCTCGCGGGCGGCGAGTTTCCGGTGCCGGTGTCGCGCGACCAGTACGGCAACGTCACTGTGGCCTTCAAGCAGTTCGGCGTAGGGCTGTCCTTCACGCCCGTGGTGCTTGGCCCCGATCGCATCTCGCTGCAGATCTCAAGCGAGGTGAGCGAGCTCACCAACACCGGCGCCTTCACGCAGGCCGGCGGATCATCGACCACGAACACCGGTTCGCAGACATCGGTGCCGAGCCTCACCATTCCGGCGCTGTCGGTTCGCCGCGCCGAGACGACGGTGGAAGTCCCGTCCGGCGGCAGCTTCGCGATCGCCGGGCTGATGCAGCACGCCACCAAGCAGACGCTGGACCAGTTTCCGGGCCTGGGCGACATGCCTGTGCTCGGCGCGCTGTTCCGCAGCCGCGATTTCCAGAACGACGAAACCGAGCTTGTCGTCATCGCCACGGCCTATCTCGTGAAGCCGGGCAAGGAGAAGGACTTCGCCTCGCCGGGTGACGGCTTCGTGCCGGCCGCGGACGCGGAGACGCTCATGCTCGGCCGCCTGAACGCGGAATACAAAAACGATCCGCATGGATTGAAATCGGCCGGTCCCGCGAAAACCGGCTTCATCGTGGAATAGGAGGTCGCCATGGCTCTGAACGATGCAATGCGCGCCGCCGCGATCGCCGCGGTTCTGCTGGCGGGAAGTTGCGCCGCCCCGTTCAACGACGGCGCGGGCCTCACCGCCGATCCGGATGCGAACCATCCCATCGTCGTCGACACGGCGCCGAAGTCGATCCATCTCTCGTTCTCCGCAGCCGATGCCGGATTGATGCCGGAAGATGCCGCGCGCTTCGATGCGTTCGTGGATCAGTATGCGGTCGATGGAAACGGCGTGATCAACGTCACCGCGCCTTCGGGCCCGACGTCGCAGCAGACCCTGGCCTATTTCGGCGAGCGGCTCGCCGCCGCCGGCGTCCCGCGTTCGCGCATCATGGTCGGCACGCGCGACGACGGCGATCCGCGCGTCGAGCTGAGCTACACCGGCTATTCGGCCCGCGTCGAGGATTGCGGAAGCTGGGGCGCGCAGCAGGCGTCCGACACGGCCTCCAACCTGCCGATGCAGAATTTCGGCTGCGCGGTTCAGCACAATCTCGCCGCCCAGGTCGAAAACCCGCGCGATCTCGTCGAGCCGCGCCCGCTCGGCCCGTCCGACGCCATGCGCCGCGCGACGGTGATGACGAATTACGAAAAAGGCGTGCCGACCGCGGCGACGAAGAATTCTGACCAGTCTGTGGCCGTCTCCGACGTCGGCCACTAGTTCGGAGAAGTAAAATGGCGAAATCCGCGCCCGGAGGTTTGGGCACTGGAGAAGACGGGTTCGGCGCGGCGCCGCATGAGCGTCCGGTGCCGCGCATCTCCATTCAGGCGTTCTGCGAATTTCCGGATACCGGCGCAGCGCTTCAGCGCGCCGCGGCCGACCGCAGGCTGGCCAAGGCGCATGTCACCGTGCAACTCGGCGGCATCCAGGCCGCCGTCGAGCATCATTCGGGCAACCCGACGCCCAATCTCCTGATCGTCGAGACGCGCTTGCAGGGCAAGACGGCGGTCGACGAGATCGACCGTCTCGCCGATGTCTGCGATCCCGCCACCAAAGTCATCATCGTGGGCCGCGTCAACGACGTGGAGCTTTATCGCGAGCTGATGCGCCGCGGCGTCAGCGAATATCTCGTCGCGCCGCTCAATCCGCTGCATCTGATCGAGGTGATCTCCGGTCTCTATCTCAACCCTGACGCGGCGCCGATCGGCCGCGTGGTCACATTCATCGGCGCGCGCGGCGGCGCGGGCTCGTCCACGCTGGCGCACAATGTCGGCTGGTGCATCGCGGAGCGGCTGAAGATCAACACCACGATCGTCGATTTCGACATGCCGTTCGGCACGCTTGGCCTGAATTTCAATGAAGAGCCGAGCCAGGGCGTGGCGGATGCGCTGTCCAGCCCGGAGCGTCTCGACGACGTTCTGCTCGACCGCTTGCTGTCGAAAGTGACCGACCATCTTTCGCTTCTGGCTTCGCCCGCGGTCGTCGACCGGAACTACGATGCCGAGCACTCTTCTTACGAAGCGGTGCTCGACACGGTGCGCGCGGTGACGCCCTGCGTCGTCGTCGACATGCCGCATATCTGGACGCCGTGGGTGCGCCAGGCGCTGTTGTCGTCCGACGACATCGTGATCGTGGCGACGCCCGATCTCGCCAGCCTCCGCACCGCCAAGAGCTTCGTCGACCTGATGAAGCAGAACCGTCCAAACGATCCGCCGCCCAAGCTCGTGATCAACCAGGCGAACACGCCCCGGCGCCCGGAAATTCCCGTCAAGGATTTCAGCGAAACCGTCGGCGTTCCGCCCGCACTGGTTCTGCCGTTCGATCCGCAGCTTTACGGTTCCGCCGCCAACAACGGCCAGACGATCATGGAAGTGCAGCCGCGTTCCGCCACCGCGGACGGCATCCGCCTGCTGGCCGAAATGGTGACAGGCCGCGCCGTGCAGACCGAAGACAAAAGCGTGCTTCCTTTCCTTTCGTTCCTCAAAGGAAAGAAAACGGCCTAAGCGATGTTCGGCAAACGCTCCGAGACCGGAACCGCTGTTGCAGCTCCTCCCCGCGTGGAGCCCGCGGCCGCGCGCGTGGCGCCGCCACCGCCGCCTGTTTCCGAAAAAGCGCCCGCGCCGCCGCCGCAACGCCAGGTCGCGCCTCAGCCGACCCCGCCGGCCAAGGCGGCTGCGCGTCCCGTCCCCGATCAGCGCTCGGAAGACTACTACCAGATCAAGACCACGATCTTCGGGGCCTTGATCGATACCATCGACCTTGCGCAACTGGCGCAGCTCGATCCGGATTCCGCGCGCGAGGAAATCCGCGACATCGTCAACGAGATCATCTCGATCAAGGCCGTCGTCATGTCCATCGCGGAGCAGGAACACCTGCTTCAGGACATCTGCAACGACGTTCTGGGCTATGGCCCGCTCGAGCCTCTTCTGGCGCGCGACGACATCGCCGACATCATGGTCAACGGCGCCAGCCGCGTGTTCATCGAAGTCGGCGGCAAGGTTCAGCTCACGCCCATCCGCTTCCGCGACAACGCGCAGCTGATGAATATCTGCCAGCGCATCGTGAGCCAGGTCGGCCGGCGCGTCGACGAAAGCTCCCCGATCTGCGACGCCCGCCTGCTTGACGGCTCCCGCGTCAACGTCATCGCGCCGCCCTTGGCCCTCGACGGACCCACGCTCACCATTCGTAAGTTCCGCAAGGACAAGCTGACGCTTGAAGACCTCACGCGCTTCGGTTCGATCTCGCCCGCCGGCGCGCGCGTGCTCGGTGTCATCGGCCGGTCGCGCTGCAACGTGCTGATCTCCGGCGGTACCGGCTCGGGCAAGACGACGCTTCTGAACTGCATGACCGCCTATATCGACGTCGACGAGCGCATCATCACCTGCGAGGACGCCGCCGAACTTCAGCTGCAGCAGCCGCATGTGGTGCGCCTGGAAACCCGCCCGCCGAATCTCGAAGGGCAGGGCCAGATCACCATGCGCGATCTCGTGCGCAACTGTCTGCGCATGCGTCCAGAGCGCATCATCGTGGGCGAGGTGCGCGGCCCGGAAGCCTTCGACCTGCTGCAGGCGATGAACACCGGCCATGACGGCTCGATGGGCACGCTGCATGCCAACAGTCCGCGCGAGGCCATGTCGCGCCTTGAGTCCATGATCACGATGGGCGGCTTCCAGCTTCCCACCAAGACCATCCGCGAGATGGTGGTCGCCTCGATCGACGTCATCATCCAGGCCGAGCGCCTGCGCGACGGCTCGCGCCGCATAACCAAGATCACCGAAGTGGTGGGCACCGAAGGCGACGTGGTCATCACCCAGGACCTGATGTCCTACGAAATCGAAGGCGAGGACGAGACGGGCCGCATCAAGGGCCGCCACGCCGGCACCGGCATCGTGCGTCCCACCTTCTGGGAACGCGCGCGCTACTACAGCCTCGACCGGGAACTCGCGGAAGCGCTCGACGCGCTGCAAACGTGAGGATCGCGGCATGATGCTCGTCATCTCCGTGATGCTCGCGGTCCTGGTCCTGGGCGGCGCCGGTTTCGCGCTCGCGGGAAACTCCGGCGCCTCCAAGAAACGCCTCGCCGCCGCTTCCGGCGCGCCGGCCGTCGCTGTCGCGGGGCGCGCCAATGACGGCATGCAGCGCCGCAAGAACGTGAGCGCGCTGCTCAAGGATCTGGAAAAGCAGCAGGCCGAGCAGAAGAAAAGCGTGACGCTGCGCCGGCGCCTGGAATGGGCCGGCCTCACCATCGAACCGCGCACCTACTGGATGCTGTCCGGCGCTGCTGCCCTCGTCGCGATAGCGGTGTGTCTGTTCACCGGGCAGTCGGTGTACGCGACGCTTCTCATCGCCATTCCGGTCGGCCTCGGCATCCCGCGCTGGATCCTCTCCTTCCTGAAGAAGCGCCGCGAGAAGGCGTTCACCGCCGAGTTCGCGAATGCCATCGACGTCATCGTGCGCAGCGTGAAATCGGGCCTGCCGACGAACGAGGCGCTCAAGATCGTGGCGCGCGAGATCCCCGATCCCGTCGGCCACGAATTCAGCAAGCTGACCGAATCCATGAAAGTCGGCGTTTCGCTCGAGCAGGGCCCGAAGAAGATGTTCGATAACATGCCGACGGCGGAAGTCAGCTTCTTCGCCATCGTCATGACCATTCAGCAGAAGTCGGGCGGCAACCTGTCGGAAGCGCTTTCGAACCTCGCGCTGGTATTGCGCGACCGCAAGCGCCTGCAGGGCAAGATCCGGGCGATGTCATCGGAAGCAAAGGCGTCGGCCATGATCATCGGCTCGCTTCCTCCCGTCGTCATGGGTCTCGTCTATCTGACGTCGCCGTTCTACATCATGACGCTGTTCACCGAACGCATGGGAAATCTGATGCTCGGCGGCTGCCTGCTCTGGATGAGCGTCGGCATTCTCGTCATGAGCAAGATGATCAGTTTCAAGCACTGAAGGCGCGGCTATGAGCGGTCTGGATATCGGCTTCTTCAGCATCTTCTTCGAGAAGAACTTTCTCGTCACGGTCATCACCGCGGTGTTCGCGTTCGCCACGGTGGTCACGTTCGGCCTGCCGCTGCTGGAGCGCAACACGCTCGGAACCCGCATGAAGGCGGTATCGGAACGGCGCGAGGAGTTGCGGGCCAAGCATCATGCGGCGCTCAACAAGCGCTCGCTGCGCTCCGAGCCGGTGAGCTTCATGAAGCAGACCGTCGAGCGGCTCAAGCTCTCCAACCTGATGGAATCACCCGACACGCGGGAAAAGCTCACCATGGCCGGCTATCGCGGCCAAGCGCCGATCGTGACGTTCCTCTTCTTTCGCCTGGTCATGCCGTTCATCGTGTTCGGCGTGGCGCTGTTCTATCTCTTCGTCGTCACGAATTTCCACTACACCGGCGTGATCAAGTTCTGCATGGCGCTGGGCGCGGCGATGCTCGGCTACTATCTGCCGGACATGTTCGTCACCAACCAGATCCAGAAGCGCCAGCAGTCGATCATGCGCGCATTTCCCGACGCGCTCGATCTTCTGCTGATCTGCGTGGAGTCGGGCATGTCGATCGAAGCCGCGTTCACGCGCGTCGCATCCGAGATCGGCCAGACCTCCGTGGAGCTTGCCGAGGAGCTGGGCCTCACGACGGCGGAGCTGTCCTATCTTCCCGAACGCCGCCTGGCGTTCGAGAATCTCGCCAAGCGCTGCGGCCATAACGGCGTCAAGGCAGTCGCGGCCGCGCTCAACCAGGCGGAGAAATACGGCACGCCGCTCGGTCAGGCGCTGCGCGTGACGGCCGCGGAAAATCGCGAAATGCGCATGCAGGAAGCGGAACGCAAGGCGGCCGCGCTTCCGGCCAAGCTCACCGTGCCGATGATCGTGTTCTTCCTGCCGTGCCTGTTCGTGGTGATCCTGGGGCCGGCGGTGATGAAGGTGATGCACACCTTCCATCACCACTGAGCGATCGATGCGTCGCCCGCACCCTTCGCAGATAAAGCGAAGGGCGATGGCAATGGAAACGGTTCCAGATCGATTCTAGTCCGATGCGGTGCGCAGCGACGGCGCGGCCGGAACGGCGGTCTTCACGGCGGCCCTGGCGGTTTCGACCGGCTGCTTGCGAAGAGGCGCCTGCGCCATCTTCGCCGGGCCTGCTTTCGGATCGGCCGGCACCTTCTGCATCACGATGCTGGCCGGCGCGACCTTGAGCTTGCTGGCGGCGGCTGCAAGCGCAGGCCGATGCGCATCCGAACCGGGCAGGGATTTCGGCGCGGCAGTGGCGGCGCGCACAGGTCCCGCTTTCGGATCGACCGGCACCTTCTGCATGACGACGCCGTTGTTCGCGGCGGTCACGGCGTGGGGCTGTTGTGGCGCCGCAGCGGCCGGTTTGACCGGCTGTACGGAAGCCGCCACCGCAGGCGCCTTCGCGAGCTGGGTGCCGGCGAGCGCCTGGGCCCTCTCGAGATTGGCGGCGATCTTGGGATTTGCCGCGTCCGTCTTCTGCAATTGCGCGAGCATCTGCGCCGCGCCGGCATAGTCGCCCGTCAGCATGCGCGACACCGCGTAGTTGTTCAGCACCGTCGGCTCGCCGGGCTTCATCGCCAGCGCGCGGTCATAGGCCTTGCGGGCATCGGCGTGATCGTCGGTCTGATCGTAGGCAACGCCGAGCGCCGAATAGAGCGTCCAGTCCGTTCCGTTCATGAGAGTGGCCCGCGCCAGAAGCCCGACGGCATCCTTGGCATGGCCCTGCTCGGTCAGGACTTTTCCGTACTCGCCCAGCACGCGCGGATCGTTGCTGGCGACGAGCATGAGTTGGCGAAGGATTTTCGCCGCGCCGTCGAGATCGCCTTTGCCGCGCAGTTCGCGCGCATGCTGGATCTGTTCGGCGAGCACGGTCGCCACCGTCGGCGCGGTTTGGGTTTGCGCATCGGCCGATGAAACGGCGAAGGCCGCGCACAGCGCGATCACGGACGAGCAGGCGAGAAAGCGGTTCATCTTCGTACCTTTAAGGCGCGAAATCTCCGCCCTCAGGATGCTCGGGTACCTCTCAACAAAGGCTTAAGCATGTTGTTAGGAAGCGCGCCGTCCAAATAATGTCGCAATGGACACGTCCTATATTGAGGCATGGTGCGGCGGCTGACAGTTCCGGGATTGTTGGGTTTGGCGGGAGCGCTCATGCTTGCGCTCATTGCCCTGGTTGGTTTCGGAAGCGTTAATGTCTACGCCCAGCGCATCGCGTTCTCGATCGCGACCGGTCCGGGCAGCGGCACCTATTTTCCCGTCGGCGAGATCATCGCGGGCATGATCAGCCATCCGCCGGGCGTCGATCGCTGCGCTCATGAAGGCGCGTGCGGTCCGGAAGGGATGATCGCGACGGTGCAGACGAGCCCCGGCGCCTACGCGAATGTTCTCGCCGTCGAGAGCGGGCGCGTCAGCTCGGCGCTCGCGCAGTCCGACATCGTGGCGCAGGCGGTGGCGGGCAAGGGCGCGTTCAAGAAGCCTCAGACCCATATCCGCGCCATCGCATCGCTGTTCCCCGAATATGTGCATCTCGTCGTCTCCGCGAAGTCGCGCATCGCGGGCATCTCGCGCCTGAGCGGAAAGCGCATTTCGATCGGCGCCGCCGATTCCGGAACCGCGGTCACCGCGCGCGCTGTGCTCGCCGCGTACCGGTTGCGCGTGAAACGGAGCAACGATCCGCCCGATGTCGCGGCCCAAAAACTCCAGAGCGGAAAGATCGACGGCTTCTTCTTCGTGGGCGGGCCGCCCGTGCCGCTGATCGAAACGCTGCTGGAGAGCGGTCACGCGGTGCTTCTTCCCATCGACGGTGCGGGCCGTAAGCGGCTTCTCGCGCGCGAGAAGGGGACATCCGAAGCCACGATCCCGGCCGGGACCTATGCGCATTCGCCCGCGATCCCGGCCGTGAGCGTCCAGGCGTTGTGGATCGTGAGCGACCGCGCGCCGAACAACACGGTCTATGGCGTGACGCGCGCCCTCTTCAATCCCGCAAACCGCTCCTTGCTCGACCAGGGACCGCGCGCCGCTCATGCGATCATGCTCGCCAATGCGCAGCGCAGCGTCACCGCGCCGCTCCATCCCGGCGCCGCGCAATATTATCGTCAGATGGGCAGGCGCTGAACCGCCTACGCGATCCCCGCGTCCACTTCCGCCTTCGACGCCGCACCCCAGTCGCGCATCGCCGGCAGCGCCATCATGCGCTCGACATAGGCGCGCGATGCCGCGGGCATCTCGATGCCATAGGTCGTGAATCGCGAAGCGACGGGCGCGTACATGCAATCGGCGATGGAAAAGCGGCCGAACAGAAATCCATCCTTGCCGCCATGGTGCGCGAGCGCTTCTTCCCATGCCGCAAGCACGCGCGCGACCTGCGCTTTCGTCGCGTCGCGCAGCGAAGGCGCCGGAATGCGGCGCGCGAAATCCATCGGAAGCTGCTCGCGAAGATCTGCAAAGCCCGAATGCATCTCCGCCGCATAGGCGCGCATGATGGCGCGCGCGTTGGGATCGTCAGGCAGAAGCTTCGCCTCGGGATGGCGGTCGGCCAGCGTCTCGCAGATCGCGAGGCTGTCCCACACGGTGGTCGTTTTTCCGTTTTCCGCGATATGCAGAACCGGAACGCGCCCGGTGGGCGAATATTTGCGGATCTGCTCCTGCGTCGTCGGGCTGTCGGTCTTGCGCAGCTGGATGACGATTTCCTCGAAGGGTGCGCCGACCGCGCGCAGCGCCACGTAAGGCCGGAGCGACCAGCTCGACCAATCCTTCGTTCCCACGACGAGTGTGTAGCGCGCAGCCATGCAAAGCCTCCATTGCGGCAAGGGGAACAGGTTTCTAAAGTCGCGCCGCCATCAGCGTCAAAGGGCCGATCATGCATGAGAGTATTGCGAAGAGCGCGAAGGGTGCGGTGCCTCTGCACGCGGTCAAATCGGCCGACCTGAAGCGCTGGCTCGCGGCGCGGCCGAAGCGCGAGCAGGAATGGCTGAAAGCTTCGAATTTCTCCGCCAAGGACGGCGAGTTGCTGCTCATCCCCGGCGCCAAAGGGCTTGCCGGCGCAGTGCTCGGCCTGGGCAACGGCTCGGACAAATACGCGCTGGCGCAGTTCTCCGAACAGCTTCCGCGGGGCACCTATGCGTTCGGCGATGTTGCGGAAGGTTATGGCGGCGCGAACGGTGTCCTCGCCTGGATTCTCGGCACCTATGTGTTCGGACGCTATCGCAAGAGCGGAAAACGCGAAGCCAGGCTCGCGCTTCCCCAAGGCGTGGACGGCGAAGAAGCGTCGCGAATCGCGCAAGGCGTGTTCCTGTCGCGCGATCTCATCAACACCCCGTCCAACGATATGGGGCCTGAAGAACTCGCGCACGCCGCGCGCGATCTGGCGAAGAAGCATGGCGCGAAGATTTCGCTTGTCGTCGGAAACGATCTTCTCAAGAAGAATTTTCCGTTGATCCACGCGGTGGGCCGCGCCTCGGTGCGCGCGCCGCGCCTGATCGACGTCACATGGGGCAAGCCCGGCGCGCCGAAAGTGACGCTCGTCGGCAAGGGCGTGTGCTTCGACACCGGCGGCCTCGATATCAAGCCTTCCTCCGGCATGCTGATGATGAAGAAGGACATGGGCGGCGCGGCCACGGTGCTCGGCCTTGCGGACATGATCATGGGCGCCAAGCTGAATTTGCGCCTGCGCGTGCTGATCCCCGCCGTGGAGAATTCCGTATCCGGCAACGCCTATCGTCCCGGCGACGTCTTCCCCAGCCGCAAGGGGCTGACGGTGGAGATCGGCAACACCGACGCCGAAGGCCGCCTCGTGCTGGCCGATGCGCTCGCGCTGGCCGACGCGGAGAAGCCGGAACTGAGGATCGCCGTCGCCACCCTGACGGGCGCGGCGCGCGCGGCGACCGGATTCGAGCTGCCGCCCTATTTCACGGACGACGAAACGCTGTCGAGCGAGTTCGCGCGGCATGCCGCCGATGTGCAGGATCACGTCTGGCGCCTGCCGCTGTGGCGCGGCTACGAGTCCACGGTGAACAGCAACGTCGCCGACATCAACAACGCGCCGAGCTACGGATTTGCGGGCGCGATCACCGCGGCGCTTTTCCTCAACCGCTTCGTGACGGATGCGAGGAGCTGGATGCATCTGGACATCCCGGCATGGATCGACCGTCCCAAACCGGGACGCAGAACCGGCGCGGAAGCCAACACCGCGCGCGCGCTCTACGCGCTGATCGCTTCACGCTATCCGCGCCGCCAGGATCGTCCTTTGCCCGGCTGAATCCTTCACCGTCATCGTCCGGCCTCCGCTTTTTTTGCGGAGGGCCGACAACCCAATTTCCGTTTGGCAAGATGGCGATGACAAGGCTGGAAGGGTCGTGCGCCGATCCTAATATCCCCGCGCGAAATCCACGACGTTGTCGAGCGGCAGGCCTTTCCTGTGCCGCGCGATACCGTCCACCGCGTTCTTCGCCATGACGCGCGGATCGGAGATCGCCGCCACATGCGGCGTCACCGTGATCCTGGGATGCGACCACAAAGGGCTCGTCTCCGGCAACGGCTCGGTCTCGAACACGTCGAGCACCGCACCCGACAGATGGCCGCTGTCGATGGCGGCGATGAGATCCTTTTCGACCAGGTGCCCGCCGCGCACCACATTGATGACGAAGGCGTCCCTGGGAAGCTGGGCGAAGGTCTTCGCGTTCAGGATGTGACGCGTATCCGGCGTCAGCGGCAGAAGGCAGATGAGGATGTCGCAGCGGTTGAGGAATTTCTCCAGTTCCGCGTGCCCCGCAAAACTCTCCACACCCGGGATCGTCTTGCGCGAGCGGCTCCATCCGGCGAGCTGGAAGTCGTGCTCGCGCAGGCGCTCGGCCACCAGCGTGCCGATCTCGCCGATGCCCAGGATGCCGATGCGCGTCTCCTCGGTGCGGCGCGGCGGAACGGCTTGCCGCCACTTCTTCTCGCGCTGGTGCTGATCGAACAGGCGCTGCTGGCGGTGATGAATCAGCGCATGCATGGTGCAGTACTGCGCCATTTCGCGCGAAAGCTGGTGGTCGACGAAACGCACCAGCGGAATGTGCCTGGGATAGTTGGGATCGATCAGGAAACCGTCCACGCCCGCGCCGAGCGAGAAGACGACCTTCAGATTGGGCAGCGAGCCCATGAGGCCCGGCTCGGGGCGGAAGCCCAGAACATAATCGACGGATTTCGGATCGTAGCCGTCGCGTCCATGCACGACGACATCGAGGTCGGGCGCCAGCTCGGCGAGCGGCGTGGTCCATAGTCCTGCCCAGCTGACGGGCACGGCCAGAAGAAGCGTTGAGCGCGCGGTCATGTCCGCACGCTCGCCGCTTTCTTATCGAGGTTCAAGCCGGATCAGGGCTTCTTGGGCGGGGTCGTTGCCGCGGGCTTCTGCTCGCCGCCCTTCGGCGTCGCCGCGGGAGCGACCTGCTTGGTCGTGTTGGCGGTTCCGGCCGGAGGTGCTTCCTTCGCGCCGCCGGGCGTGGTGGGCGCGGCGCCCTGCGAAGCCGGCGGCGGCGTCGCCGGAGCGGCGGCCTTCGGGTTCGGCGGCGGGATGGGCGCGGGCGAATCCGCCTGCGTGCGCAGATAGGCGATCAGGTTGATGCGATCTTCGGCGCTGCGCAAACCGGCGAAGGTCATCTTCGTGCCTTCGATGTAGGCCTGCGGCGATTTCAGGAACTTGAACAGTTCGTCATAGGTCCACTTGCCGCCCTTGGCCTTCATCGCGGCGGAGAATGCGAAGCCGCCGCGGTCTTCGCCGCGCGGCGAATCGACGATGGCCCACAGATTGGGGCCGATCTTGTTGGGACCGCCCTTGGAGAGGTCGTGGCACTGCTCGCATTTGTGCGAAACGTCATGGCCCTTGGCGACATCGGCCTTGGCGAGCACGGTGCCCCAGTCGGGCATGGCTTCCTCGACGGGCGCAGCGGGACCGGCGGCGGTCGCTTCCTGCACGCCTTCCACCACATAGCCGGCTTTCTCGGGTGGACCGATCTCGAACAGCGAGTCGCTTGCGATGCGGACCACCATCACGAAGATCAGCGTTCCGAGAACCGCACCGGCGATCTTGTTCCACTCCCAGGAATCCATAAGGTCACGCTCCGCTTGAGGCTGGCTTTCGCCGATTGGAGTCTTGGGAAGGCGAGTGCTTCCGCGAGCGGCCGCCCGCAAATGTTGCACCCCCAAGAACGCGGGCGAATTTGACTTGCAGGAGGGGGTGCGTCATTGCGGCGGAACGTCGCATAAGTACCGGGAGAATAAGGAAAAGCGCCGATGAGTCCGGTGATCGTGATTCCCGCCCGCATGGCATCCACAAGGCTGCCGGGCAAGCCTCTGGCCGACATCGCGGGCAAGCCCATGATCGTGCGCGTCTGGCAACAGGCGATGGCCGCGAAACTGGGGCCTGTGATCGTTGCCGCCGCCGAGCGCGAGATCGCCGATGCCATCGAAAAGGCGGGCGGCATTGCGGTGATGACCGATCCCGATCTGCCTTCGGGTTCCGACCGCGTCTTCCAGGCGGTCGAGACATTCGACCCCGGCCGCAAGCACGACGTGGTGGTGAATCTGCAGGGCGATCTTCCGGCGCTCGATCCCGCCTATATTCGGGCCGTCGCCGGGGTGCTGGCGCCCACGGGCGCGGACATCGGAACGCTGGCGGCGGAAATCGACGATCCGGCGGACAACGACAATCCCAACGCCACGAAGGCGGTGGTGAGTTGGGATGTCACCGGCAACCGAGGCCGCGCGCTCTATTTCACGCGCGCGCGCGCGCCTTACGGCGAAGGGCCGCTCTATTTCCACATCGGCATCTACGCCTATACGCGCGATGCATTGTCGCGCTTCGTCAATCTCGAGCCGTCTGCGCTGGAGAGGCGCGAGAAACTGGAGCAGTTGCGCGCGCTGGAAGCGGATATGAGCATTGCGGTGGCGCGCGTGGACAGCGTGCCGCTCAGTGTCGATACTCCCGCCGATCTCGAAAGGGCGCGGAAGGTCATTGCCGCTTCCAAATCATGAGCAGGCCATGTCCACGCTGATTTCCAGGGCAAAGCGCATCGCGTTTCAGGGCGAACCCGGCGCGTTCGGCAATCAGGCGGCGCGCGAAGCGGTGCCGCATGCGCAGGCGATTCCGAAACCCACTTTCGAGGATGCGGTGGAAGCGGTGCGCTCCGGCGAAACCGATCTCGGCATCATCCCGATCGAGAACGCGCTGCATGGCCGCATCGCGGACATCCATCATTTGCTGCCCGATGCCGGGCTCTACATCGTGGGCGAGCATTTTCTGCGCATACGCCTGCAGCTTCTGGGCGTGAAGGGCGCGACGCTCTCCGGCATCAACACGGTGTTCAGCCAGTCGCCGGCGCTCAGCCAGTGCCGAAAGCTCATCCGCGACATGAAACTGAAGGCGTAGGAATGGCACGACACGGCCGGCTCCGCCCGCCATGTCGCGGAGTTGAAGGATCCAAGCGCCGCCGCCGTCGCCTCCGCGCTGGCGGGCGAGATCTATGGACTCGACGTGCTCAAGGCCGATGTCGAGGACGAGAAGCACAACACCACGCGCTTCCTCATCATGGCGCGCGAGCCGGACGACGCGGCGCATGACGGAACGCCCGTCGTCACCACCTTCGTCTTCCGGGTGAAGAATGTGCCCGCCGCCCTCTACAAGGCGCTGGGTGGCTTCGCGACGAATGGCGTGAACATGACCAAGCTCGAGAGCTATCAGCTCGGCGGCTCGTTCAACGCCACGCAGTTCTATGCCGATATCGACGGCCATCCCGAGGATCGCCTGGTGCGGCTGGCGCTGGAGGAACTGCGCTTCTTCACCAGCAAGCTCACGATCCTGGGCGTCTATCCCGCACACGGCTACCGCAAGGACCTTCCCTGAACACGCTCGCGTGATCGCGGCTGTCGTTTCCCGCGCTCAAATCTTCCCGCTCTTACGGCGCGCCCGTCGCGCGGGCTAGAGCAGGGGAGAGCTTGTGAGGGCAAAGTCATGGCTGAGAACATCGCGCAGACCGTCGCCGATCTCGATACGCGCTATCAGGCGGCGGTGAAGATCAACGACGCGGACACGATGGCGTCCATCCTGCACGAGGACATGGTGCTGGTGCGCGGCAACGGCGATGTCGTCACCCGCGCGCAGATCCTGGACGGCGCGCGCGGCCGGGACTCGACGTTCGAAATCCAGGACGAAGAACCGGGCTCTCAGAAGGTCCGCGTCTGGGGCGACGACACCGCCGTCGTCACCGCGAAGCTCCGCATCAAGGGAACGCGCAAGAACGGCGAGATCTTCGACAGGACCGTGTGGTTCAGCGACACCTATGTGCGCACGCCTGCGGGCTGGCGCTATGCCTTCGCGCAGGTCGCGCCGCTGCCCTGAAAGCGACAGGGTGATGACATTAGCAGGTTGAGCTTTCCGGGATTGCGTTCGCCGCTATCGGGCGCGGCAAACGAACTCTTCGAATTTGCCGCCGGCGCCCACGGGGATTTTCTGCGCGAAATAGGTGAGCCGCACCGCAAAGGCATGGCCGAGAGAGGCCTGCACATGCGCGATCAGCGCGCGTTCTTCGTCCGCCGTGAGCGGGCGTTCCACCACGAGGCGCAGTTCGATCCGTTCGCGCTCTTCCTGCACCATCTGATACTGCACGACCGGCGCGATCGCGCGGAACTTGTGAAAGCCAACCAGCGGCCAGTGCCGCGATCCGTCCGGCATGAGGATCAGGTTGCGCTCGCGCCCCAGGATCCGGGTGAGCGTGGGCAGACCGCGGCCGCATGAACAGGACGGTCCCGCGGTCGCATAATCGCCGATGTCGTATCGGATCAGAGGCGTCGCGTAATTGTGCAGATCGGTGATGACGATGCGCCCCGTTTCGCCTTCGCCCACTTCGCGCCCGCCCGCATCGACAAGCTCGACGATCAGGTTCTCCGCCATCACGTGGTAATGGCCGGATTCGGGGCATTGCACCGCGATGTTTCCGGCTTCCTGCGAGGAGTACATGTCGGCGATTTCCACGCCGAATGCCGCCGCCGCGCGCCTGCGCAAATCCGGCGCCAGCGTTTCGCCGATGGCGAGGATCTGCCGCAGATCCGGCAATCGCAGATCGCCGGCCTCGGCGCGCTGCACGAAGGCGTTCAGGATGTTGGGATAGACGAGCAGGATCTGCGTCCGGAAATCGCGCACATGCGCGATCTGCTCGTCGATGGACATCGTGATGGGAATGCCCAGCAATGGCCCGGTCTTGTGGAGCAGCGCCGCGGGCGCCCCCCAGCTGTCGTAACGCACGGCTTTGGGCACATTGGCGCGAATGGCGCAGAACGGCGCGCCGAAATCCCGGCGATGCCACAGATGCTCGCGCATGGTCGTGGCCAGCCAGTCGATGTTGTTTGCCCGGGTGCGCTTCACCGCCACGGGCTCGCCGGTCGAGCCCGAGGTGCGCGTTTCGGAAAGCGGCATATGCGCCTGCGGCACGTTCGTGCAGTAGACGCCTTGCCTGCTTTGCAGGGCGCGGCGCGAGAGCAGGGGCAGCTTCGCGAGCGCAGCGGCTTCGGCGAAATCGCCCGCCATCAATCCCGCGCCCTGCAGGCGGTTGCGGAAATGGGGGGAGAATTCCTCGCAATGCTTCGCCAGCTGAACGAGCTGCTTGCGCTGAAGCGCGGCGATCTCTTCGGGCGATTTCCACTGCGATTTGTCGAGGGCCTCCACGGCCCGCGCCAGCACCAGGGCAAGATCGTTCACGGCGCGAAGTCCGCGACGAGAAGCGGGCAGCGCTCGGCCAGTTCGTAGTCGCCGGAGGACTGAAAGCGCGCGCCGGCGAGGCTCGCGGGCAGATGCGCGAGAATCTCGCGACGTGTGGGGAATTGATAGACGAACACCTTGCCGGCATAGGCGTCGATCTCCGCGATGTCGTCCTGGCTCCAGCCGGTCGCCGCAGCGAGCGTTGCGCGATCCGCGAACGCCCGCTCGAACGCCTCGTGGATTTGCGCGACCGGAACCGAAGCGCTCTTGCTTTCATGCGCCAGCGCCATGGCGAGCCGCCATTTGAAGGCATGAAAACCCGCAATCTTGCCAGCCATCGCGGCGTCACGAACCTCGGCGACCGTCTCGCCGGGCTCGGGCGTCACGTAGGTCCTGAGCGCGATGCGCGCGCCGGGAACGAGCACTTTCGCGAATTGCGCTGCGAGCGTGGCGTAGTCGGACAAGCCGATGGCTGCCAATACGCCGTCGCCGGCGACGGCTGTGAATTGGCGCGCGTCGAACGGCATGTCGAGCCAGTTGCCGCGCACGGCCTTGCGCTTTTCCGTATCGCCCGGCCACGCATCGGCGATCATCGTCCGGCTGATATCGAGCGCGACGGTGGTCTTGCCGAGATCGGCGAGTTCTTCGGTCACGCCCATGAGCAGGACACGTTCGTCGTGACCTGCGATCGCGCGCGCATAAGCGGAAACGATCTGTGGATCGGGACAAAGCGGCGGCTTCAGGCGGGGCCTGATGCGGTTGAATTTGAGCGAGCGGCCCTCGCTCATCGCTCCGCCCAGTTGCGGATCAGATGATGCGCGATGGCGACGGGCGGCGGCATGCGGATGGTGTCGCCGGCATCTCCCGCAAGCAGCCGGCGCGCGCGGTCTTTCTCCAGCCAGAACGCATCGGCCAGTTCGTTCGTGTCTACCGTGATCTTGCGGTCCTGCGCTTCCGCGTAGCAGCCGATCATCAGCGATGACGGGAACGGCCAGGGCTGCGTGGTGAAATAACGCACGTTGTTGACGCGCACGCCTGCTTCTTCATGGATTTCACGCGCGACCGCTTCCTCGATGGTTTCGCCGGGTTCGACGAAACCGGCGAGGGCGGAGAAGAATGAGGGCGGGAATTGCCTGCCGCGTCCCACCAGGCACGCATCGCCATGCGTCGCCAGCATGATGACCACGGGATCGGTGTGCGGGAAATGCTCGGCGTTGCAGTTGGGGCAGGTGCGCTTGTAGCCCGCATCGGCGCTCGTCGTCGGATGGCCGCAGCGCGCGCAGAAACCGTGGCGCTGGTGCCAGTCGATCATCGCCTTGGCCTGCCCCAGGATCGCGATATCCTTGTCGGGAAGTCCGGCCGTCATCGCCGCGCCGCGCATCTCGCGAAAGACGCCAAGTCCCGCGAGCGGGCCTTCGCGTTCGGGATCGCGCGCCGCCGAGACATCGAGCGCGAACAAGGCGCGCTCGCCTTCCAGCCCCAGCAGAACGCAGGGCGCATCCGCAGCCGCCAGCGGTTCGCACAGGCCCGGCCGCAGGAATCCGGTCTCCAGCGGTCCTTTCTCGTTTCCGATCAGGAAAGGCTGCAGCTTCCACATGGGCAGGATGAGAGACGTCGGATCCTTGAACTTCGCCGCCACCCAGGCGGTGTCGGTGCGCTTCTCGCTCGCGCGATTCAGCGGATTTCCACAAAACGGGATCATTCGTCTCTCTTCGCAGGTGCCGGCGGGGCGATGTTGCATGTGCCAGGGCGTATAGCGCAACCATGCGCTTTTCGCCGCGTCCGCGTTCGATTTCGTGCCGCGATGTGCTAGGCCCTGCCGCAATGGGCTCCATCTTTTTCGCCGTACTGATCCTGCTCGCGCTTGTGGCCATCGGCTTCGCGGTCTGGCCCCTGCTGCGCGAACCGGCTGCGGACGGCCGGGCGCTGCTTGCCGGCGCGGTCGCGGCGCTGGTGCTGGGCCTGGCGCTGGGTTGCTATCTGCTGCTCGGCTCTCCCGCGCTCGCCGTGCGGAGTCTGGATGGTCCGTCGAGCGACGATGTTCGCGGTCTTGTCGCGGTGCTGGCGCGGCGCGTGCTTCAGACGCCGGACAATCCGCGCGGCTGGACGCTGCTGGGCCGCGGTTATCTGAGTCTGAACGATCCCATGGATGCGGCGGCGGCGTTCAAACGCGCGATCGCGGTGTCGCCGCCGTCGGAGCGTGCAGGCCTGCAATCGGCTTACGGCGAAGCGATGACGATCGCTTCCGGCGGCGCGGTGCCGCCCGATGCGGAAGCCGCCTTCGAGGCTGCCCTGAAAGCCGATCCGAAAGATCGCGCCGCACGCTTCTATCTCGGGCAGATGGCGGCGCAGCGTGGCGACGCGGCGCGCGCGCGCGCATTGTGGGGGAGCCTGTTGCAGGAGATACCGGCAAACAGTCCCCTGCATGGAGCGCTGGTCGACCGTCTTGCATCGCTCAGTGCAGGCGCGCCGCCCGATATCCATGCGATGGTCGAAGGTCTCGCGCAGCGCCTGAAATCCGATCCCAACGATGCTGCGGGTTGGCAGCGCCTCGTGCGCGCCTATTCGGTGCTCGGCGACATCGGCAAGGCGCGCGCGGCATTGCGCGACGGCCGCGCCGCGCTCAAATCCGATGCAAAAGGGCTTGCTGCGCTCAACGCCGAAGCGAAAGCCGATCGTCTCTGAAAGACATCTTGTCCGAACGCCGCAGGGTTTTTGCACACGGCCTGGTCCCCGCGGAAAATCCGGCGATTTGGAAGCGCAAACAGCGTCTTAGAACATTTTCCTGAATTCAGGATAATTTATTTGACACCGCAAGGTAGTGTCTCAGTTTGAATTTTTGCGTTTGAATTTCCGGCTCGCCGCACGATTAGCCCGAAGATTTGCTTCGATCCTTAATTGGGTGGGCGACTTTTCCTCTGGCTGCTTGGGAGCAGGTTTGGCCCCCTTCAATGTTTTCTGGGGCTTGAAGCGGAGTTTCAGATAGGTGCGGGCACTCTCGCCCGATGCCTTCTTATACATTTACGTTTTG
>JBQCFD010000130.1:0-18965 GCA_051959625.1 Rhizomicrobium sp.
CATCTGGGACTGATCTGATGTTCTCCTCCCCCCTGCTACGGCTGGCCGAGGTCGTTCTCGCCGAAGCGCGCGCGCAGAAACTGCGCATCGCGACGGCGGAAAGCTGCACGGGCGGATTGATCGCCGCGCTGCTGACGGAGATCCCGGGATCGTCGGACGCTTTCGACCGCGGCTTCGTCACATATTCCAACCGCGCCAAGCAGGACATGCTGAACGTGCCCGGCGATCTGATCGCGGACATGGGGGCGGTGTCGGAGCCCGTAGCGCGCATGATGGCGGAAGGCGCGGTTGAGAATTCCAATGCCCATATCGCGGTGGCCGTGACCGGCGTCGCGGGACCGGGCGGCGGCACGCCGCTCAAGCCGGTCGGGCTCGTCCATATCGCCGCCTGCCGCGAACGGCGTTCGATCATCCACGAAGCCCATCGCTTCGGCGACATCGGCCGCGGCGAGATCCGGATGAAGACGGTCGAAGCCGCGCTTCTGTTATTGCAGCGTCTGCTGTGACAGCTGTTTCGCCCGCGCTTCGAAAGCGTGCGTCATCTGCGAAACGACGAGGCCGAACGCACTGCCGGCGACCGCGCCCAGCAGTTTGCTCTTGAATTCGAACTCGATCCTGAAATCCACGCGGCAGGATTTCACATCGAGCGGCGTGAAGCGCCAATGGTTTTCGAGGACGCGGAACACGCCTTCGGTCTGCGACACGTCGATGCGCATTTGGGCCCGGTCGAGCACCACGCGGCTGGTATAGCGCTCACGCAGCGCCTTGAAACCGACAACCGTCTCGGCGAGCAGGATGTCCCTATCGCCGTCACGCTCGCGCTTCTTGATGCGCAGCGCGGTGACCCAGGGCACGAATTCCGGATAGCGTTCCACGTCCGCGACGATCGAGAACATGAGATCGGCAGGATACGGCACGATCCGAGATTCGGAGTGGGAAGTCATGATGCAAACATGTCATCCCGGGCGACGCGGCGAAAGCCGCTAGACCCGTGACCCATCGTGCCGATGTCTCGATGGGTCCCGGCTCACGCTGCGCTTGGCCGGGATGACAAAGGACGCTTAAAACTTCCCGCTTTGATAATCCGAAATCGCCTTGCGGATCTCGTCGGCGGTGTTCATCACGAAGGGGCCGTACTTCGCGATCGGTTCGCGCAGCGGCTTGCCCGCGACCACGAGAAACCGCGCGCCTTCGCCCGCCGCGTCGACACGCAGGCTGTCGCCCAGCGAAAGCACCGCTATCTGGCCTTTGCGAACGGCCTCCGTGCCGATTTTCGCATCGCCCTCGAAAACATAGAGGAACGCGTTGTGACCGACCGGAACCGGAACATCCACACCGCCATTTGCCGCCACCGTCACATCCGCGATGAAGGGCGCGATGGCGCGGTCGGGACCGGGCCCCTTGATTCCGTTCCACTCGCCCGCGATCAGCCTGGCGCTGTCACCTTTGCCGAGATGAACGGTGGGAATGTCGCTCGCGGGAATGTCGGCATACCAGGGATCGCGCATCTTCTCCTTCGCGGGAAGATTGAGCCAAAGCTGGAAGCCGAAAAGCTGGCCGTTGGTTTGCGCTGGCATTTCCGAGTGCGCGACGCCGCGGCCGGCCGTCATCCACTGCACGCCGCCGTCCGTCACGATGCCTTTGCCGCCGTGATTGTCGAGATGGGCGATCGAGCCCTTGATCATGTAGCTGACCGTCTCGAAGCCGCGATGCGGATGCTCCGGGAATCCGGCGACATAGTCGTTGGGGTTGTCCGAGCGGAACGTGTCCAGCATCAACATGGGATCGAGATCGGGGAGTTGTGGCGTACCGATCAGGCGCGTGAGCTTCACGCCCGCGCCATCCTGCGTGGGCATGCCGGAGAAACGGCGAACAACGCGCCGAGCCGTCGCGACAGCCGGTTTTTCAACAGTTACAGTCATGGGAAACCTCCAATATCGGGCTCACCCGTATATGGGGATTGCGTCAAGGGGTCCGATGCTGCGCCGCTCTGTTTGCCTGCATCTGCGCGAAATCCGCGTCGGCGTGATAGGACGAACGGGTCAGCGGCGAGGCCGACACCATCAGGAAACCCTTGGCTTTCGCGATGGCTTCCAGGCCCTTGAACTCCTCCGGCGACCAGAAGCGTTCGAGCTTCGCGTGCGTCTTCGTCGGCTGCAGATACTGGCCGATGGTGAGGAAATCGACATGGGCTGCGCGAAGGTCGTCCATCACCTGCATGATCTCTTCGCGGCTTTCGCCGAGGCCGACCATCAAGCCGGATTTTGTGAAACCCGTAGGCACCAGTTCCTTCGCGCGCTCCAGCAAACGCAGCGATGCGAAGTAGCGCGCGCCGGGACGTACGGTGAGATATAGCCGCGGCACGGTTTCGAGGTTGTGGTTGAACACATCCGGCCGCGCGGCCATCACGATATCCAGCGCGCCTTCCTTGCGCAGGAAATCCGGCGTCAGCACTTCAACCGTTGTGCTCGGCGATTCCGCGCGGATGGCGTTGATCGTCTGTGCGAAATGTTCGGCGCCGCCGTCCGGCAGATCGTCGCGATCCACCGACGTGATGACGACATGTTTCAGCCCAAGCTTGGCGACAGCCTTGGCGACATTCGCCGGCTCTTCGGCATCGAGCGCGTTGGGCAGGCCCGTCTTCACATTACAGAAGGCGCAGGCGCGCGTGCAGGTGTCGCCCATGATCATCATGGTGGCGTGGCGATGGGTCCAGCATTCGCCGATGTTCGGGCAGCCCGCTTCCTCGCACACCGTTTTGAGATTGTGCTCGCGCACGATGGATTTGGTGACCGCATATTCCTTCGACACCGGCGCCTTCACGCGGATCCATTCCGGCTTCCGCAACGTCGGCGTATCCGGCCGGTGCGCCTTTTCCGGGTGGCGGAGTTGGGCTTTGTCGATGACCACGGTCATGGCCGTCATATAAGGCCGTTTGCCCCGCGAAACCACCCGCGCTTGACCGGGCCGCCGTTCCGCCCAAGCATTGCGCCATGACCACCGCAAACGACACGAACATGCTGGCCGACCGCTTCATGCGGGCGATCGAAACTGGCGACCCCGACGCCATCCGCGGCTGCTACGCGCCGGACGCGCGGATCTGGCACAATTTTGACGGACTTGCGCAAACCGTCGACGACAACCTGAAAACCCTGAAGTGGATGGACAAGCGCCTCTTCAACCGCCGCTACGAGATCAAGAGTCGCCACGGCTTCGACGGCGGTTACGTCCAGCAACACGTCCTGCACGGTACGCTGGGGAGCGGCGCGGCTTTCTCGATGCCCGCCTGCCTGGTGGTGACGGTAAAGGATGGCCGGATCGCACGGCTGGATGAATATCTCGACACCGCCCACACCCTTGCGCTGCGCAACGCCTGATGCCCGGTTGCGCAATCTTTGCCCTGCGCTAGGCTGAAGCGGAAGGAACACTGGCGGGTAACGCCGGGTTTGTGGGGAGATGCGCTTGACCCTTGCCACTATCGCCGCGGCGTCCGGCGAAGATGTCGTCCCATTCGACATTTCGACCACCCGCCAGACGGTATTCAGCGCGTTCGCAGCGGCGCGATCGCGCTTTGGCGGCAAGCGGGTCTGCATCATCGACGTCGACGACAGCGAGCGTACTTACGACGACATCATGCGCGCGACGCTGGCGCTCGGCAATGCGCTGCGGCACGGAACCCAGCGCGGCGAGAAAGTCGGCATCATGCTGCCGACCGGCGCGGGGGCCACGGTTTCCTTTCTGGCGCTCTCGGCCTATGGCCGCGTTCCGGCGATGCTCAATTTCACCGCGGGCCTGGCCGCGCTGAAGTCGGCGATCCGTACCGCGGAGTTGAAACGCATTGTTACGGCGCACCGTTTCGTGGACATGGGCGGCTACCAATCGCTGGTGAGCGAACTCTCAAAGCTGTGCGAGGTCGTCTATCTGGAAGATGTCCGCGAGCATCTCTCCGTCTTCGACAAGGCAGCGGCGGCCGTCGGCCAGTTCACGCCGGGCCTCATCGCCGCGCACACGCCGCCGGAACTGCCGGCCGTCATCCTTTTCACCTCCGGCACGGAAGGCGAGCCGAAGGGGGTCGCGTTGTCGCACAGCAACCTTGTGGCCAATGTCGAGCAGGTGCGCGCGCATCTGGCGCTGTATCCATCGGACATTCTCTTCAATCCCCTGCCCGCCTTTCACTGCTTCGGACTGACTGTGGGATCGCTGATGCCGCTGCTGCTGGGCATCAAAGTCGTCTGCCATCCGACGCCGTTGCAGCCGCACGAGATCGTCCGCCGGATCAAGGCGCACGGCGCCACGATCGTCGTCTCCACCGACACCTTCATTACGCAATATGCGCGCGCGGCGGACGCCGGCGACCTCAAGTCGTTGCGCCTTACCGTCTGCGGCGCAGAACGCCTGCGCGACGAGACGCGCGCCTTCCTGCGCAAGAAGCACGGCATCGAGCTGCTCGAAGGTTATGGCGTGACCGAGGCATCGCCGGTGATTGCCGCCAACAGGCCGGGCGCCAACCGGGCCGGCACCGTGGGCCAGCTTATGGCCGACATGAAGCTCAGACTCGATCCGCTGGACTTCATCCCCAATGCCGGACGGCTGGTGGTAAAGGGCCCGAACGTCATGCTGGGCTATATGAAGCCGGACGCGCCGGGCGTGATCGTTCCACCGCCCGACGGATGGCACGATACCGGCGATGTCGTGACCGTCGACGAAGACGGCTTCATCGCGATCAAGGGCCGGCTCAAGCGTTTCGCGAAGATCGGCGGCGAAAGCGTTTCGCTGGCCGTGGTCGAAAGCATCGCCTCCGCGCTTTGGCCCGATTACAACCATGCGGCCGTCACGATCGCGGACGGCCGCAAGGGCGAGCAGATCGTGCTTGCCACGACATTCAAGGAAGCCAACCGGCAAGACCTCATCGGTTGGGCGCACAATCACGGCGTGCCCGAACTCGCGGTGCCGCGCCGCCTCGTCATCGTCGATGAGGTGCCGGTGCTGGGCACCGGCAAGACAAATTACGGCGTGGTCCAGAAGATCGTGGATGCAGCCGTCATGACCGAAGCCCGAACCCAGGCCTATGAATAGGATGCGTCAGCCGCGCACGAGATCTTCGACGATCTCGGCCGCCCGCGCCAATCCGTTTTCCGCGCGCACGCGTTCGCCCATTTCCGCTGCCCGATTTCGTATTGTCCGGTCGGTCAGCGCTCGAGCGATCGCTTCGCCAAGTGCATCGGCCGTCAGACTGGAATGCGGGATGCGCTTCGGCCCCACACCCCGTTTCTCGACCTGCAGGCCCCAGAAGAACTGATCGCCCACGAACGGCACAACGATCTGCGGAATCCCCGCGCGCAGCGATGCGCCGGTCGTGCCCGCGCCGCCGTGGTGGATCGACGCGGCCATTTGGGGCAACAGCCAATCATGCGGCACGGCATCGATCGCAAAAACGTTATGCGGCAACTTTCCCGGCTTGTAGCCGCTCCAGCCTTCGGCGATCACCGCGCGCGCATTGTTCTTCGCGACCGCGTCCAGAACCATGTTCACGGTCGCTTCGGGGTCCTTCATCACCATGCTTCCGAAGCCTGCATAGATCGGCGGCGGGCCGGCCTTGATGAAACGCACCAAATCCTCCGGCGGCCGCCATGATGCCGGCGTATCGCGGAACCAGAAGCCCGTCACCTCAACATGATCTGGCCAGTCCTTCGGCTTGGGCAGGAACGCTTCGCTGTAGGCCATGAGGAACGGCTGGCCACGATGGAGCTCTTCCAGAATCGGCACGCGCCACGAAGGGGGCGGCAGGTTGAGCATGTCGTGCGCGACCTTGGCGATAGGCCGCGCGCCGAGCCATGCGGTCTCGAAATAGACCCGCGCCTCGAGCCTGTTCGCCCAGCCCGGCAGGTCGAAGGGCGGCACGGAAAACAGCGCGCAGGGAAATTCACGCGTCGGGACGGCGGGCTGCATATAGGCATGCGCGGCCTTGGTCTTGTGAACCCGCGCCATGATGTTCGAGTAGTAGTCCGCGAGCCCGGTGCCGACGATAACGTCGGCGCCCGCAGTGAACTCCACCATCGCCGGCGTGAGCTGCCTGGCGAACTTCTTGCCGATATCATAAAACCAGCGGAGAAAAGTGAGCGGGTTCCCGCCACCGGCGAAAAACTTCTGCGCGTCCGCGCTCATGAGCTCGGCATGCAGGTCGCCCGGCAAGGGCTTCAGCGACACGCCGCTGCCTTCGATCATGTCGGCGAATTCGCTTTGCGCGATAAATCTCACTTCATGCCCGCGCCGCGCGAGTTCGCGGCAGAGCATTGCCGGAGGTTGGGCATCACCCCTTGTCCCAGCGGCAATCACACTGATGACAGCCAAAGAGCCCCCTTTTCGCCCCTGCAAGAAACCCTTTCGCAATGCAGCAAGTTATACATTACGCTCCCCCCGTCGGAGCGGGGAATCGGTACAAAGGGGCATTCAGACCGATGTTGTATAGCGCGTATCAGGCGCGAGAGGATTTTCTTGCGCCCTTCCGGATTTGTGCCGATCTCACGGCCGCTGCGATGCGGGAGCCGCTGGTAGGGCCCTGGGGCAATCTCTTCGCCCGCACCATGGGTGCCGCGGCGGAGTTGGTCGCGCGCAGCGGCCTCACCCACGATCGGCCGTCCTACGACATCCCGGATGTCCGTATCGGCGGCGATGTGGTGGAGATCATCGAAATACCCGCGCTGGAAACGCCGTTCGGCACGCTGCTCCATTTCCGCAAATCCGCGTCCCTGACTCAGCCGCGCGTGCTGCTCGTTGCGCCGATGGCCGGTCATTTCGCCACCTTGCTGCGCGAGACGGTGCGCACGCTGCTTCCCGACCACGACGTGTTCATCACTGACTGGAACAATGCGCGCGACGTCTCCCGCGAGCACGGCCGGTTCGGACTCGATGATTATGTGGCGCACATCCTCAACTTCATCGAGCATTTGGGTCCCGATACGCATGTGATCGGCGTCTGCCAACCCTGTAATGCACTTCTTGCAACGGTGGCATTGCTCGCACAACAGAACAGCCCGGCGCAGCCGAAATCTCTGACGCTGATGGCCGGCCCTGTGGATGCGCGCGTCAACCCGACCGTCGTGAACTATCTCGCTACCGATCACCCGCTCGAGTGGTTCGAACGCAATCTGATCTCGACCGTTCCGGCGCGCTACAAAGGGGCGCACCGCCGTGTCTATCCGGGCTTCCTGCAGGTGACGGGATTTATGTCAATGAACCTGCCCCGCCACATCCGGGCGCATCTCGATCTGTTCGAGCACGTGCTCCACGCCCGCCACGACAAGGCGGCCGTGACGCGCAACTTCTACGACGAGTACTTCGCCGTGTTCGACATGCCGGCGGAATTCTATCTCGAAACCGTGCAGCGCGTGTTCCAGGACCATCACCTGGCGCGCGGCAAGTTCAAATGGCGCGGGCAGCTTGCCGATCCTTCCGCTATCAGAGGCACCGCCCTACTCACCGTCGAAGGCGAACGCGACGACATTTGCGCGCCGGGACAAACCGAAGCCGCGCACGAGCTCACGCCGGGAATCAAGCCGGGCAAGAAGCAGCACCATTTGCAGCCCGGCGTCGGCCACTATGGCGTCTTCGCAGGGCATCGTTGGCAGAACGAGATCTACCCCGTGGTGCGGGACTTCATCGCGACCTCTTAAATATTCGCCGTGGTCGCTTTCTGTGCCGTCACTTCCTCGTGGCGGGCGACGATCCTGGGCCAAAGGCCGGCGGCTTCCGGCACATCCAGCGCAAACACATCCTTCAGGATCCGCTCGAATGAATCGGCATCGGAGACGATACGATCCTGGATTCCCGATGCCGTGATGGTGCGCAAAACCCGTCCGCGCAGGATCTGCAATCCGTGGGGCACGTGCCGCTGCACGACCAGGTTCTGAACGAAAACCGACGCGGGCGCGGTCTGAAGATACTGGCAGCGCTCCGCAAGAAGATTCTCGTCCGCCGGATCGAGGTTGAAATCGAAGCTGGGCGCGCCGCCGCGTGGATCGTTGGAGAAGCGCCACCAAGCGTCGTCCACCCGGCGCAGGCTGAAGTCGAAACCGTCGGAATGGAATGCGCCCGGCGCGATGCGGATCGGATTGCGCGGCCCGTCTCCAAAACCGACATCGGCGAGATAGAGTCCTTCCGGCAATTCGACCCGCAGCACCAGGTGGTTGCCGACGGCGGAGTCTCCGGAAACCTCGCGCATCACCGCGCCTGTCGAGCGCCGCACATCGAAGCCAAGTTCGCCAAGCGCCCAGCCGAGAATGCCGTTCATCTCGTAGCACCAGCCGCCGCGCTTCTGCTCCCCGAGCTTGTCGAAGATGGCCGGGCGCTCGATGGTCACGGCGCGGCCCAACTGCACGTCGATGTTCTCGTAAGGTATCGCCAGCAGATGCGCGCGATGCACCGCCGTCAGGCCGGCGAGCGTCGCAGGCGGGCGCTTGCGAATGCCGATGCGCGACAGATAACGATCGATGTCCATACCCAACACGAACTCAACACCTCAACAGGCGGCACAAAGCATGCGTGCCGCCTGCTGGCAAGACAGTTCACACCTGATTGCGCAACGTGACGAGCGTGTGCTTCGCCGCTCCGTTGCGCATGTAGTTGATCGTCACCATGGAACCCGCGGGCCGCATGCGGAATTGCGCGCGCGCCTTCGCAAGCTCATCCGGCTTGACGGGTTTGCCGTCGATCTCGGTGATCACATCACCGGCTTGAAGTCCCGCCTCGTCGGCCGGTCCGCGCGACGATACATAAGTGATCTTGAAGCCGTCATCCGCTGCGTTGATCCACATTCCCGAACGATCGAAGGTGCCGATATCGGCCGGCGGCGGCTCGATCGGCTTCAGATACATCGTCTGGCGCGCGTAATCGAGCGTCACCACGAAGCGCTTCAGGAATCCGCTGCCCACATTGCCGAGGAAATTCGGATCGCTCATGGAGCCGGAATTCGGTCCATCAAGGTCCGCGACCACGCCGGGTTCCGTGAAGCCGCCGAGGGTGAGCGACGGAAGACGCGCGACATAGGATTTCACCGGGCCGCCGACGCCCCATCCCGTGATGGCCTCGACACCATGCGGATATTTCTGGCGCAGCTTGTAGCGGTCGACGGAGGGTGACGTAATATCCACCTCGCTGCGCGAACCCGTGTCGATGTCGAAGATCCCCGGAACGTCGCCGGCGCGGCCCGCCACTTGCGGCAGATGATCGTAGAATTTGAACGGCACCGCGGTGCCGGCACCCACGGCCGCAAATTTCGCGGGATCGATGAAGGTCAGGGTTTTCGAGCCGTAGTCGATGCGCGTGACCATCCGGCGGATCAATTCGAATCCGACCATGCCATCCACCGGAATGCCTTCGATCGACTTGTCGTAGACATTCTGTGCGATGCCCGTCTGGTCATGCAGCTTGACGCCGCCGATGGCGATCTCGTGATACCGCACGAAGCCGCTGACCACGCTGCCCTTGCCCGCCCCCGTGCCGACGGAGTTGCCGACCGATTTCAGGCCGGCTTCCTTGATGATCCTTGGCGACAACAGCGTATGGCCGCCGGTATCCAGGATGAACGTATATGGCCCTTTGCCGTCCACCATGGCCTGCAGATAGATGTGGTTGTTGAGGAGGCGGAAAGGCACCGTGACGGTCGCGCTATCGATCATGGCACCGGTGGGCGGAGCGGTCGGCCGCGAATAGTTCGAGAGCGGTTGCGCCGGTCTCCATGTCACGGTTTTCAATGTCAGCGTATCGTACGCGGCCGGCCCCACGCCGTTGTCGATGACGATTTTGTGCGGAACCTCGACTCCGCTTTCCTTGCGATAATCGGAATAGAACATGCGCGTGTGGAGGAACTGCCGGTCTTCGGCGATGCGCGCAAGAAGATGCGTGCGTGCATCGAACCACGCGTCAAACGGCTTGCCGTTCCGGGGAACGACGATCAAGTGGTCGGCAGCTTTGCCGTCGACCGTCTCGCGCCCCGCGTACCGGATGTCGGCGCCGCCCCGGTCGGCGCGCCACCAGAGATTGGCATTGCGATAGGCTTCGTTGTTCGCGACGGCGATCCGATCTCCGCCTTCCTGTGCAGTGAACGCGCCGGACAGGTCACGCATCCATGGCGTCTTGCCGTCGAATCCGGCGCCCTGCCCGATGGCGCCCGCGTCCTCGGAGTCGACATAGGCGCCTGTCGCGACATCTTGAATGCTCGATGCGGTTCCGGTGAGGCCCTCGCCGTGGAAAGCGTATTGGAAAAGCGCCGTGCCGCTCGCCGGCATTTTGCCGGCGGCAGCACGATTGGCGCGAAGGACGCCATCGGCTGTCATCGCCGCATGTGCCGGCACGGCTGACAGAATCGGCAAGATGGCGGCCGATATACGCAAGATATTTTTCACGAGAGAATGCCCTTCCGCAAACGCGCTCACACTGCGGCGAGAGCTATGTGCCGCGCTGTCATATTACAAGCATTCTCCGTGCATACCGGTTTGACTCAACCGGCAGTTCGCGCCTTTACCGGCATTCGCGAACCGATGGCGATGCGATTCCAGGTGTTGATCGTGCCGATCAACAAAGTGAGGTTTGCAAGCTCCGCATCGTTGAATTCTGATTTCACATTTTCGTAAATTTCGTCGGGTGCATGCGTTTGCGCAATGAGCGTCAGCGCTTCGGCCCACGCCAGCGCCGCTCGCTCGCGCGCGCTGAACAGCGGCGTCTCGCGCCATGCATCCAGAACGTACAGCCGTTGTTCAGTCTCGCCGATCTTGCGCGCATCGTGCGAATGCATGTCGAGGCAATAGGCACAGCCGTTGATCTGCGAAACGCGCATCTTCACAAGATGAAGCAGGGACGCTTCGAGTCCGCACTCGCCGAGATACTTCTCCATGTCGATCATCACCTTCGTGCCGGCCGGGCAAGCTTTGTTGAAACTGAAACGTTCGCTCATGGCGGATTCCTTCTTTCTTCGCAGGGAAGACGTGCGGGATGGTCCGCCCGTGACCAGAGGCGCGGCCTGTGTGGCAGCCTGACGCGGAGGGATGCGAGAATAGGAATACTTGCTACTTCTGTGACGATAGTCTTGGTTATGGGACGTTGACTGGCGGGAACCCGGGAATCAAAATATTTTCAACTTCGATAGAGGGCACTCTTGCATAGTGTGGAGTTCGTGCTAGATAGAACTTCGTAATAGCAAGGGAGGCGGAAGCAAGGCGCGTCGTGACTGAGGAAACCCAATACACGCGCAAATTCCGTAAAGAACTGATGGCCGGGCTCTCATCGCTCGTCCTGCTGGCTGTGCTCGCCCGCGCGGGACGCGAAATGTACGGATACGAAATCGCCAAGGCCGTGAAGGCGGAAGGCGAAGGCGGGCTGATCTTCAAGCAGGGCGCCATCTACCCCGTCCTGCGGTCGCTCAATTCCCTGGGTCTGCTGGAAAGCCGTGTGGAAGCGTCCGCGTTCGGACCGCCGCGCCGCGACTACAACATCACCGGCGAAGGCCTGAATGCGCTGAACGACTGGCAGGGCGCGTGGCACGACATGCGCGAATTCGTGGACGACGCGCTGAAGGCGGGCGGAACGCGGCATGAATACCAGCCCTCAGCCTAAGACGGTCAGGGAGTATCTCGACGCGCTGACCCAGGCGCTGCGGGCGGAAAAGTGCCCGCCGGGACTGATTGTCGATGCGCTCAATGATTGTGAAGAGCATCTGCGCAACGAGATCGCGCAGAATCCAGGTGTACCCGAAGCGGATGTGCTGGCGTCCGTCGTGGAGACATACGGAACGCCGGCGGAAATCGCAGAGGAATACAAATCCATGGAAGCGACACTTTCGGGGCCCTTCCCCAAATCCGAGCAGCCGCAGGACGAGCGGCCTTACGGCTTCTTCAACGTGCTTTCGGACCCGCGTACCTATGGCGCGCTGGTCTACATGCTCCTGTCGCTGGCAACGGGCATCTTCTATTTCACCTGGACTACCGTCGGCATCTCGCTGACCGTCGGTTTCGCGATCCTCATCATCGGCATCCCCTTCGCCCTGCTCTTCATCGGCTCGGTCCGCGTTCTCGCCCATATCGAGGGACGCATCGTGGAAGCGCTTCTGGGCGTGCGCATGCCGCGGCGGTTGCCGCCCACGACGCAGGGCGAGGAAACGATCTGGGCGCGAATCGGCGATGCGCTGTCCGATGCCCGCACATGGTCGTCGATGCTCTATCTGCTGCTCATGCTGCCTCTCGGCGTGGCTTATTTTGTCATCGCGGTGGTCGGTCTCGCCTGCTCGATCGGCGTCACGGGCGGCGCGCTCGCCGGCCTCATCACTGGCCATGTCAACGTCCAGATGGACGACAATCCGTTCTTCCAGCACTTCGTGCAGACAGCGCCCGGCCTGATCGTATTCGCCATCGCGGGCCTGCTGCTGTTCTTCGTGGTGCTGCACATCGCCCGCGGAATCGGGGCGCTGCACGCCCGCATCGCGGAACATCTTCTCGTCCGGTTGTAATCCCCCCTTCAATCGCGACGAATCATGGCGCGCCGTGGGTTGTCCACGGCGCGTTATTTTTTGAGCCTTCCGACGCGGATCCCAGCCACGCTTCGCGCGTAGAATAAGTCGCGGCACTCCCCGGCTTTCGGCTGCTATAAGGCGCCATGATCATTCTTCGGCGCCACCTGCGCATTGCCCGTCTGCTCTCCCGGCGCTGGCAGCGGCGGCTCATCTTTACCGGAGGCGCGTTGGTGGTCGGCCTCGCCGCCGTGGGACTGGCGCGCGCCGCCGATTTGGCGATGCATGATTTCCAGCAACTCGTGCGGCACGTCCCCTATATCGCCCTGGCGGTGACGCCGCTGGGCTTCGGGCTCATCGCGTGGCTGACAAATCGCTATTTCCCGAATACGGGGGGATCCGGCATCCCGCAGGCGATCGCAGCGCGCAGCTTCAAGACCACCGAAGAGCGCAAGCGTCTTGTCAGCCTGCGCGCCGCCATAGGCAAGATCCTGATGACGCTGCTTGGATTGCTGGTCGGCGGCTCGATCGGCCGCGAGGGTCCCACCGTGCAGGTGGGCGCATCGCTCATGTTCGAGATCGGGCGCCTTACGCCCAGGCGACAGCCGGGGCTCATTCTTGCTGGCGCCGCCGCCGGTGTCGCCGCGGCATTCAACACGCCGCTTGCGGGCATCGTATTCGCCATCGAGGAAATCAGCCGCAGCTTCGAAGCGCGCACATCGGGCCTCATTATCGGCGCGGTGATCATCGGCGGCATGACCTCGCTGGTGGTTCTTGGCGACTACACCTATTTCGGATCGACAGCGGCGATGCTGGGCTCGTTCAGCGACTGGTTCTGCGTGCCCATTTGCGGCGTGCTGGGCGGCATCTTCGGCGGCTGCTTCTCGCGCATCCTGATCGAAGTGCCCCGTCACATCCCCGGCCGCATCGGACGCTGGATGGAAAGCTACCCCGTACTGTTCGCCGCCGCCTGCGGGCTGGCGGTTGCGGTCTGCGGATATCTTTCGGGCGATACGATCTGGGGCACGGGCTATGCGCAAGCGCGTGGACTCGTGCATGGCGTCAATCATCTGGGATGGCAATTCACGCCGCTGAAATTCCTCGCAACCGTTCTTTCGTCGGTCAGCGGCATACCCGGCGGCATCTTTTCGCCGTCCCTGTCCGTTGGCGCGGGCTTCGGCGCGGATGTCGCGCGTTTCTTTCCGTCGGCACCGATGGGGGCGATCGTGCTCATCGGCATGGTCAGCTATTTCGCCGGAGTGGTTCAGGCGCCCATCACCAGTTTCGTCATCGTTTCGGAAATGGTGGACAACCACCAGATGCTCGTGCCGCTGATGGCCGCGGCCCTCATCGCCAACGCGTCATCCAAGCTGGTGTGTCGCGAGGGCGTATATCATGCGCTCGCGCGCCGCTACGCGCACTGAATATATGGCCCGGAACGAGAGCCGCCTGCGCCGACAACGATCGACGGGGCGCCGGCGGCGGGTCTGATCGCAGGAACCTGCGGTTGCGAATCGAAGGCTGGGCCCCCTTTCCCTTAATAGAACCTCCGCAGTGGCGCGCGGCTTGCGGAGCAGAGGTTAAATCGGCGCGTGTCCCAATTCCGTTCATGTTGGAGTTAACGCGCCCGTAACGGTTGACGGCGCTAATTATGGTCAGGCTATATGCATCTCCCTGCTTCGGCAGGGCCAAGAGAGGGGCTGGGCGCGTAATCCCCAGGCCAGTGCAAAAAAGAGGAGATGACGTGGAGCCTCGCCACGCCACCGCGCTGTTTGCGAACTTTGTGTCGCAATGGCGCAATTCGAGTCGCAATGCCGCTTCCGTGATGTCGTCCAGCGATGGCCGCTGGGCTCTGGTCTCGACATCCATCACGGCGCTCGTCGCCGGTTCCATCGCCTGGCTTGCCGCCGGCACCGTGCCGCTCGACGGCATGTCCCGGCCATCGCATTCAACGCTGATGCCCTACGAGCTGTTCCTGCGCCTGGCCAAGCAGACTAATGGTGGCGCCAACTACGCCTCGTTTGCGCCGCTCGGTTCCACGCAACAGATTTCGCCGGTGTCCAATCCGGGCGCGACCGCCCTCGACTACTCGCTGGCCACCGAGCGTTCCGGCGCCACAGAGGAAGCCGGCGTCGAGACGCGCACGATCACCATGGATCCGGGCGACACGCTGGTCGGCGCGCTGACGGACGCGGGTGTTTCAGACGACGACGCCAACGCCGCTGTCGTTGCGCTCGCCAAGGCGTATGACGTGCGCTCGCTGCGCGCAGGCCAGTCCTTCGACCTTACCTTCGAGGCCACGCACACCAAGCTCATGGCGCCGGCCTCGAACGATCACGTCGCGCAGATCACCTACAGCCCGCCCCCAGGTGCCGATGACGCCGACGGCGATCTCTCCGACTCCAGCGTCGTGGACGCGGAACCCACGCCGGCCGGCAAGCTGCTTTCCATCAGCTTCTCGCCGTCCGTCGAGCACGACGTAACGGTCACGCGAAGCGCCAACGGCACCTTCACCGCCCAGGATCAGGTGAAGCAGCTCGCGGAAAAGATGCACCGCGCGGGTGCCACGATCGACTCTTCGCTCTATCTCGCCGCGATGCAGGCCGGCATTCCCGCCGACGTCGTCGTGCAGATGATCAAGATGTTCTCCTATGAGGTGGACTTCCAGCGCGATCTGAAGCCGGGCAATTCCTTCGAAGTCCTCTACTCCTACTACTACACGCCGGATGGCCAGCCCGCGAAGCAAGGCGACATCCAATACGCCGCCATGAAGATCGGCGGCCGCACCATCGCGCTCTACCGTTTCGATCCGAAGGGGCCGGATGGACCCGACTACTTCGACGCCAACGGCCAAAGCGCCAAAGGCATGCTGATGAAAACGCCGGTGGACGGCGCGCGGATCACATCCGGCTTCGGGATGCGGTTCCACCCCGTGCTGGGCTACAGCCGCATGCACAAGGGCATCGACTTCGGCGTTCCGGTTGGCACGCCCGTGATGGCAGCCGGCAGCGGCACCGTCGTTCTCGAGGGCTATGCCGGCGGATACGGCAACTTCCTGAAGATCAACCACGGCAACGGCTATGCGACGGGTTACGGCCACCTCTCGCGCTTCGCGCCCGGCATCCACAAGGGATCGCATGTGCGCCAGGGCCAGATCGTCGCCTATAGCGGCAACACCGGCCTGACCACGGGTCCGCATCTGCACTATGAAATCTTCGTCAATGGCACGCAGGTAAATCCGACGAAGGTGAAGGTGGCAAAAGGTATGCGGCTCGCAGGCAAGGAACTCGTCGCCTTCAAGGCCCAGCGCCAGCATATCCTCACCGAGATGGCGGCGATGCCGTTGGAAACGAAGGTCGCCGAAAGCGCATCCAGCGATCTGCGCGCTGCGAAGGACTGATCGATCCGACACCGATTGCAAAAAGCCGGAAGCGAAACTTCCGGCTTTTTTATTGTTCCCGTCAAAGTACCCCTATAGGGTATCTCCATCGGGAGAGACTCATGGCGCGCGAGGTTCGCCTGCTGCTCACAGGCGCAATTGCCATGTTCATCGTGGCTGCGGCGGTGGCAGCGATTGTTGCGCTTTCGGGTCTCTACAATGTCGCGGCGGATGCCCCGCATTTCGAAGCGACGAAAGCCCTCATTGCCGGCATCCGCGAACGCTCCGTCGAAAGCAGGCTGGGCGGAATAGATGTGCCGCCACTTGCCGACGCGCATATGATCGCAGATGGCGCGTCGGATTACGATGCCATGTGCACCGCCTGCCATCTTGCACCCGGCATGGGCGAAAACGAGATGCGGCCCGGCATGAATCCAAAGCCGCCGATCCTCTGGAAGATGAGAAACACGGATCCGCGCGAGCAATTCTGGATCATCAAGCACGGCATCAAGATGACCGGCATGCCGGCGTGGGGCGTAACGCACAGCGACGCGGAAATCTGGAACATGGTCGCATTCCTTCAAAAGCTGCCTTCGCTCTCCCCCGCGCAATACAAAGCTATGGTGATGGCGGGCGGCACACATCACGACCACGATCACATGGACATGCATTGATGAAATATGCCGCCTTCGTTCTGGGCCTGTGCCTGCTCGCGCCCGCAGCGCGCGCGCAATCGGATATGTCCGGAATGGATATGCCGGAAATGCATATGGCTCACATGGACATGGCGGGCATGTCGTCCGGCGTTCTTGGCTCCTATCCGATGACGCGCGACGCCTCCGGCACAAGCTGGCAGCCCGATGCCGCGCAACATCAGATGATGATGACCATGGCGGGCGACTGGATGCTGATGGGGCACATGACGCTATGGGGCATCTATGACTCCCAAAGCGGGCCGCGCGGCGGCGACAAGACGTTTCTCGCCGGCATGCTGATGGGCATGGCGCGGCGCGATTTCGGCGCAAGCGATACGCTGCAGTTCCGCGCGATGCTCTCGCCCGACCCGTTCATGGGGAAAAGCGGCTATCCGCTTCTGTTCGCGACCGGTGAAACCGCGAACGGGGTGACGCCGCTGATCGACCGGCAGCACCCGCACGATTTGTTCATGGAACTGTCCGGCACTTACGCGCACAAATTCGGCAATGACGAGAGCGTGTTTCTCTATGCGGGTTATCCCGGCGAGCCGGCGCTGGGACCGCCGGCGTTCATGCACCGCGCCAGCGGCATGGATCTTCCCGACGCGCCGATCACGCACCACTGGCTCGACTCCACCCACATCACCTTCGGCGTGGTGACGGCAGGATTTGTGAGCGGCGACTGGAAACTCGAAGCCTCGCAATTCACCGGCCGCGAACCCGATCAAAACCGCTATGACTTCGATACGCCGAAATTCGATTCAACGGCAGTGCGGTTGAGCTGGAATCCGGACGATAACTGGTCGCTGCAGGCATCGTGGGGTCATCTCAAAAGCCCAGAACAGCTCGAACCCGACCTGAACGAGAACCGCTTCACCGCAAGTGCGACCTATGTGAAGCCGTTCGAAAGCGGCAGCTCATTCGCTGCCACCGTCGGATGGGGCCTGAAGGATGAAAGCGAAGGCACGCAATTGAACGGGTTGTTCGCTGAAGCCGAATACAAACCGGCAGACCTTTGGACGTTCTTCACCCGCGCCGAATGGGTACAGAACAGCGAGCTCGACGCGCTGGGCCGCAAACTGGAAGCGAGCCAGATCACTGTGGGCGGCATCAAGGACTGGCGTATCGCAGATCACTGGAAGTTCGGCGTCGGCGCACTTTACGCGTTGGATTTCGCGCCGCATGCGGTGCCCAGTTATGGCGGCAATCCGCACGGCACAATGGCGTTCGTGCGCGTGGTGGCGGAATAGAAAAAGGCCGGAGATTTCTCTCCGGCCTTTGCGTTGCTAGTGAATCGCGTGGCTTGGTGGCTCGGGCGCGAACACGTCCTCGCCCACGTCGAAGCTCTGTCCGTCGATGGTGAGGCCGGTCTTGCCGGCGCTAACCTTCACCTCCTGCCCATCGCCGATGCGCCCTTCGAGCAGAAGCTGCGCCAGCGGGTCCTGCAAGCGGCGCTGGATCACGCGCTTCAAGGGACGCGCGCCATAGACCGGATCGTAACCGGCATCGGCCAGCCAATCGCGCGCCTTCTTGTCGAGATGGATCGTGATCTTGCGATCCGCGAGCAGCTTGCCCAGACGCGCGATCTGGATGTCGACGATCTTGTCCATGTTCGCCCTCGTCAGGCGGTGGAAGATGATGATCTCGTCCAGGCGGTTCAGAAATTCGGGGCGGAAATGCCCGCGCACGACTTCCATCACCTTGGCGCGGGCCGCTTTGTTGTCATCGCCGATCATGAACTCGGTGCCGAGATTGCTGGTCAGGATGATCACGGTGTTCTTGAAATCCACCGTGCGGCCCTGCCCGTCGGTCAGACGGCCGTCGTCCAGAACCTGCAGCAGCACGTTGAACACGTCGGTGTGCGCTTTCTCGACTTCGTCGAACAGGATCACCTGATAGGGACGGCGCCGCACCGCTTCGGTGAGCACGCCACCTTCCTCATAGCCGACATAGCCCGGCGGCGCGCCGATGAGGCGGGCCACGGAGTGCTTCTCCATGAACTCGCTCATGTCGATGCGCACCAGTGCGGTGTCGTCATCGAACAGGAACGCGGCCAGCGCCTTGGTGAGTTCGGTCTTGCCCACGCCCGTCGGACCGAGGAACAGGAACGAGCCGATGGGGCGGTTCGGGTCCTGCAATCCGGCGCGCGCGCGGCGCACGGCGTTGGAGATCGCCTTCACGGCTTCGTCCTGGCCGACAACACGCTGTTCGAGCGAGGACTCCATGTGGAGCAGCTTCTCGCGCTCGCCTTCCAGCATCTTGTCGACCGGGATGCCGGTCCAACGGGAAACGACCTGCGCGATGTTCTCCGGCGTCACCGCCTCGTTGACCAGCGCGGCCTGGTTCTGGGAGTCGATCTCCGCGATCTTCTTTTCGAGCTGCGGGATCACGC
>JBQCFD010000131.1:0-3610 GCA_051959625.1 Rhizomicrobium sp.
ATAGCGGGACGCCTTACATAAGGGAGCCCCGCCCCGTTTCAAAGCGGCGGCGGCAAGGTCAGCGCCGCCGGTCCTTCACGATGGGCGCCCCCCAAGTGTGCTGTGGGGGTATTTCAACCGATGGCCCTCCGGCGCGGACAGGCCGCTGCGGATAGCCGCCGAGGCTTATCAGCCGGTCATAAAGGACAATGGCGCCCGCCATTCCGACGTTGATGGAGAATTTCATCGGGATCTTCACCACGAACTCGCATGCGGCCAGCGTGGATTTGGAGAGCGAGTAACGCTCTGCGCCGAACACATAGGCGGCCCGCGTTGGGTGCCTGAAGCGGGGAAGCTCGATGGCGTCCTCCGTGATCTCCACGCCTACCATGCGGCAGCCCTGGGGCAACCGCAGGTCGGCAATGGTGTCATATTTGTAGAACGGAAGATGGCCCGCCGAAGCGCTGGTGTCGGAGAGCTTGATCTCGGACATCTTCACCTGGCTCTCAATGGTGAAGAAGAAACTTGCCCCAAAGGCATGGGAAATGCGCATGAGATTGCCAAGGTTCATCGCCTTGGAAATCCCGTCCACGCCGACCGCGAAATAGCCGCGCATCCAGCCCCTCTTTGTTGTCATCGCCCGCTTTATGCGGGCGACCCAATTTTCTAAAAGGAAAAGAAATGGGTGGCCCGGACAAGCCGGGCCATGACAGTAAAGGGCTGAAACGCAAAAGCGTAGCCCTTGTGGAGATGGCGTTGGCAAATCCCATTCTCGTCGAAGTGACCCGCGGCGACCGCGTGGAGAGCGTCCATCGCGGCTGTGTGGCGATCGCCAATGCCAAAGGCGAGATCGTCTTCTCGCTGGGCGATGTGGACGCTGTCAGCTTCCCGCGCTCATCGCTGAAGATGGTGCAGGCGCTGCCGCTGGTGGAATCGGGCGCGGCCGATGCCTTCGGCCTGAGCGACGAGGAGATCGGCCTGGCTTGCGCGTCGCACTCCGGCGAGCCGATGCACACCGAACGCGTGAAGGCGTGGCTGGAACGGATCGGCTGCACGGAGGCGGACCTCGCCTGCGGCGCACATCCCTCGCGCGTGGATGCGGTGAACGAAACGATGATCCGGAAGGGCGAGAAGCCGACGCGCATCTTCAACAACTGCTCTGGCAAGCACACCGGCTTTCTGACCGTTTGCCGCCATTGGGATGTGGCCACGAAAGGTTATGAGCTGCACGACCATCCGCTGCAGATTGCCATCGCCAGGGCGCTGGGCGATCTGGCGGGCATGGACCCGGCGAAGATCCCGTATGGCATCGATGGCTGCGTGGCTCCCGCCTTCGCCCTGCCGACAAACGCCTTCGCCCGCGTTCTCGCGCAATACGCCGATCCGTCCCGCCAGCCGTTGCAACGCGGCGCGGCCATGAAGCATATCGTCGCCGCCATGACTGCCCATCCGGATCTGGTAGCCGGACCAGGGCGTTCGGACACTATCCTCATGCGGGCTGCGAAGGGCCGCGTGGCCACGAAGGCCGGTGCAGAAGCCTATTACGCCGCCATTGTCCCCGAAGCCGGGCTCGGCATCGCGCTGAAGATCGACGATGGCGCGGGCCGCGGCGCCGAAACCGCCATCGCCGCTATTCTGGACAAGCTGGGCCTGCCGGGCGACGACCAGGACGCCCGCGACATCATCCGCGCCCCGATTCCCAACACGCGCGGAAAAATCGTCGGCGAGCGCAGGCCCGCGGCGGCGTTGGCCGAAGCGGATATTCAAGCGATCTGATTTTTCATCTCACCGTAAACGGGGGAGGAAAAGTTCAGTGCTCCTCTGCCGCTTTCTTCGCTGCGGCGGCTTCCTCGTCGGCTTTCTGCATTGCTGCGGTATATGGCTCGACCTTCTTGATCGCGCAGCGCTGCGGCCCGGTACCGATATCGCGCGAAATCACATCGTCGCCCGCCGACACGCAGCTGAGCCTTGTGGCGGCGCCAAACGACTTGAACCCCAACCGCTCCTTGAATGTGAGCTGGGGGCAATAGCTCAGCAGCGAGACTTTGTATTTGTCGTGGAAATCGTCCTCGACGATCAGCGTCTTGTTGTCGAGCGCTTTCCAGCTGTAAATCTGGCCGAGCTGCAGGCAGCGCGCGTTCGCGGCGCCGGGCGCGGCCAGAACCGCCAGCCCCAGGGCGGCAAGCAAAATACTCTTCTTCATGGCTCCAAATCCCGATTGAAATGGCGCCCCTCGCGGGCACTATAGCAGAACGCTGCGGAACACGCGCGCGTTGCACCCCGCTTGGCGTCCGCGCGAGCCATGACGTAAGTTTACGGCGAACAGACATCCCACACCGAAGGAAAGCTCATGAAAGCCGCGCTCTGCACCCACTATGGCCCGCCGGAGGAAATGGAGGTCCGCGATGTGCCCTCACCCAAGCCGGGCAAGAACCAGATCCTGATTTCGGTGAAGGCGTGCGGCGTGAATTTCCCCGACGTGCTGATGATCCAGGACAAGTACCAGTTCAAGCCGGCGCTGCCCTTCTCGCCCGGCGGCGAAGTGGCGGGCACGGTGAAAGAGCTCGGCGAAGGCGTGACCAACTTCAAGGTGGGAGATCGCGTCTGCGTGTCCACCGGCAATGGTGGCATGGCAGAGGAAGTGCTGGGCGATGCGCGCCGCGCGATGAAGGTGCCGGAGAACGTGCCCTTTGATGTCGCCTCGTCGTTCATGGTGACCTATGGCACCTCATGGCACGCGCTGAAGGATCGGGCGGAGCTGAAGCCGGGCGAGAATCTCGTGGTGCTGGGCGCGGCGGGCGGTGTCGGCCTCTCCGCGGTGGAGATCGGCAAGGCGCTGGGCGCACGCGTGATCGCGGGCGCCTCAACGCAGGAGAAAGTGGACATCGCGAAGAAGCATGGGGCGGATGACGGCTTCGTCTATCCCCCGGTACCGCTTAACCGCGACCAGCAGAAGGAAATGTCGGAGACGATCAAGAAGCTCACCAACGGACAAGGCGCGGACGTGCTCTATGATCCTGTGGGCGACGACTACGCCGAGCCCGCGCTGCGCGCGATGAACTGGAACGGGCGCTATCTCGTCATCGGCTTCGCGGCAGGACAGATCCCGAAAGTGCCGCTGAATCTCACGCTGCTCAAAGGCTGCCAGATCGTAGGCGTGTTCTGGGGCGCCATGGCGGCGCGCGATCCCAAGCATGCGGCCGATAGCATGCAGGCCCTGCTCGACATGATCGCGGCAGGCAAGCTGAAGCCTTATGTCTCCGAGCATTTCGCGCTCGCGGACTCCGGCAAGGCGATCCGCCTGCTCATGGACCGCAAAGCGAAGGGCAAAGTGGTGGTAACCGTATAGGAGCGCGGCGATGTCCTTTCTCGGCTGGATCATCGTTGGATTGGTCGCTGGCTTTGTCGCCAGCAAGGTGGTGAACGCGCGCGGCGAAGGATGCTTCCTCAACATCGCGCTGGGGCTCGTGGGCGCGATGGTCGGCGGTTTCCTCATGCAGGCGCTGGGCGGCGCGCGCGAGGGCGGCTTCCTCTATTCCACCGTCGTCGCGATCATCGGCGCCATCATCGTCCTCTTCCTGTGGCACGCGATCACGGGTCGGCGGACGTTGGGATAACCTGTCGGCCTGAG
>JBQCFD010000132.1:0-9196 GCA_051959625.1 Rhizomicrobium sp.
TATCACTTGTGTTAAACAAGCGGCTGCCGGCACATCGCCGGCGGCCGTTTTTTATTGGGGGCAAGACATTATCGAACAACGCAACAAGGATCAATTTACGACGGTGTTCATCACGCTGGTCAGCGTGCTGGTCGGTCTGGCTCTGTCCGATCTGGTGTCGGAAGCGCGCGCGCATTTGACATTGTGGCCGCTCAATCTGGCGACGCTGCGGACATGGGCGCAGATATTCGCGAACGGCACCAGCGCCCTCGTGGTATGGATCGTGTTCGCGCATGTCGGCATCGCGCGGCGGCGCGTTCCCGATCTCTATGACAGCCTGATCGCGTTCGGTACGCCGCTATTGTTGCTGATCGCCAATTCCTTCGTCGGGCAGAAAGATATCTGGCCGTGGTTCTACATCGCGTCCATCTATCTCGCTGTCAGCGCCGCCACGAGTTATCTGCATACACGCATGGCCTTGCATGAGCCCGAACTGGAATCGCTGCGCGGGCTGCTGCGCATGAGCGGTCATCTTGGCTTCCTGTTGGCCGGCGTGGTGATTTTCGGAGTCTCCGGATATTGCGACCAACGCGGGTATCTCTCGCCGCTCGCGGAATTGCTTGTCGCCGCGCTGCCCCTGCCGTCGGCACTGCTCGTCGCACACCTCTTCATGCGCGACTGGCGCATGGGCGTGCTCGCCGCCCGAAAGGGTTGACAAGCGACGCAAGTGTTCTTATTATGTTCTTGCGGGCCGGGAGTGCGGCCTCAAGCCTCCGGAACGCCGTTTCGGGGGCTTTTGCGCTTTGGAAGCCAGATGAGGAGAGAGTGGGGTAGTCCCCACAAGTCGAAAAACGACTGCTCCGGCACCTCCACCACCACAAGATATGGAGTACGAACGAAATTCGAAGAAATCGACAAACAACCTTCCGGCGGGAAGGATGGGGAGGGAGGGAGCCCTCTCGCGAAAAAGCGCAAAAAGTGAAATTCAACTATCCAGGGTTTGCGGGCATTTCGACATGTGGGCTGAAATATTGAGAGCCGATCCGTGACAGACACTTTTCTCCGCCCTGCCCGAATCTGGACCGCCGGCTTCGAAACGCCTCGCGAAAATCTCGCCGTGCTGGTGCGTGGCAACAAGATTGCTGCCGTAGATCGCGCCGATGCGCTCACGAACGGCGCGCGCGTCATCGATCTGCCCGGCACGACGCTTCTTCCCGGTTTAATGGATCTGCATTCGCACCTCTTCCTGCATCCCTACAACATCACCAGCTGGGACGATCAGGTTCTGAAAGAGAGCGAAGCGCTGCGCACCGTGCGCGCGGTGAAGCATGCGAAAGACACGCTGGATGCGGGTTTCACTCTGCTCCGCGATCTGGGCACGGAAGGCGCAGGCTACGCGGATGCATCGCTCAAGCGCGCCATCGATAGCGGCATCGTTCCCGGCCCGCGGCTGGTCGTGACGACGCGCGCCATTGTGGCGAGTGGCGGCTATGCGCCGATGCGCAGGAACTATCGCCCCGATTGCTGCCTGCATGCCGGCGCGGAAGAGGTGAGCGGCGTGGGCGAATGCGTGCGCGCGGTGCGCCATCAGGCGGCGCATGGCGCGGACTGGATCAAGCTCTATGCCGATTACCGCGTGGGACCGAACGGCGAGACCGTGCCGACTTTCTCGCTCGAAGAGTTGAAGGCCATCGTGGACACGGCGCGCGACCTCGGCCGTCCGGTTGCCGCGCATTCCATGAACGACGACGCCATGCGCCGTTGCATCGAGGCGGGCGTGGACACCATCGAGCATGGCTATTCCGGCACGCGCGAAACCTTCCAGCGCATGGCGGAGAAAGGCATCGCCTTCCTGCCGACGCTGACCGTGGCCGAAGCGATCGCCGAATATTTCCTGGGACACAAGCGAGGCGGAAAGCCGACGCCGCGCATGGAGGATGCCGCCAATGCCTTCCGGCTGGCGCGTGAGGAAGGCGTCATCATCGGCTGTGGCAGCGATGTCGGCCCATTCCCCCATGGCGAGAGCCATCGCGAACTGGCGTGGATGGTGAAGCTGGGCATGAACCCGCGCGAAGCACTGGATGCGGCCACGTCGATAGCCGCGAAGATCATCCGCCGCAGCGATCTCGGCCATGTCCGCGAGGGCGCGCTTGCCGATCTCATCGCGGTGGAAGGCGATCCGGCCAAAGACATCGGCGCAGTGGCCAAAGTCCGCTTCGTCATGAAGGATGGCGCTGTTACCCGCAACGACGGGCACTGACGGCGTCAACCGACATGCGAGACATGCGTCGAAACCCTGGGCGGCGCCAGCAGCGGGGGCTGGCGGTATTCGTGGAGAACGTCGTCGATGGTCTGAAACAGGCGTGACGGCTCGATCGGCTTGATGAACAGGCCCGCAAAGCCGGCATCGCGGTAGTCCTGTTCGCTCCAGTGACAGTCATTGTCGGTGACGGAGAGGATCGGCACCCTTGTTCCGCGCACGGGTGTGGCGCGCATGCGGCGGAAGCCGCCAAGTTCGCCGGCCGCATGGCGATCGATGTCGATGAAAACCATGTCCACCGGGTGCTCCCGGAAATAGGCCACCGCCGCCGCAGCGTTGGGCGCGAATATCGCCTCGATCTGGACGATGTCCAGACAGGCTTGCAGCAACTTGCGCTCCAACGCATTTTCCTCGACGCATAGAATCCGGAGCGCTCGCGGGCGGGGTGCGAGGTCGATCATATGTGTCAAATGGTAGCAAAGCGGCGCGTGTTCCGGCACACTGAATAAACTGGTTACTCATCGGTTAAGCGAAACAAGAGCGAACAGGTCGGGGCAATGAAGAGGCGGCTTTTCCCAGCATTGATTGTTGCGGCTCTTGCGGGATGCGGCGCCGCGCAGGCGGCGCCGACCCACATCACTTTCGTGACCGACTGGAAGGCGCAGGCCGAGCATGGCGGCTTCTATGAAGCGCTCGCCACGGGGCTCTACGCGAAAGCCGGCCTCGACGTGAAGATCATGGAAGGCGGGCCTTCCGTGAACGTGCCGCAGCTTCTGGCCGGCGGCGCTGCGGATTTCGGCATGGGCTCGAACGGCTTCATCCCTCTCAACCTGGTGCGCGAGGGCGTGCCTGTACGCGCGGTGATGGCGATCTTCCAGAAAGACCCGCAAGTCCTCATCACCCATCCGCGCAACGACGTGAAGACGCTTGCCGACATGAAGGGCAAGCCGATCATGATCGCGGATGCGAGCACGGTCGCGTTCTGGCCCTGGCTGAAGGCGAAATATGGATTCAGCGACAGCCAGATCCGCAAATACACCTTCAACCTCGCGCCCTTCCTCATCGATCCGAAAGCGATTCAGGAGGGCTATCTGACGAGCGAGCCGTACACGGTGGAGAAGGAAGGCGGTTTCAAGCCGCAGGTCTTCCTGCTCGCGGACAACGGCTATCCCGGCTACGCCAACATGGTGCTGGTGCCGCAGAAATGGATCGACAAGAACCCGAAGGCCGTGCAGGCCTTCGTGAACGCGACGGCCGCCGGATGGAAAGCCTATCTCTACGGCAATCCCGCGCCGGCGAATGCGCTCATCAAGAAAGACAATCCGGAAATGACGGACGGGCTGATCGCACAGGCCATCGCCAAGTTGAAGAGCTACAAGATCACGGGTGCGCCAAGCGGCATCGGCGAAATGACCGACGCGCGCTGGAAGACTTTCTTCGACACGATGGCCAGCGAAGGGCTCTATCCCAAGACGCTGGATTACAAGAAGGCCTATACCCTCGCCTTCCTGCCCGCGAAATAATGCCGCTCGTTTCCCTCACAGGCATATCCAAGACTTTCGATAGCGGCACGAAAGCGATTGCCGCGCTCGATCTGGACGTGCGCGCGGGCGAGTTCCTTTCGCTAGTCGGACCGAGCGGCTGTGGAAAGTCGACGGCACTGCGCATCGTCGCAGGATTGATCGCGCCGACGGCAGGCAGCGTGACATGGCCAAGCGGCAAGCCCGAGATCGGTTTCGTTTTCCAGGAGCCGACCTTGATGCCGTGGCGCAACGCGCTCGACAACGCTCGGCTGCCGCTGGAGTTGAAGGGTATTTCGCGCGGGGACGCGGAAGCGCGGAGTAGAGCCGCGCTGGCGCGTGTCGGCCTGGGCGAGTTTGAGAACGCCTATCCGCGAGAACTTTCCGGCGGCATGAAGATGCGCGTCTCCATCGCGCGCGCCATCGCCGCGCAGCCGAAGCTGCTCCTCATGGACGAGCCTTTCGCGGCGCTGGACGAACTCACGCGGCAATCGCTGAACGACGATCTCATCAAACTGGCCCGCGAGGACGGCATCACGGTGATCTTCGTCACCCATTCGGTCTATGAGAGCGCCTATCTCTCCGGTCGCGTGGTGGTGATGACGCCGCGCCCCGGCCGCGTCACCGCAGACATCGCCTTGTCTCCGCCCCCGGACCGGAATGCGTCCTGGCGGCTGACCCCGGCCTTCACCGAAGCGGCCGGGAAGATCTCCGCCGCGCTCGGCCATGCGATGGATCACGCCGCATGAGGAAAGGGATCGTCTACATCGTTCCCGTCGCGCTCGGCATCGTCGTGCTAGGCTTTTGGGAATGGGCCGTTGCGCACTGGCAGGTGCCGCGCTTCGTGCTCCCCGCTCCATCCGCCATCGGCCGTTCTTTCGTGGACGACCATGCGCAGCTCGCGGCCGCGACATGGACGACCTTCCGCATCGTGATCGAGGCCTTCGTGTTGGCGCTCGTTACCGGCGTGGCGCTCGCGATCCTTTTCTCGCAGAGCCGCATCGTGGAGCTGGCGCTCTATCCCTACGCGGTGGTGCTGCAGGTGACACCCGTCATCGCCATCGCGCCGCTCATCATCATCTGGGTGGGTTATGACAACATCGACCGCGCGTTGCTCATCCTGGCCTGGATCGTGGCGTTCTTCCCGATCCTCGCGAACACAACGCTGGGCCTGCGATCCGCCGACCGCAATCTTGTGGACCTCTTCCGGCTCTATGGCGCGTCGCGCTGGCAGATCCTCTGGAAGCTGCAGCTGCCCGGCGCGCTGCCTTATCTCTTGGGCGCGATGAAGATCTCCGGCGGCCTGGCCTTGATCGGTGCGGTCGTGGCGGAGTTCGCGGCCGGCACCGGCACCGCCACCGGCCTCGGCTGGACGATTACCGAAGCAGGTAACCGCCTTCACATCGAGACCATGTTCGCCGCGCTGGCCATCCTGTCCGTCCTCGGCGTAGCAATTTTCTTTCTGCTCTCCGCGCTGGAGTGGCTTCTCCTCCACCGCTGGCACGAAAGCGCCATTTCCCAGCAAGAGTGATTTCACAATACTATTCCGTATATATGACAAAATTACACATCCGGTCTGTGATCTATTGAATTGGCCGGCCGGACTTGCGATTTTGTCGTCATGGCCGCTGTCCCCGCTCTCCAGGTTCTCACTGCCAGCCGTCTGCGCCAGGGCGACGTCGTCTATTGGCGGCAGGGTGCGTGGGTCGACGCGTTCGCGGACGCGGAAGTCTTTGCAGACAAGACCTCCGCCGACTCCGCGCTCGCCGCCGCACAGGGGTTCGTGAAGGACCGCGTGCTGGTGAACCCCTATCTCTTCGCCGTGCGCGAGGAAGACGGCCGCATCCGCGCCATCGAAGAGCGCGAGATCATCCGCAGCGAAGGCCCGTCGGTGCGCCGCGATCTCGGCAAGCAGGCGGAGCCCACCATGGATTCCTTCGATGTATCGATATGACGAGTTCGACGCGCAGTTCGTGAAGGAGCGCGTGGCGCAGTTCCGCTACCAGGTGGAGCGCAGGCTCGCGGGCGAGCTGACCGAAGACGAGTTCAAGCCGCTACGGCTGATGAACGGGCTTTATCTTCAGCTTCACGCCTACATGCTTCGCATCGCCGTGCCTTATGGCACGCTCAGCAGCCGGCAGATGCGCATGCTGGCCCATATCGCGCGCAAGTACGACAAGGGCTACGGCCACTTCACCACCCGCACCAACATGCAGTTCCACTGGATCAAGCTGGTGGACGTGCCCGAGATTCTTTCGGATCTCGCCAGCGTGGAGATGCATTGCATCCAGACCAGCGGCAACTGCATTCGCAACGTGACGGCGGACCAGTTCGCCGGCGCGACCGACGAGGAGATCGAGGACCCGCGGCCTCTGTGCGAGATCATCCGGCAGTGGTCGAGCCTGCATCCGGAGTTCGTGTTCCTGGCGCGCAAGTTCAAGATCGCCGTGGGCGCCACCGAAAAGGATCGCGCGGCCCTGCTCTATCACGACATGGCCGTGCAGATCGTGAAGAACGACAAGGGCGAAGTCGGCTATCGCGTCTATGCCGGCGGCGGCATGGGCCGCACGCCCTATATCGCGCTGCTGATGAACGACTTCGTCAGGCGCGAAGACATCCTGGCTTATCTCGAAGCGGTGCTGCGCGTGTACAACCAGGACAGCCGGCGCGACAACATCCACAAGCAGCGCATCAAGATCCTCGTCAATGCCATCGGGCAGGAGGAGATGCAGCGGCGGGTGTGGCGCGAGTTCGAAGAGATCAAGGCGACAGGCTCACTGCAGCTGCCGCAGGAAGAGCTCGACCGCATCGCCGCCTATTTCGCGCCACCGAAGTTCGAGACGCTTCCCGACGAAATGCCGAGGGGCAATGTCGATTTCCAGAACTGGGTGAAGACCAACGTCCACAAGCACCGCGCGCCCGGCCATGCCATCGCCACCATCTCGCTCAAGACCGTTGGCCAGACGCCGGGCGATATCAGCCACGTCCAGCTCGACGCCATCGCCGACCTGATGGATGAGTTCGGTTTGGACGAAATCCGCGTCAGCCACGAGCAGAACCTGGTGCTGCCGCACGCGAAGAAGCGGGATCTGCCCGCGATCTTCGCCCGCCTTCAGGCGCTCGATCTGGCTGCGCCCAACGCCGGCCTCGTCACGGATATCATCTCCTGCCCCGGCCTCGACTATTGCGATCTCGCCAATGCCCGCTCCATCCCCATCGCGCAGGACATCGCCAGGCGCTTCGCCAATCTCGACCGCCAGCACGACATCGGCGAGTTGAAGATCAAGATTTCCGGCTGCATCAACGCCTGCGGCCATCACCATGCCGGCCATATCGGCATCCTCGGCGTCGACAAGAAAGGTGTCGAATATTACCAGCTCCTGCTTGGCGGCTCGGGCGCGGAAGACGCCTCCATCGGAACCATCATGGGGCCCGGATTTGCCGCGCATCAGATCGGGCCCGCGGTGGAGCGGGTCGTCGACACCTATCTCAAGCTCCGGCGGGAGGGCGAACGCTTCCTCGACACTTATCGCCGCGTGGGCATGGAGCCGTTCAAGAACATGGCCTATCTGGAGCAGATGTATGCCGCTCATTAAGGACGGCGCCTTCGTCTCCGACACTTTCGCGACGCTGGCCGATGACGCGGCGCTGCCGGAGAACGGCGCCATCGTCTCGCTGGCGCGCTTCCAGAAGGAGCGCGAGACGCTTCTCGCCCGCAATGCGCCGCTCGGCATCCAGTTGAAGGCGGCGGAATCGCCCGAGCTTCTCGGCGAGGACGTTCATCGCTTTTCCGTGATCGTTCTGGAGTTTCCCGTGTTCCGCGACGGCCGCGCCTTCTCCTGGGCGCGGATGCTGCGCCAGCGGCTGAAGTTCGCCGGCGAGGTTCGCGCCACGGGCCATTTCCTTTACGACCAGATCGCCTACATGCGCCGCGTCGGATTCGACGCGTGGAACGTGACGGATGGTTTCACGCTGGAACAGTTCAACCGCGCACTGGGTGAGATAACAAACGTCTACCAGCCGAGCACGGACGGCAAGAAAACGATTCGCGACTTGCGCGCGTCTTGACCCCCTGAGCCATCGGCCCTAAGAGCGCATCGCTGCTTTGAGGCCGCGTCGATGAACGTGCGTCCCACCGATGTTTCGCTTCCCCGCTTCGCGAGCGTCGAACAGGCGATCGAGAAGCTGAAGCCGGATCAGCCGACCTACGTCATCCATCCGTCGAAATTCGCGGAGGCGGCGAAGCGCTTTCTCGACCATTTTCCGGGCGACACGCTTTACGCCATAAAGGCCAACCCGCACCCGCATGTGCTGGATCAGGTGTGGGCCGGCGGCATCCGCCATTTCGACACCGCTTCGCTGCCCGAGATCGAGCTGGTGAAGGGCCGCTTCCCCGAAGCGATCTGCCACTTCATGGCGCCGGTGCGCGCGCCGGGCACCGCCAAGGCCGCGTTCGAGAAATACGGCGTGACCGACTATGTGGTCGATTGCGACTTCGAGCTCGACAAGCTGCTTTCCGAGGTCAAGAACCCCAAAAAGCTGCGCATCTTCGTGCGCATCGCCACGCCGCTGGGTGGCGCGCTCTTGGAACTCTCCAGCAAGTTCGGTTGCGCACCAGAGGAAGCGGCCAAGTTGCTCAAGCGCGTGGCGGCTTCAGGCGCCGCACCCTGCATCACGTTCCATGTCGGCTCGCAATGCCTGTCGCCGTTCTCCTATGCGCAGGCCGTGGAGATGGCGCGGCGCACTGCGGCGCAGGCCGGAATAGAGATCGCCGCGCTGGATGTCGGCGGCGGGTTTCCCGGCCCCTACAATAACAACGACGTGCCGCCCTATCACTGGTATTTCGATTCCATCAAGGAAGCGCTCGCGACCTTGCCGAAGCCGATCCCGGTGATCTGCGAGCCCGGCCGCGCGCTGATCGCCGACGGCATGTCGCTCATCACGCAGGTGATCCTGCGCAAGGGCGACTCGCTTTACCTGAACGACGGCGTTTACGGCAGCTTCGACGAACTCACCCTGCCGGGCTGGAATGCGGATTACTTCCATCGCGTGTTCAGCACCGACGCCAAGGGCAAGGTGTCGGAGAAGCCGCAGGGCCACAAGGCGTTCCGCGTCTATGGGCCGACCTGCGACAGCCTCGACGTGCTGCCGCGCCCGCTGGCGCTGCCGGATGATATCGGGCCGGGCGATTTCATCGTGTTCGAGTCCATCGGCGCCTATTCGGTCGCCGTGCGCACGAACTTCAACGGCTTTTATCCCGACAACTGGATCATCGCCGGGAACTGAAATCCCCCCACCTTTGACGCCATGTCGCCGGAATGTGTCATCGGTCGAATATGCGGGCGCGGCCTTGAACGTGGCGGTCGTGATGGACGGTTTTCCGGTTCGGCGTCCTCGACCCGCTCAAGCGCGATCTCGGCTTCCCCGGAAACATCCA
>JBQCFD010000133.1:0-26742 GCA_051959625.1 Rhizomicrobium sp.
TGCTCGACCGTGGCGGCCGCCTGACGCGCTTCAACAAGCGCTTTGGCGACTACGTGAAGAAATAAGGGTTCTTTTCCAAAGCCGCGAGATCGCGCCGTTCTTCCGGCCCGGAAGGCGGATCAGTTCGCCTTGCCGAAAGCCTGTTCCAGCCGATCGAGCTGGGACTGAATCGCGGGCGGGTTCTGCCCCGCGCCGCCGAACAGGACGTCATCCAGCCGAGCGATGCGCCGATAGAGATTGTCGCTGCGTTTGAGGAGATCCTGGAGCGTCTTGGGCAACAGGTCGGTTCCATCCTCGCGGCCACCCAGGCAAATCTCCTTGGAACCGAGGCGGTAACGCTCGCCCGCGGCAACATCGGCTTCCATTTCACCTTCATGCACCGCGCGCTGAACAAGCAGCCAACTCGCCGCCTGCATGAGGCGCGTCGTCACCCGCATGCTTTCGCCGGCATAGAGAAGTGCGGCCTTGCGCGGCAAATCCTTGGATTCTTCGCGCCCTCGTCCATCGAGATAGCGCGCGGTTTCCTCCACCAGCGACATGCCCTCGTCGAATGTTTTCTCGAACAGCGCCGAGCCTGTGAAACTTTGCGCGGTGAAGCGGCCGAGATTTTCTTCGTCTGAATCGTTATGCGACATGCGGACCGCATTCCCCTGGTCTTGTCTCGAAGGCTATCAAGCCTTTGCACCAACGCAAACGACCATGACGGCCGAGCAACGCATAAACCAATCTTGCGGTGGCATTCCGGCAACGCTGATCATCGCCCAAAAAGAAACTATGCGACATTCAGGCTGCACGCCTACGCGGCTGCAATCGCAGATCGCCCGCCTTGGGTGCAATGCACATCGCGCCGTAATACTAATTTTTTCGGAAGAAATTGTCTGCGGCGGCTCGTGTTGTTTGTCGTGCCTTGATCGCTTCACGCGCGCGCGCGATCTCTTCCTCCAGCGCGGCAATGCGCGCAACCAATTCGTGTTCGGACATGGTTGAGAGGTCCTGACCCAGGACGATGTCCGGCAATTTTTTACGCGGCTGCAGGTCCTCGGGATCGATGGGCATGTTTCGCGCCTGCTCTTTGCCTTGCTAATGTCGGCGTTGGGAAATTGCCGCGCAAGGCCGGAAAACAAGATGAAAGCCATCACGATAGAAAATCCGGGAAAAGACTACCGCCTCGTTCTCGCCGACATTCCAAAGCCTGCGCCCAAGGCCGGCGAGGTGCTCATTAAGGTAAGTGCTGCAGGCCTTAATCATGCCGACATGGCGCAAGGCCAGGGCCGCTATCCGCCGCCGCCCGGCGCGCCCGACACCCTGGGCATGGAAGCCTCCGGCGAGATCGTCGCGCTTGGCGATGGCGTCACCTCATGGCGCGTCGGCGGCAAGGTCTGTGCGCTGATGGGCGGCGGGGGCTATGCGGAATTTGCGGTCGCATCGGAGAAGTGTCTCCTCCCCGTGCCGGAGGGCGTGAGCGTTGTGGACGCTGCTGCGTTGCCCGAAGTCCTTTTTACGGTCTGGACCAATCTGTTCGATACCGCGCGGTTGAAACCCGGTGAAACCGTTCTGGTTCACGGTGGCACCAGCGGTATCGGCACGGCGGCTATCCAGCTCTGCGCCGCACGCGGACACAAGGTGTTCTCGACGGCGGCAACGGAAGAGAAATGCGCGGTGATCGAAAAGCTCGGCGGGCGCGCGATCAACTACAAGGAGCAAGATTTCGTCGAGACCGTGAAGAAAGAGACGGGCGACAGAGGCGTCGACGTCATCCTGGACATGGTGGGCGGCGAATATATCCAGCGCAACATGAGCGCAGCCGCCGTCTGGGGCCGCATCGTCAACATCGCCTATATGAGCGGAATGCAGGCGAGCGTGAATTTCGCGCCTATGCTGATGAAGCGGCTGTCTCTGCTGGCCACCACTCTGCGCTCGCGGACCAATGACGAGAAAGGCGCGATCCGCGACGCGTTGCGGAAAGAGGTCTGGCCTCTGCTCGATGCCGGACGGATCAAACCCGTCGTCGATCGCGTTTATCCCTTGTCCGCCGCCCAGCAGGCGCATGACAAGATGAGGAGCAGCACTCATATCGGGAAGATATTGCTGGCACCGTGAGGCAACAGAATGGATCTGTCCCAAATTCCGGCCGGACAAAAGCCGCCATACGACATCAATGTCGTCGTCGAAATCCCTGCGGGCGGATTGCCGGTGAAATACGAAATGGACAAGGCGTCCGGCGCTCTATTCGTCGACCGGTTCCTCCACACCGCGATGTTCTATCCGGGCAATTACGGCTTCGTGCCGCACACCCTTTCTGAAGACGGCGATCCTTGCGATGTGCTCGTGATCTCCGCGGTTCCCGTCATCCCCGGAGCCGTGGTGCGCTGCCGCCCGATTGGCGCGCTCGTGATGCAGGACCAAGCGGGACAGGATGAAAAGATCGTGGCCGTCCCGGTGGACGAGCTTCATCCTTACCACACCGGTGTGCGCTCTTACCGCGACCTGCCGGAAATCCTGCGCCAGCAGATCGAGCACTTTTTCCAGCACTACAAGGATCTGGAACCATCAAAATGGACACGCGTCGGGGAATGGATCGACGCGGATGCCGCCGCAAAGCTCATCGCGGACGGGGTCGCGCGGGCGCGGAAATAGCCGAGAAACACGGTCTTTTGCGGCGGCGCCAAATTTCCCTTCCAAAGAGGGGACATCCCCGCTAGAACACCCGCCTTCCTCGAAAATTGAACAATCGAGCGAAGGGACGGGCCGGAGAGGCCCGCCCGGGACGAAAAGGATTTTGCCATGGCCGCCGAACCGAAACCGCTGATGCCCAAGGCCACCGCCGTCTGGCTGGTGGACAACACCTCGCTCACCTTCGACCAGATCGCCGATTTCTGCGGCCTGCATCCGCTCGAAGTGAAAGGCATCGCCGACGAGGATGTGGCGAAGGGCATCAAGGGGCAGGATCCCGTCGCCTCCGGCCAGCTCACGCGCGAGCAGATCGAGGACGCGGAGAAGAATCCGAAGATGCGCCTGAAGATGGCGCCGTCGAAGTACAAGATCCCGCCGGTGAAGGTGAAGAAGGTTCCGCGCTATACCCCGGTTTCCAAGCGCCAGGACAAGCCGGACGCCGTCTATTGGATCATCCGCAATCATCCGGAATTCGCCGATGCCGACATCGTCAAGCTGATCGGCACGACCAAGGCGACAATCCAGAAGATCCGCGAGCGCTCGCACTGGAACGCGACGAACATCAAGGCCGTCGATCCCGTGACGCTGGGCCTATGCTCGCAGCTTGAACTCGATCTCGCAGTGGCGCGCGTCAATGCCAAGCGCGAACGCGCCGCCAAGCGCGCCGCAAGGAACGGCGCCACGCTCAAACCGATCTCCGAGACGACGGCGGGGCTTGGCGCGCCCTCCGATCAGGCGATCGAAGGCGCGGAACCGGCCAATCCGGACGAAGGCGCGCCCGCGCCCGACAGCTACAACCTGTCGAGCGAGCTCGAACAGGATTGATCAGAGCATCTTCGAACGGCGCAGCACCAGGACGCTAAGATCGGCCTGGCGGCTGGCGCCTGTCTTGCGGAAGATCGCTTTCAGATGCGTCCGCACCGTCGCCTGTGACTTGCGAAATGCTTTCGCGAATTCCGCCACCGATCCGCCTTCCGCCAGAAACACGGCGATCCGGGCCTCGGTGGGTGTGAGATCGTATTTGCGGCCGAACCAGTCCAGACGCTGATTGCTCTCCCCTTCCATAAAGCGCCGCAACGCCTCAACCCGTTCGCGCACAAAGGGAATATCGCATTTCGACAACGCGCTTACCCGCGCAGGGAAGTTTGGATATAATTGCCGATATTGTTCGAATGATCTGTAACCGCGCTCCACGCCGGTAACGGCCTGCACCAAGGGAGTTTTGGCGGTTCGTTTCGGGGGCATTCGAAGAGTATGGCGATTGCGCAGCGATCTGAACAGTGGGCGCCGGCCGGCATCCATGTGCTGGATGCCGGTGGCCGCGACTGGCTTCAGCCCTATCGGTGGCTGAAATACCGGCTGCATTGCCGCTTGTCGCAATTCATCGTCGACATCGTGATCCGGCGCGGATGGGCGATGCGCGAAGATCGCGCGGCGCTCCATGCTTATGTCGACAAGATCCGGCGGGCCTATTTGCGCGGGCAACAGGTCTCGCCCATGGCGATGGATGAGGACGCGGTTCGCACATCGCCGCCGGACAATGCAACGCATCCCTCTCCCATTCCGTCCGATTGGTTCGAACCGCGGCACAGCGAGCCGAGAGGCACGGTTCTCTACGTGCATGGCGGCTCCTTCATGGTGGAACGCAGCCCGCGTATCACCGCGTTGGTGGCGCGTTTCGCGGCGGCCGCCAATGCGCGGGTATACGCACCGAAATATCGCCTTGCACCGGAAAATCCCTGTCCCGCCGCCGTGGAGGATATCGTCGCCGCCTATCGCTGGCACCGCAGCATCTCTCCGGACGAGCCCGTCGTCGCTATCGCCGAATCCGCGGGTGCCGCCATTCTTCTTGCCGCGCTGCAGAAACTTCGTGACGACGGCGACCGCCTGCCCTGCGGGATACTTCTGTTGTCGCCATGGGTCGATCTCGCGTTGCAGAGCTGGTCGATGATGGCGGCGAGCCTGTCGGGCACCTCGCCCTACACGATGGAATCCTTCGCCGTGACGGCGCAGCTCTATTTGCAAGGCCGCAATCCCACCGATCCCGTCGCCTCGCCGATCTATGGCGACTTCAAAGACTTTCCGCCGATCCTCATCCACGCCTGCCAGGAGGATATCCTGTTCGACGATGCGGTCAGGCTTGCGGAAAAGGTGCGCGAGGCAAATGGCAATCTGACGGTTCGCGTATGGCGCGACGAGACGCATGTGTGGGAGCGGGCGCAGGGCGCGAAGGGCCGGCAATCGGTCAACAAGGCCGCGCGCTTCATCCGCGAAAGACTGGACGCATCAGTGCACTGATCTACCCCATTTGGGGTAGATGATTGTGATTGTGTTGGCGTAAACGATTTCCACTATTGGCCTTGGGTTTCGGGGGATGCTCATGCGCGATCGCCGGATTTGTTATGCGCTGTCGGTTGCGGCGGCGCTTTCGATCTTTGTCGCCCTGGACACTGACGCGCAGGCGCAGCGGGGGTTCAAGACAAACAGCTACGACGACCTCATGCATCGAGCGCAAGACATGCTGGAAGATGCACGTGCGCTCAAATGCTTTAAGAATGACAAGGAAGCGGCGGCATATTTCGACGAGCTCAAGGCGTTGAATATCGCCATCACCGATTTGCAGAACTCGACATATCCCGCGGTGAAGCACCATCCGACCGATTGGCACATCGACCGGTTGCATACGGTTTCAGACAAGATCTTTTCCAACCTCATGTCTGTTCCAACGCCATGTCCACCGCCCGATACCAGCAAAGGCGTGCTGCAGGGTCCTGAATACGATCTCGGAAACGGTGGCACCGAAGGTCCGTCGCCTCCTCCGCCGCCAACCCCAAAAGCCGATACGGCGCCAGAGCACAGCTCCGCAGGCACTACGGACAATGGTGGTCTGCTCGCCGCCAACGACCTTGCGCACAATGACTGGACGCTGCTCGGCAACTACGCGAATTTCGATCCCAGCGCTGGCGCCAGCGGCGACCAGTGGGGCGGCAGCGTTCGCGGTCAGTGGCTTGTCGGCAACAATCTCGCTCTCGACGTGGGCGGCGGTTACAACAACGTCTCTACGGATCACAGCAATCTCGACAACTGGACGGCCGATGCTTCCGTTGTCTGGTACCTCAGCAATCTCCGTGTTGGCCCGACCGTCGGCTATCAAAACAACTCGGTGAGCGGCTTCCATGCCGACACATGGAATTATGGCGCCTTCGCCGAATATTTCTGGCCATACGTCACGCTGTCGGGAAAAGGCGGCGGCTTCACCACAAGCGGAAGCGGCCCGAGCTCCGACGGGTATTACCTTGGCGGCGCGCTCACGGGCTATGTGAATCCCAATCTGAGCGTGATGGGCGGTGTCGACTATACGCATTTCTCGCCCTTCGGCGGTTCGGACGAAACCGATTGGACGCTGCGCGGGACGTGGCGGCCATGGGCGGCGACGCCATTCGCGTTCTGGGCCGGCTATACCTATTCGGACTTCTCGCCGGGCAGCTTCCACGTCAGCACAATTTCGGTGGGCGTGCAGTTCGATCTCGGCAACGGACAAACCCTGATCGAAAGCGATCGCGGCGGCGCCATCATCAACCAGGCTGCCCTGACCGCATTGTCATTCAAGTTCTAGGGGCTGCGCGGATCCAGTTCGAGGACTTGCGGCGATGCGGCCTGCGGCGGCACCGGCTCGAAGGGCTCGCGAAGTTCCGCGGGCGGCGTGGCCTTGACCCCCATGCGCACCAGCGCGAAGGCGAACAGCAGCACATGACATAGCGCGGTGTAGAGAAACAGCGATGCGCTCCCGAATCGCGCCGTGACTGCAGAGGCGATCAACGGTCCAACCACCGATGCCAGAGCATTGATCATTAGAAGCGTTGCGGAGGCCTCGACGAACATCTCTCGCGGCAGCCGGTCGTTGGTATGCGCAACGGACAATCCGTAGACCGGCAACGTCACGATCCCGAAGACGGCGACAAGAGCGAGGGTGAGCGTCTGGCTCCGCCCTCCGAATATGTAGAGAAAAATGCCGGCGATGGCTGCGGCGAAGGTGATGCCGGCAATCACCAGGCGCCGGTCCATGCGATCGGAAAGCCGGCCCACCGGCATCTGGCTGATCGCGCCGCCCAGCGTGAACGCGATCATGAATGCCGCCAGAAGCGCGCGCGTCATGCCATGGTCTTCCGCATAAAGCGGTGCGAACACCCATACCGCAGCGTTCGCAAATCCGACGGCGATGCAGCCCGCGACGCCGACCGGGGAGACGCGGACTCTCGTGAGCGGATTGAGTGCCGGCACTATCGCGGGCGCGGGTTGCGGGGTGCGCGTCAGGCCGACCGGGATGAGGCAGAGCGAATAAAGAATGGCTGCCAACGAAAACAGCGAGAAACTGGTCGGCCTTCCGGTCGCGAACAGCCATTGGCCCAACATGAGTCCCAGATAGTTGACCACCATGTAGGACGCGAAGATGCGCCCCCGCATCTCATTGGTGGCGCGGTCGTTGAGCCAGCTTTCCAGGACCATGTAGAGCATCGCCGCCGCGAAACCGAAAAAGCCCCGCGTTACGATCCATGCCCATTCGCTCACTTGCAGTGCCTGGATCAGGGCGGCAGTGGAGGCGAGGCCGGCGGCGACGGCGAAAGTACGGCTGTGGCCGGCGCGCGCGAGCATGCGGGGTCCTGCGAAACAGCCAACGACGAAGCCGATGTAATAGGCCGAGCCGATGAGGCCGATCGCGAAATCGGAGAAGCCCGAGATGTGCGCCCGCACCGGAATGAGCGTGCCGAGCAGCCCATTGCCCATGAGAAACACAAGGGTGGACAGCAGGATCGCGGCAACGGATCGGATCTGGCTGGTCATGAAGCCGCTGGCGGCGCCTCCGGAATGAAAGTCCCCGGTACCGTCAAAGGCGGGCTTTTTTAGGACCAGCCAGCTTTCAGCAGAGACTCGCGCCGAAAATATAGCGCGCCGCGATCATGCCAGCGACAATCAGGACCAGGAAGGTCACCAGAGCGATCTCGAGGTATTTGTCGAGATAATATTTGACCTTCGCGCCGAAGAAGTAGAGCAGCGTCGCCTCTGCAAAGAAACGGGCGCCACGCGTGACCGCCGACAGCACCATGAACAGCAAAAGACCCAGATGGGCGAAGCCTGCGGATATGGTCACCAGCTTGTAGGGGATCGGCGTGAGCCCCTGGAGGAGGATGAGTGGCGCGTTGTGCTTGTAGCAGACGCTGAACGCCTGCACGTCGCTCGCCATCCCGTAGGCGTTGATGAGCCAGATGCCGACGGAGTTGTAGAGCAGCGAACCGATCGTATAACCCAGCGCGCCTCCGGCGACCGACCAGAACGTGCACCATGCGGCCAGCAAAAACGCCCGGTCGCGCCGCGCCAGCGTCATCGGCACCAGCATCACGTCCGGCGGCAACGGCAGGAAGGAACTCTCGGCGAAAGCGATGGCCGCCATGATCCACCATGCGAACCGGCTTTCCGCCTGGCGCATCGTCCACGTATAAATTCCGCGCAGCGGGTTCCACCGCTCGCTCACTTCAACACCATTCGCCATCGGATTTCCTGGGCGCTCCTTGGACCTCTCCTAGCAACAGGATAGCGCGCCGTCCATTGTTGAATGCTTGATGCGGGTTCACCATTTCTCTAGCCTCCGCGCCGGCTGATATTCGGGCAAACGAACCTATGGCATCACGCAAGGGCGGAAAGCGGACGGGCGCGCCCCGCCGCCGCAAGCCGGTAAAATCAAAACCGGCAAAAGCAAAGAAACCGTCAAGAAAGAATGCGCCAAAGCCTGGCCGCAGTGCGCCCAAGCCCGCGCCCATGCGCGCCCTGCGCCAGCCGAAGGCCTTCGTGAGGCGCGGCGCATCCGCGAGCTTGCGCCCGGCACAGAGGCCCAATCCCACGCTTCGCCGCAGCACCTATGACACCGATCTCGATCGGAACCCTGCGAACTACCAGCCACTGACACCACTCACGTTCCTCGAGCGGGCTGCCAACACCTTTCCCGACCGCGTGGCGATCGTGCACGGCAAGCAGCAATTCACCTACGCGCAATATTTCGAGCGCGCGAAGAAACTCGCTTCCGCGCTTTCCCGCCGCGGCATCGGAAAGAACGACACGGTGGCGGTGATGCTTGCCAACACACCGCCGATGCTGGAGGCACATTATGGCGTGGCGATGGCGGGCGCCGTCCTGAATACGCTCAACACCCGCCTCGACGCCGCCGCGCTCGCCTTCATCCTGGACCATGGCGAAGCGAAGGTTCTCATCACCGACCGCGAGTTTGCGAACACCATGCGCGAGACGCTGAAGCTCGCCAAGGCAAAGCCGATCGTCATCGATTACGACGATCCGGAATTCCCGCAGACCGGCGAGCGGCTCGGGGAAATCGAATACGAAACGTTTCTTGCCGAAGGCGATGCGGATTTCACGCCCGAACTTCCCGGCAATGAGTGGGACGCCATTTCGCTCAACTACACGAGCGGCACCACGGGCAACCCCAAAGGCGTGGTCTTCCATCACCGGGGCGCGGCGCTGATGGGCTACGGCAACGTCATCGCGGCGAACATGCCTCGCCATCCGGTGTATCTTTGGACGTTGCCCATGTTCCATTGCAACGGCTGGTGCTTTCCGTGGTCTCTTGCCGTTGTCGCGGGCACCCACATCTGCCTCAGATGGGTGCGGGCCAAAGCGATCTACGACTCGATCGTCGAACACAAGGTCACGCATATGTGCGGCGCGCCGATCGTGATGTCGACGCTCATCAACGCATCTGAGAGCGAGCGCCGCAAGATTCCATGGACCGTGGAATTCATCACCGCCGCCGCGCCGCCGCCGGAAGCCGTGCTCGCCGGCATGGCGGATGCCGGTTTCAACGTCACGCATGTCTACGGGCTTACCGAGACCTATGGTCCCGCGGTGGTGAACGAATGGAAGGAAGATTGGGATGCGCTCGACAAGCCAGTGCGCGCGGCCAAAAAATCGCGCCAAGGGGTGCGCTATCACGCGCTCGATGCGTTGACCGTCATGGATCCCGAAACGATGGAGCAGACGCCGGCGGACGGCGAGACGCTGGGCGAAGTCATGTTCCGCGGCAATATCGTGATGAAGGGCTATCTGAAGAACCCCAAGGCCACCAAGGAAGCGTTCGAAGGCGGATGGTTTCATTCAGGCGATCTGGGCGTCATGCACAAGGACGGCTACATCCAGCTCAAGGACCGTTCCAAGGACATCATCATCTCGGGCGGGGAGAACATCTCGTCCATCGAAGTGGAAGACACGCTCCTCAAACACCCCGCGGTGATGTTCGTGGCGGTGGTGGCCAAGGAAGACGAGAAGTGGGGCGAGACGCCTTGCGCCTTCGTCGAGAAGAAGGCAGGTCACGAAAGCGTCACGGCGGAAGATCTGATCGAGCATTGCCGCGCCCACCTCGCGCGCTACAAATGCCCGCGCTACGTGGTGTTTGCCGAGATTCCCAAGACCTCCACCGGCAAGATGCAGAAATTCAAGCTGCGCGAGATGACGAAATTCGTCGATTGACCGCTCACGTCGCTCGCTGACAGACCGGATTTTAATACATTCGGCCGGCAACTACCGATTTCAAAATCCGTCGTGCAAATGTTCGATAAACACTTGCCCGACCTCGCCGATCTGTCATGATCCCTGCGAAGGGCGGCGGGGGCTGGACCTTGAACGGGATCGTCGATGTTCGCCCTTTCGCGCCGGCCAGAAGCCAGATTTGCGCCCGCGCGCGGCGAAATTGATCTCCCACCGTCTCATTTCGAAGAAAGCCTGAGGGTCCGCGGCGTCGTCGAGGCCGAGGGCGAGCTCACCATCGGCGGCACCGTCATAGGCCGCGTCGCCGCGATCCGGCTGGTGATCGCTGCGGGCGGACGCGTGGAGGGCGACGTCATCGCCCGCGAGGTCGTCATCGCCGGAAGACTGGCAGGCAGGGTTTTTGCGCCCACCGTGACGGTCGAGGAAACCGCGCATATCGAGGGCCGCCTCTTCCACAGCACCATCAGCGTCGCGCGCGGCGCCCATTTCGACGGGCGGATGCCCTGGCGGCCGCCAAGCTTTTTCGAGTCGCTCACACAACTTCCGGAGACACAACCATGACCCTTTTCAATCGCAACGACAGGACACCGGACGCAACGAGCAAGCCCGTGGACACCCCGTCGGCCAAGCCGGCCGAGCAACAACCCCGCGCGCAGGCCCAACCGCTTTCACCCCCAGCAAAGACAGGAGCACCCATGGCATCGGTCATCAGCAAGGCCCTCAAGATCACCGGGCAACTCGAAAGCACCGAAGACATCCAGATCGACGGCGAGATCGATGGCGATGTGCGCGGCGTTGGCGTCAAGATCGGCAACAACGCCAAGGTGAAGGGCACGGTCTATGGCGACGAGGTCGAGCTCGCCGGCACCATCGACGGCAAGATCGAAGCCAAGAAGGTCATCCTCACGGGAACGGCCCGCATGTCCGGCGACGTCGTCCATCAGGATGTGAAGATCGAGTCCGGCGCATTTATCGACGGACATCTGAAGCCGGAATTCGGAAAGCCCGCGGCAACCAAGCCTACGGCGGTCACGGCATTCAAACCCGTCGCCGCATCGGCGCCGTCGCCCTCATCCGACAAGCCGGCCGTCGAAGCCCGGCACTGAACGGCGACGCTGCAATAAAAAAAGCCCCTCTCCTTTCAGAGAGGGGCTTTGTCGCCGGATCAGCGATAGCACCAGTGCCTGTGGCAGTAGTACCGGTGACGCCAATAGCGGTTATGCCAATACCAGCCACGCCAGTGGCGATGGTGGCGCCAGTAATGGTGGTGGTGATGGTGATAGCCCGGTCCGACATGGACATAGATGCCGGCCGCCTCAGCCGGCGCCGTCGCGACGGCACCGCCCGTCACCAACGCCGCCGACAGCGCAACGCTCGCTAGAAGCTTTTTCATATCTCTCTCCCGATTTCGCCCTCTCACATAGGGCTAACGCCTGGAAACTGAGAGGGTTCCGAGCTGATTCTCCATTGGGATCAATGCATTAGTGTCGCCCGCCGGGCGAGAATTTCCCACGGCCGCACTGCCGGGAAATTTCCTACAAGCGCGGTTCTGCCGGGCCGCCTATTCTCCGCGTCGATACAGGGGCCCTCATGAGCGACACACAGGCAAGCCGCTTCGCGCTGGTTTTTATCTTCATCACCATGTTCGTGGACACGGTGGGTCTGGGGATCATCATTCCGGTGGCGCCCAAAATCATCGCCGACCTGACCGGGCCTTATGCAAACAACGCCGCCGCGATGAGCACGTCCGCAGCCTGGGGCGGCTGGCTGCAGACATCCTTTGCGGCAATGCTATTCCTGTTTTCGCCGCTGATCGGGAACCTGTCCGATCGTTTCGGCCGCAAGCCGGTCCTTATCGCTTCGCTCCTGTTCCTTGGCTTCGACTATTTCATCACCGGCATCGCACCCACGATCTGGTGGCTCTTCGTGAGCCGCATACTCTCGGGCATCGCGGGCGCGGCCTACACCACTGCGAATGCCTACATCGCCGACGTCTCGCCGCCGGAGAAGCGTGCCCAGAATTTCGGATTGACCGGAGCCGCCTTCGGCATCGGCTTTGTGGTGGGTCCTGCGATCGGCGGATTGCTGGGACAATACGGCGTGCGGATCCCCTTCTTTGCGGCCGCGGGCCTGGCGGTCGCAAATGCGCTCTTCGGCCTTCTGGTGATGAAAGAGTCCTTGCCGGCCGAGAAACGCCGCCCGTTCGAACTGTGGCGCGCCAATCCCGTGGGCTCGCTGATCGCGTTGAAGCGCTATCCGATGGTGCTGGGGTTCATTGGCGTCCTGATCCTGATGCGCCTGGCGCACGACGCCAATCCGGTGATCTGGAGCTACTACGTCTATCTGAAATTCCACTGGAACACGGCGCAGCTTGGCTGGGCGCTCGCGTTCCTCGGGATCGTGATGGCCTTCGTGTTCGGGTTTCTCACGCGCATCGCCATTCCCAGACTGGGTGAACACAACGCGGCCATTCTGGGCTTGTTGGCCGGTGCCGCCGGCTTCGCCGGCTACGCGTTCGCCACACAGGGCTGGCAGATGTATCCGTGGATGCTGGTGTGGGCGCTGATGGGCCTGGCCATGCCGTCCATCAACGGCATCATCTCCAAGCACGTCCCCGGCAACGAGCAGGGCGAATTGCAGGGTGCGCTCGCCAGCATCGGCGGCATCACCTCGATTGTCGCGCCGGTGATGCTGACGACGGTGTTTACCTATTTCACAGGTTCGAATGCACCGGTCTATTTTCCCGGCTCTGCATTCCTCGCGGCGGGCGTGATGCTGGCGCTGGCGGCGCTCATCATCATGCGTCTGGACCGCGAGGAGGTTCCGCAACCTGCGGAATAGTGCTGTCTGAGGGTTTAGTGAACGTTGCTTCGCAGCCGTTCGAGCTCGTCTTTAATTCGGAGTTTTTCTTTTTTCAGTGCCGCGACCCGGATTTCGTCCCAATCGGGGTGGGTCAGCTCGGCTTCGATCAATTCTTCCAGTTTCTTATGTTTTTCGGACAACTCTGTGATGTGTCCCTGTAGTGCCATGTGATGCACCTCTTCTTGGAAGGGAGGGAAATTAGATCACCAAGACGGTGCCCTGTCACGGCCCTCTTCCGCCCATACCTTACAGCCTGTAAATCGATGCCATGGCGGGCGAAAACACAGGTAGAACAGGCGTGAGCCGACTGGTCGTGGGAATCAGCGGGGCTTCGGGCGCAGCCCTTGGAATAAGATTGCTCGATGCCTGTTCCGAGCTCGGAATCGAGTCGCATCTGGTGATGTCCAAGCCCGGCGAAATGACGATCGGGTATGAAACCAAACTCACGCCAAAGCAGGTCGCCGCGAAGGCGGACAAGCTCTACGCCATCGGCGATATCGCAGCGCCTATCGCATCGGGAACATTCAAGACCGGTGGCATGGTCATCGCGCCCTGCTCCGTGCGGACATGGTCGGAGATCGCAACCGGCGTCACCACAAATCTGCTCACGCGCGCCGCCGATGTGACGCTGAAGGAACGCCGCCCGCTGATCCTGATGGTCCGCGAGACGCCCTTGCATGTCGGGCACCTGCGTTCGCTGGTGCAACTGGCGGAGATGGGCGCTATCATCCTGCCACCCGTTCCCGCATTTTACGCCGAGCCGCATACGCTCGATGACGTGGTCGACCAGCTGGTCGGCAAAGCATTGGACCTGCTGGGCCATGACTGGCCGGGCGTGAGACGCTGGGGCGAAGACCTGGCGAAAGGCCGGCGCAATGCCAAGCCGAAGCGCTGAATCATGACGGATGCCGAAGAACAGGCGTTGCGCGCCAAGCTCGCGGAGCTTCTGCAGGAGCACCGCGATCTCGACACGGCGATCCAGGCGATGGCCGACACAGGCGTCAACGATCAGCTGCAATTGACGCGGCTGAAGAAGCGCAAGCTTCAGCTCAAGGATCTCATCACGCAGATCAACGACAAGCTGCTGCCCGACATCATCGCCTAGCGCATCGAGCGCTTGTGCATATACATCGCCTCGTCGGCGCGGGCGATGGCGAGATCGGCGCTGTCGCTGGACGACAGCTCGAAAGCGCCGAACGAGAAACGGACCGGGATGGTGCGGCTCTGCCAGTTCGGCGGCGCCTCATGCAGCGCGTCCGCCAGCGATTGCGCTTTTGCCTGGGCCTGCGCTTGATTGGCGTGGCTCAGGATCACGCCGAACTCATCGCCGCCCAACCGTCCGACGACATCGGTGTCGCGCACATGGGTGCTCAGAACCTCGGCGAAATGCTCCAGCACGGCATCGCCGGCGGCATGGCCGTGACCGTCATTGATCTGCTTGAACCCGTCGAGATCGAAATAGAGCAGGCTCGCCGGCGTGCCGTAGCGCACCGCGAAGGAGATATAGCGCGTCAGCTCGCGCACGAATGCGCGGCGGTTGAGGATCGGAAGAAGCTGATCGCGGTCCGCGACCTTCTCCATCTCGTCGAGCTTGGCGCGCGTCTGGCTGAGCTCGCGGCGCATGGTCTCGACCTCGCCCATGAGCGACATCACCGCGTCGCGGACGCGCGGGGTGAATTCATCATCGGGGATTCCGAGGACGCTGGCGGATACCGCGACAGGCCGCACCGCGGGCGCAGTTGCCTCGCCGCGGCGGGTGTACCCCGCAGCCCTGCGCGCGGTCTTCGCGCCTGCCGACCGTTCGACCTTCATGCCTCAGCCCCTGCCGGGCGCTTCGCCCGGAATTCGTTAAAAATGCGGTCAATACGGTAAGCAAAGTCTTAACAAGGCGAATCCGGGCCTTTCCTCCGGGCTTTCCATGCCTATACTCCGCCGCTTCCTTTTGAGCGCCGCAGGAAGCATGACCACCCCACTCGTCGGAATCATCATGGGCAGCCAGTCGGACTGGCCCACGCTCAAAGCCGCTGCGGAGATCCTCGAGAAGCTGGGCATCGCGCACGAGACCAAGATCGTCTCGGCGCACCGCACGCCCGACCGGCTCTACAATTATGCCAAGGGCGCGGCGGCGCGCGGGCTCAAGGTGATCATCGCAGGCGCCGGCGGGGCAGCGCATCTGCCGGGCATGACGGCGTCGATGACGACCTTGCCGGTGCTGGGCGTGCCCGTGGAGAGCAAGGCGCTGAAGGGCATGGACTCGCTCCTCTCCATCGTCCAGATGCCGGGGGGCGTTCCGGTGGCGACCTTTGCCATCGGCGAGTCGGGCGCGAAGAACGCGGCGCTGCATGCCGCGGCCATTCTCGCCTTGTCGGATGAAGCCATCGCCAACCGCCTGCTCGACTGGCGGCGCAAGCTGACGGACGCCGTTTCCGAAACCCCTTCGCATCAATGAGCGACGTGAAGCCTCTTTCCGCTCCCGTATCCCCGGGAGGCACGATCGGGATTCTCGGTGGCGGCCAACTTGGCCGGATGCTGGCGATGGCTGCGGCGCGGCTGGGATTGAAGGTCCACATCTATTCCGACGTTGCCGATGCGCCGGCGTTTCAGGTGTGCGATGCCCATACAATCGCCGCTTATGAAGACGAAGTAGCGCTGACGAAATTCGCTTCGGTCTGTGATGCGGTCACCTACGAGTTCGAGAACGTGCCAAGCAGGGCCGCGGAAATCCTCTCGCGGCTGAAGCCGACAAATCCGAATGCCAAGGCGTTGGCTGTTGCCCAGGATCGCTTCGATGAGAAAAGCTTCGTCACCGCGCTCGGCCTGAAGACCGCGCCGTTCGCAGCCGTGAACACCGCTGAGGGCGCCGCTTCCGCCTTCTCGAAGATCGGTGGACCTGCGGTGCTGAAGACGCGCCGCTTCGGCTATGACGGCAAAGGGCAGGCGAAGGTCAAAAGCGTAGAGGAATGCAGGGCAGCTTTCACGTCATTCAAGTCCGTTCCGTCCATCCTCGAAGGCTTCGTCTCCTTCGACTATGAAGCTTCTGTCGTCGCCGTGCGTGGCGCGGATGGCACGTTCGCAGCTTACGATCCGGCGGAGAATGTTCACGAGAACCATATCCTCGCCCGCTCCATCGTTCCGGCGCGATTGACGAAGCAACAGGCTGAAAACGCCAAAGCCATCGCCCACAAGATCGCCGATGCGCTGGATTATATCGGCGCGCTCGGTGTCGAGCTGTTCGTGCAGAAGGACGGCGCCTTGCTCGTCAACGAGATCGCGCCGCGAGTGCACAATTCCGGGCACTGGACGATCGAGGCCTGCGTCACAAGCCAGTTCGAGAACCACATTCGCGCTGTTGCCGGTTGGCCCTTGGGTTCGACCGAACGGCACTCCGATGCGGTGATGGAAAACCTGATCGGCGAACAGGCCGCGGACTGGAAAGCGCTGGCGGCCAAAGGCGGAGCGCTTCATCTCTACGGCAAGAGCGAGATCCGCGCGGGCCGCAAGATGGGGCACATCACCTATCTGAAACCCCGCTCCTCCTAGCCCGTTATGGCCGCCCTCGTGGCGGCCATCCATTTTCCAGAGGCCAATGTCCCGCGTTCATGGATGGCCGGGACAAGCCCGGCCATGACGGTTGAGGTTATGGGCGCGAACCAAATCTGCCGAGCAAATCCGACAGCGACGGCCAGTCCTTCGTGCGCTCTTTCACCTGCGCCTTGAACTTCTCGAACTGCATGACGTTTTCGATGCGCGCGTCGAGGAAGGTTTTCGTCTCCGCTTCGTCTTTGCTCTGGTCGGTGAACCAGCGCATCAGCGTCGAAGAGTAAACACCCGCAAGGATCGCGCGCTTGGTATAGAAATTGAAGTCCGTCGAGGTATCGCCGACGGCGCGCCACATGCGATCTACCGTGCGATAGAGAAGCTTCGCGCCCGTCGCGGCATGCGGCGGAAGCGTGAGGAACGCGCCGGCGCGGCGCGCGGCTTCCTTGTCGTTGCGCAAGGCATCGATGCGCGCCCACACAGCCGTCTTGATGCGATCGCGGATCTTCATCGCCGCGAGTTTTTTCTTGGAGAGCGTCGCTTCCATCTCGTCGTCGCCCCAATCAGAGAAGGCTTCGACGAGATCGAGCGGGCCTTCGGGGAAGAGACGCGCCAGATCGTCTTTGCTCGCGCCGGCTTCTTTACCGGCGCGCTCCAGAACGGAATCGGTGAAGCCGTCGAACGGGACATGCTTCAGCGCCGCCTTCAGCACGTCCTCGCGCGAAACCGACTTCACGGGCTTCTTGGCGCGCGCGGTCATTCTTCCTCGTCTCTCGTCCAATGCTTCGCTTCGCTCTCGAAGATGAGGTTGCGAAGGTCGCCCATGCGGCTGGGATAGAGAATGCCGTCGAGATGATCGCATTCATGCTGCACGACGCGGGCGTGGAAACCGCGCGCGGTGCGCTCCACGATTTTCCCATCGAGATCGTAGCCGCGATAGCGGATATGGGCGGAGCGCTCCACCAGCCCGCGCAGGCCGGGAACGGAGAGACAGCCTTCCCATCCGGCTTCGCGCTCGGAGCCCATGACCTGAATTTCGGGATTGACGAGAACCGTCAGCGGCGCGGTGTGGTCGAAGCGCTCATCTTCGGAAAGGCCCGGATCGCTGCGCTCGCCGGGGGCCTGGAAGACGACCACGCGGAGCGGCACATGGACCTGGGGCGCCGCCAGGCCGGCGCCGTTGGCGTCGATCATGGTCTCCACCATGTCGGAGACCAGGCGGCGGATAGCCGGATCGGCGGGGTTGGCGACGGGAGCCGCCTTCTGGGCCAGAACCGGATGCCCCATTTTTGCGATTTTCAGGATCGCCATCTAGATCTTGTGCCTCCGGCTCACGATAGCCACATCGCGTGGTATTTGTTTTGCAGTTTAAGGGGGGTACCGCCCCCACCCCCTCCTTGTAGCGCAGCCCCGCTCAGGTCAAACTAAGAACATATAGAGAACACGTGGGACAAGATCAAGGGCTTTCCCGTCCCCGCTGTCTGCGGGATGCGACGGTTTACAGGCCAAAACCCTTCTGATATCAACCGCGGCCTTCTAAGCACCGGCAGGAGTCTTCTTTGCAGATCATCGTTCGCGACAACAACATCGACCAGGCGCTCAAGGCGCTGAAGAAGAAGATGCAGCGTGAAGGCATCTTCCGCGAGATGAAGCTGCGCGGCCATTACGAGAAGCCCTCAGAGAAGCGCGCCCGCGAACGGGCGGAAGCGATCCGCCGTTACCGCAAGCTCCAGCGCAAGCGCATGCAGCGCGAAGGCGCCCTGCCGAAATAATCGCCAACGCGATCCGGTTTTGAAAAGGCCGTCCGGACAGGACGGCCTTTTTGTTTGATCGCTTCCCGCAAGGGGAGGTGATCTGCGCCGCCGAACGCGATGGCGTCGTCGCATGGCTTCTGCGAAGGATGGAGGTCATCCGCGACGGTAACGCCGCGCTAGGTCCGACCGAACAGGCGCTTGAGCGAGGGTGGTTTTTCCGTGGTCAGTGCGTGGCGGGCAAAAATGCTGCCCGCGCGCCAGACGAGGAAGACGGTCAGGCACACCGCCAGAAGCAACGTGGTGACGATCTCGATCGCCGGCGGGTCCGAGGTGATCCGCATCAGCATGATGTAGGGCGTGTAGATCGGGAAATAGCTCGCGGCCACGGCGAGCGTGCCGTTCGGATCGTTGATGATGCCCGCGATGAACAGATTGGGCAGCATGATGATCATCATGGACGGGCCGAGATAGGCCTGTGCGTCCGCGAGCGAGGCGCTCATGCTGCCGATGGACAGGAAGATCGCGCCATAGATGAGAAGCCCGCAGAGGAAATAGACGAGGATCAGTGCCAGCAGGACCGGGTTCGCCAGAATGTGCAGGACCGCGAAAACCAGCCCGCCGATGGCATTGCCCGCGAACATCGTGCCGAGAAGGATGGCGGAACCCACCCACAGAAGGACCGTGAACAGCGCCACCGCGACCACGCCCACGATCTTGCCGGTGACAATCTCCCACGGCGTGGCACTGGAGAGCAGCACTTCGATCATGCGCGTGGATTTCTCCTCGATCACCCCTTGCAGCAGCGCCGTGGAATTCATCATGGCCACGACAAGCAGCAGGATCGCCGCTCCGATCGATATGGCGATCAGCAGGCCCTTGTTCGCGGCCGCCTTTGATGTTTCCGGCGTTCGCGCTTCCACGGCGGCGCGCACTTTCAGAACCGTCTGTGCGTCGCCCAGCCGGTTGAGCGCGCGCAGACGCAAAGCGTCGGTGAGGCTCGCCTGGACGAAGGCCTGAAGCGCTTTCTGATCATGCTTGCTCCAGAGTTGCGCCGGATGGGTGGCATCGAAATCCTTTGGGATCACCACGATGGCATCGAGATCGCGGCCGGAAAGCGCCTTGTCCGCCACCGCGGCAAAGCGACCGGCGGACGCGTTCGTCAAGGCCGCCGATGGCCCGGTGACGATGAATTTCTCCCGCTCCTGCGCGGCAGCCTGAACCAGGATGTCTCCCAGGCGGCCGCCGCCGCGGTCGATCACGGTGAAGCGGACATGGCCGTTCGAATGCGCGAGCAGGGGCGGAAGCAGCACCGCGAGCGCGATCCACAGCGGCACGCCGATCAGCGTGAACAGGAAGCCGCGCCGGGTGACGAACTTGATGAACTCCTGCCGGGCGATGAGGAAGGCGCGGTTCATGCGGCCGCCCTGTCGCGTTCGACCAGGTTGACGAAGACATCGTGCAGGCTGGGCGGCGCGACGTCGAAATGGGACAGCGGCACGCCGCGCTCGAAGCATTGCGACAACAAGGCGCCGCCATCCGCGCCCTCTTTCAGATCGACGACCCAGTATTCGCCGGGCGCACGCGGGCGCGCGAGAGCGGCCACTTGCGGCGCGTCCGCGAGAAACGAAAGATCGCCGCCGGCGCCGATCTCAGCACGGCGCGGAACAAGCCTTCGTGCGTCTTCCAGCGTGCCGTCGAACAGCTTTCGGCCGCGTGACAGGATGATGAGCGTGTCGGCGAGGCGCTCGGCATGTTCCATGGTGTGGGTGGAGAACAGGACCGTCTTGCCGTTCCCCGCAAGGGCGCGAATGACCTCTTCCATATCCATCTGGTTGACGGGATCCAGGCCTGAGAACGGTTCGTCCAGAATGACGAAATCCGGATTGTGCGCGATGGCGGACAGCAGTTGCACCTTCTGCGCCATGCCCTTGGAGAGCCCGTCGATGCGCGTGCGCGCGAATTTGCCCAAACCGTTTTCCTGCAGCAGCGCGCGGGCGCGCGCCATGGCGGCGCGCGGAGCCATGCCCTTCAGCGTCGCCAGATAGGCGATGGAGGCATCTGCCGGCATGCGCTTGTAGAGGCCGCGCTCCTCCGGCAGGTAGCCGACGCGGTCGCGCTGGGCGGCGGGCGGCGCATCCAGCACGCGGATGCTGCCTTCGTCCGGCGGGATGATGCCCAGCATCATGCGGATGCTGGTCGTCTTGCCCGCGCCGTTGGGACCGAGGAAGCCCACGATCTTGCCGCGCGCGAACGCCATGTCGAGACCGTTCACCGCGGTGAAGGAACCGAAGCGCTTGGTGACGCCACTGAACTGAAGCGCGAAATCGGACAAATCGCTGCCGCCGAAGGATGTTCCGGAACTTTGGGGGCGAGGAACGATCTGTCAAGCGCGGGGTTGATGCCTTACACAGGGAACGCAATTCCTGCATCGCCCGGGGAGATCATGTGAGCGACATTTCCGAGCGCGTCCGGATCGAAGACAGCAAGATCCTCTCCGACAATCACTATGTCCTGAAGAACATCACCTTCTCGTGGAAGCGCGGCGACGGCACATGGCAGCGCACGAAACGCGAAGTCTACGACCGCGGCGACGGTTGCGCGATCCTGCTGTTCAACCGCGCCGCGCGCACCGTGGTGCTCACGCGGCAATTTCGCATGCCGGCATTCATGAACGGCTATCGCGACATGTTGATCGAGGTGGCGGCGGGCCTGCTGGACAAGGCCGGCCCCAAGGCGCGCGTCATCAGCGAGGCGGAAGAGGAAACCGGATTCAAGCCATACAATGTCGAGCAGGTGTTTGCGGCCTTCATGAGCCCGGGCGCGGTGACGGAGACGGTGACGCTTTTCACCGGGGAATACGATCCGGCGGCGCGCCATCACAAGGGCGGCGGCCTTGCGCAGGAGGGCGAGGACATCGAGGTGCTGGAACTCGCCTTCGACGAAGCCGTGGCGATGATGAACGACGGGCGCATCTGCGATGCCAAGACGATCATGCTGCTGCAGCACGCACAGCTCCACATCTTCCCGCGATAGCGGCGGACCCTCGCGCACGCGATAACCGCAAGTTTTTCATGGCATTGAGCGCAGCGCAGGGCGGCTCGCCGCGCTTTGCCGCAAAGCGCAGATGGAAAGTGGGGATATGGCATACTTATCTTGATGCCATGAGCCCCATGACGTCGCACAAAGATTATTCGCAGATGGATCGCGCGCTGCGCTTTCTGAGCAGCTACGGTCCCGATCTCTCCAACGGATTCACCAATCATGCGCCGATGGTGAGCGAAGCGCTCGCCGCGATGGGCCGTGCCGACGCCGTGATGCCGTGGATCGAGAAGAACTGGCCGCTGCGCGGATTGATGATGCCGCGGCAGAAGCCGTCGCATGCCATCGGTGAATGGAAAGCGGCGCTGGGCAACAATGCGCCCTTCGATTGGGCCGCGTTCCTGGCGGGCGATCTTGCGCGCTCGCACTGGAAGGATTTCACCGCGCGCTGGACGGCGCGGCTGGCGCCGGGCGCTTGCTCCGATGCCGCGCATGGCATCATCCGCGCAGGCCATGCGGTGCGCAGCCTCGCCGAGCATGAGACGCCGGAGCGGATGCAGGAACTGGCCGATGCGTTCGGCCTTTGGGCATCGAGCTACACGACGCTTCCCGCAGCGGATTACGCAGGCGTGCCGGTGCAGGCCCGGGAGGCCATCGCGCTGGTGCCTTTTTCGCCCGGCAAGGCGCGCGAGGAGCGCGGCGGTTTCACCACGGGCTTGCGCAGCCTGAACGATTTCCCCGGCTTCGCGCCGGTGATCGGGATGCTCGACGTTGATGGCGATCCGGCGAGGATACTTTCCGAGCTCACGGAAACCTTCGCGCGCGTCGATCTCGCCAACGCGCACGATGCCTACACCGTGATCGCGTTCATCCACAGCGTGACGGCGCTCGCGGCACTGCGCACGCTGGCGCAATATCTCGATGCGCAGACGGCGCGGGCGGGCTTGCGCCATGGCTGGCAGACGGCCGCGGCGCTCTATTCGGTTTACGGCACGGCCAGACCGGATTTCGGGAAAGTCGCCCAACCGCAGGAGACGCCATACCGCCTGATCGCGCTGGCGGTGGATACCGGCGACGATCACGCCATCAAATTCACGGAAGTCGCCTTGCGCGAATATGCGCTCAACCCGAATCCCGTCTATCTTGCCGCCGCGCGGCACGCGATCGGGGTTCTGGGGCGACATGGCTAGAAGACACGGTGGAATTTACGTTCTGGCGTTGGCAGCCATCGTGGGCGGCGTATTGCGGCTGATCGAGCCATTGCTCGAGCATATGATCCACGGCTCCGCGCTCAGAACGTTCTATGTGCTGATCGATGTCTTCCTCATCCTGGGCTTCATCGGCTTCGGGACGGCGGCAAGACGGCTCGGCAAGGCGGGCGCAGTCATCGGCGTGGCCGGACTTCTGATGATCCGCATCGGTGCTGCGACGGGCGTGGCGCTCTATCAGCCGGGTGCGGCGCTGGCCTTGTTCGGGGCAGCGTTCGTTGGCGCGGACATTCTGCAGCGCCGCGCGAAATCGGGTCTGGCGGCCATCCTCTTCATCGCCGCGCTGGTGCTCGGCCTGCTGGCGCTCGTGCCGCATATGGCGATGCCGGCAGCGCTGGCCGCCGGCATCGCATTCGGGTTGGGCTTCGTGATCGAAGGGATCGCGCTGCTCTAGATGTTCTGCGTATCGTAGAGCGCGGTGCCGTCGGACTTCGTCACCTTCTGCAGCAGAAGGCACTTGTCGTCCTTCGCATCGTCGCACGGCACATTGGCGATAAGCGTGAAGGTGGCATTGTCGGCCTCGGCATTGCAGGTGATGCGCGTGGGATCGCTGTCGGAAACCGACTTCTCGCCCGATTTCTTCGCGTCCGGCGGCAACACGCCATAGGCGCGGGCCTGCGCGACGATGGCCTTGCACACGCCGTTCTCGGCCAGCGAGGCGACCTGGCCATTGCCCGCGGCGGACCCGGATTTGGACCAGTAGTAATAGCCGCCGCCGGCCAGCACGACGATCACCACCGCCACGATGCCCAGGATCGCGCGGTTGCGGGAAGTGGAAAGAAATTCGCTCATATCTGCCTCCTTTGCTGGACGGTTCTTTCCGGCAAAATGGGGCAGCTTTTTGACGATATCAGAATTTTTCCTCGCCTTCGTGGCGAACAGCGTCCGGAAAATCGCGATAGAGCGCGATTTTCAGATTCTGGACATGTGCGTTGACGCCGAAATGCACGCTCTCCACCGGCTCGCGCCGCGAGGCGACATGGTTGAAAGCGGCATCGAGCTGCGCCAGATCCTTGGTCTCCATCACGATATGGAACTCGCCCCATTCCGGCGGCGAGAAGCCGAGCTTTCGGCGCGTGAGACGCCAGCCTTCGATCAGCTTGTTCTCTTTCAGATGGTTCATGTAGCGCGCCATGTTGCGCGCGAACTCCGTGTCCTTGACGCCGGGCTTCAGGTCGAACCAGGTATGATAGTGATCCATGAATGCGCTCCTTCGAAGGAAGCGCTTCTAGCATCGGTTCCGCAGCCGCAGGATTGCAGCACTTGCGTTGCCCGTTCGCCGAAGCCGCATGGCTTCAGCGGAGGTATTTCATCAGTTCTATCGCGTAGTCCGCATAGCCGGCGCTGCGATAAAGCCCGGCGGCGCTGGTGTTGCCGGCGAGCACGCCGATGAGGATGGTTTTGAAGCCCTTCGTCTTCGCCCAATCCTCGCAGGCCGCGATCAATGCACGGCCGATACCTTTTCCGCGCATGGCTTCGACGACGAACAGTTCGAAGATGTAGGCGTAGTGGCGCTCTTCCGAAACGACGAAAACCTCGCCCATATAGCCGCCGACCACGCCCCAGCCGAGCGCGGCGCCGCCCGCATCTTCCGCGATGAAGATGCGCCCTTCCTGTTCCTCCAGTTGTTTGGCGAGGCGTGCGAAGTGCTCCTCGGTGACCGGCGGATCGAGCCTGCGGTTCGGCTCTATCGCATGTTCATAGTGTTGCGACCCCATGATGAAGCTGAGCATCGCCGCCTTGTCGCGCGCGGCGTCGGCGTCACGAATAACGATCCCCTGCATGCTGCCCGCTCCCAAATTCTTGAGCGAGCCTAGCACGGATCGTCAGTGATGGACTTCGAGAAGCGCCGCGCCGAAGGCGAGCAGCAGGATCGACAGAAACGTCAGATAGAGCGCGATATTGAAGAAGACGCCGCGCCGGGCCGCGAGCAGCGAGGTCTGCACCACGATCTCGACCTCCGCTTCCTCGTCATCCTCGATATGCGGCGCGCGGCCGATGAAAACGGTGCGCAGGTTTGTCATCACCGCCAGCGCGGCGATGGTGAGCAGGAAGATCGAGACCAGCGCCAGCACGCGCGGCCAGCCTTGCGACAACAGATAGGTGGCGACCGCGATGAAGATGCCTTGCGCCTGCAGAAGTGCGCCGGATTTGCTCGTCATGTGGGCGAGATTGTCGTTCATCACCTCGCGCATCATGTGCACGTCGCGCGTCTTGACGAATTTGGCTACTTCCGCGCGTACCTGCGCTTCGGTGGCGGGAACGCCGATCAAATTGGAAAAAACACCCGGCCATGGCCGCGATGATAGCGAAGCCGCGAAGATCAGCCCAGCGCCTTGACGATTTCTTCGGTCATCTTCTTGGCGTCGCCGAAGAGCATCATGGTGTTGTCGCGGAAGAAGAGCTCGTTCTCCACGCCCGCATAGCCGCTGCCCATGCCGCGCTTGATGAAGAGCACGGTCTTGGCCTTCTCCACGTCGAGGATCGGCATGCCGAAGATCGGCGATTTGGGATCGGTCTTGGCCGACGGGTTGGTCACGTCATTGGCGCCTATGACGTAAGCCACGTCGGCCTGCGCGAACTGGCTGTTGATGTCTTCCAGCTCGAACACTTCGTCGTAGGGCACGTTCGCTTCGGCGAGCAGCACGTTCATGTGGCCCGGCATGCGGCCCGCGACGGGATGAATGGCGTAGGAAACCTTCACACCTTCCTTCTTCAGGATATCGGCCATTTCGCGCACCGCGTGCTGCGCCTGCGCCACCGCCATGCCGTAACCCGGCACGATGATGACGCTGCCCGCGTTCTTCATGATGAAGGCGGCATCATCTGCGCTGCCTTGCTTCACGGGACGCGCTTCCACTTTGCCGCCTGCCGCCGCCACTTCGCCGCCGAAGCCGCCGAGGATGACCGAGACGAAGCTGCGGTTCATACCCTTGCACATGATGTAGGACAGGATCGCGCCCGACGAGCCGACCAGCGCGCCGGTGATGATGAGCGCGGAGTTCTCCAGCGTGAAACCCATCGCCGCCGCCGCCCAGCCCGAATAGGAATTGAGCATGGAAACGACGACCGGCATGTCCGCGCCGCCGATGGGAATGATGAGCGTGATGCCGAAAACGAAGCTCAGCACAGCAATGGCCCAGAACGCCCAAGCCGGCTGGTGCATCGTGAACCAGACGATGAGGCCGACGATGATCGCGGCAAGCAGGATGTTCAGCAGATGGCGCGCGGGCAGAAGGATCGGCGCGCCGGACATGTTTCCGTTGAGCTTGGCGAAAGCGATGATCGAGCCTGCGAAGGTGATCGCGCCGATGGCGACGCCGAGGCTCATTTCGATCAGGCTCTGCGTGCGGATCGCGCCTTCGCTGCCGATGCCGAACGCATCGGGCGAATAGAACGCCGCGCCCGCGACCAGTACCGCCGCCAGACCGACGAGCGAATGGAACGCGGCGACAAGCTGCGGCATGTCCGTCATGGCGATACGCCGCGCGGTGACTGCGCCGATGCCACCACCGATACCCAGCCCCGCCACGATCAGAACCCATGTCAGCGGATCGGAGACGCCTGCAACCCACAAGGTGGTCAGCACGGCAATGGTCATGCCGATCATGCCATTGCGGTTGCCCGCGCGGCTCGACGCCGGCGACGACAGCCCACGCAACGCCATGATGAACAGGACGCCGGAGACGAGATAAAGAAGTGCTGCGATATCGGCTTTCATCGCGGCCTCAACCCTTCTTCTTGTACATCGCCAGCATGCGCTGGGTGACGAGGAAGCCGCCGAAGATGTTTACGGATGCCAGGACGAGTGCGCCGAAGCCGAGTCCCTTGGACGTCCATGACGCGGAATCGAGCGCCGGCACCGCCACCGCGATCAGCGCGCCGACCACGATCACCGAGGAGATCGCGTTCGTCACCGCCATCAGCGGCGTGTGCAGCGCAGGTGTGACCGACCACACCACGAAGTAGCCGACGAAGATCGCCAGCACGAAAATGGTGAGGCGGAAGACGATGGGATCGACCATTTCCATTTCGATCAGCCCTTCAGGCTTGGATGC
>JBQCFD010000134.1:0-9156 GCA_051959625.1 Rhizomicrobium sp.
ATACTTCGCACAGTTCGCGCTGGATTGCCCGGCGGTAGCTATGGTCACGGCGAGCCACAACGAAAACGGCTGGACCGGCGTGAAGATGGGCGCGGCGCGCCCGTTGACGTTCGGGCCGGAGGAAATCGGCCGGTTGAAGCAGATCGTGTTGGGTGGCGAAGGCAAGCCACGTGCAGGAGGCATCTATACGTATGTCGAAAATTTCCGTGAGCAGTATCTGGAAGCGGTGACCAAGGGCCACAAGCTCTCCAAGCCGATCAAGGTGATCGCAGCCTGCGGTAACGGCACGGCAGGCGCGTTCGCGCCGGAAGCGCTGCGCCGTATCGGCGCCGACGTGGTGCCGATGGATGTCGAACTGGACTACACCTTCCCCAAATACAATCCGAACCCGGAAGACATGGAAATGCTGCACGCGATGGCGGCTGCCGTGCGCGAGCACAAGGCGGATATCTGCGTCGGCTTCGATGGCGACGGCGACCGCTGCGGCGTGGTGGACGACAAGGGCGAGGAGATCTTCGCCGACAAGGTGGGTGTGCTGCTGGCGCGCGATCTTTCCGCCCGCAACAAGAACGCGAAATTCGTGGCGGACGTGAAGTCCACGGGCATCTACGAGATCGATCCGGTGCTGAAAGCGAACGGCGCGACGGTCGATTACTGGAAGACCGGACACTCTTACATGAAGCGCCGTACGCATGAGCTGGGGGCGCTCGCCGGCTTCGAGAAGAGCGGGCATTATTTCTTCAATCCGCCGGTGGGCCGCGGCTATGATGACGGCATCGTCGCCGCCATCGCCGTGCTGGAGATGCTGGATCGCGCGGGTGGCAAAAGGATGTCGCAGCTCATCGCCGATCTGCCCAAGACCTGGGGCACGCCAACCATGGCGCCGTTCTGCCCTGACGACCGCAAATACGAGGTCGTCGATGCGATGGTGAAGGAATATTCCGACGCGCAGAAGAATGGCGCGAAAATTCTCGGCCAGAAGATCGCCAACGTCGTCACCGTGAACGGCGTGCGCGTGACGCTGGAAGACGGAACGTGGGGGCTGGTGCGCGCATCGTCCAACAAGCCGTCGCTCGTGGTGGTGTGCGAAAGCCCGGTGTCGGAAGCGCAGATGCGCGCGATGTTCGCCGACCTCGACAAGCGTCTGACAAAGCATCCCGAAGTCGGCGAATACGACCAGAAGATCTAGTGCGCGGGGTTAAGCGGCTTCCACCTGGAGGCGATCCATGTGCGCAAGCGCATCGCGCAGCACCGACAGGTCCGCACCCGGGCGCGTGGCGTTCTCGCTAAGATGCCGGCGAAAGGCGCGTGCACCAGGACGCCGATTGAAGAGATTGAGCATGTGCTTGGTCATGGCATTCAGCGGAACGCCGCGGCCAAGCTGCTGCTCTGCATATTCCAGATAAGCATCAACCGCTTGTTCGACATTCGCCGGCTCGCCGCCGAAGAAGCCCGCATCCACGTCGGCGAGGATCGATGGCGTGTGGTAGGCCGCGCGGCCAAGCATGACGCCGTCAACATGCGCCAGATGCGCGCGGGCCGGATCGAGGCCGGTTATGCCGCCATTGACGATGATCGTCAGCGACGGATTCTCCCGCTTCACCCGATAGACGAGATCGTAGTCGAGCGGGGGGACCTCTCGATTTTCCTTGGGCGAAAGACCCTCGAGCCATGCCTTGCGCGCATGCACTGCGAATATGGTGGCCCCGGCGCCGGTGCATTGTGTGATAGTTTCACGCAAGGAGACCTCGGGGTCCTGGTCGTCCACGCCGATGCGGCATTTTACAGTAACCGGAATTGAAACCGCCGCGCGCATGGCAGCGACGCATTCGGCAACAAGCTGCGGCTCCCGCATCAGGCATGCGCCGAAGCGTCCCGATTGCACGCGGTCCGATGGACAGCCGACATTGAGATTGATCTCCACATATCCGAAATCGGCACCGATCTTCGCGGCTTCGGCCAGCTTCGCCGGCTCCGATCCGCCCAATTGCAACGCCACCGGCTGCTCCCGCGCATCGAAGCTCAGGAGCCGCGAGCGGTCCCCGCGCATGATCGCATCTGCTGTCACCATCTCCGTGTAGAGCAGCGCATGACGCGTGAGTTGGCGATGGAGAAACCGGCAATGCCGGTCCGTCCATTCCATCATGGGGGCGACGCAGAATTTATGGCTTAAGTCTTTCATTTACTTGGAAATCTCGAGAACGCAGGATCGGGCCGTCAGGGTCCAGGGTCCCCTATCCTTCAGCCGAAGACAGCCCCTAGTCGACCACCCCCAGATGTAGCGCACCTGCCGCGGCGGTAAACCCCCGTGGCCATCATTTGCGACTCGATCATCGAGATGCGCCGGATAGGCAATTTCGCGAAATACGCCGTGCTGTTGATCTCGCACAAAATGAACATGGCCAACCACGGTTTGATTACTTCATCATGGAGTTGTGGCGTTGCGCTTTTTGTCCCGCAGTATCGTGGTTTCTCTAGCCCTTGCCGGAGCTGCTTTCGCCCAGGAACCCGCCGCTTTTCCACCCCCGATCGTGCAGGCTCCGTCTGCCATCACGATAAAAGAGGCACTCGCGCACCCCAGCCAGCCGTTAAGCGCATATCACCTCAAGCTGGATGAATTGCGGCGGTTCTATGCGGCCCGAAACGACATGCCGGCCTGGCAGGGCGGTACCCAACAAGAGAGGGATGCAGAGGTCGCGCTTTCGGCAATCGAAGGCGCGGAAGCGGAGGGCCTTGCTGCAGCCGCCTACCATGTCGCCGCAATTCACCTGCGCCGGTCGCTGGGTTTCTCTACGGCGATGGCCGAGTACGATCTTCTGCTCACCGCCGGCATCCTCGATTACATGCACGATCTGCGCATGGGGCGTGTGGTGCCGTCGCAGATCGAAAACGACATCGAAGTGCCCGCCGTCGCTTTCGATCCGGTTTCGACTCTTTCCGCCGCGCTGGCATCCGGAGCGTTAGAGCAAAGCCTGATGTCGGTTCGGCCCGCGCACCGGGAATATGAAAACTTGAAACTTGAGCTTGCGCGCTATCGAGCGATCCAGAATGAAGGCGGATGGCCCCAGATTACCGCAATGCCGAAACCGGACGACGCCGCAGGGCTCACGCTCTTGCGGCGCCGTCTCGCCTCCGAAGACCAGGGTCTGGACGCCGAGATGGAATCTCCCGCGACACTCTCCGGTGCGGTGAAGCAATATCAATTTCGAAATGGCCTTGAGGCAACAGGAACGCTGGGCAAGGAAACCCTTGCGGCGTTGAACGTTCCGGTGGGCCAGCGCATCGATCAGCTTGTGGCCAATATGGAGCGTTGGCGCTGGCTGCCTGCCTTTCCGGAACGATATATCGAAGTGAATGCGGCGGACGCGACCCTGAAGGTCGTCGACCATGGCAATGTCATTCTTGCCTCGCGCATCATCGCTGGAAAGCGCGCGACGCCGACGCCGATGTTTGCCGCGGACGTGGTTGCAGTTACCGTCAATCCCTACTGGAATATTCCCGCTACGATCGCGCGCCGCGAGATACTTCCCAAGGAGAAGCGCCACCCCGGCTATATGGCGGGCCAACACATCTTCGCAACCGAAGACGGCACGTTGAAACAGCAACCAGGCGCCGATAATGCGCTCGGCTTTCTCAAGCTCGAGATGCCCAACCGGTTCAACTCCTATCTGCATGACACGCCTGCGCGCGGCTTGTTTTCCCGCAACGACCGGCACTTCAGCCATGGCTGCATGCGGGTTCAGCAGATCGAGCCGCTCGCGTCCTATGCGTTGACGGGCGATATCGCCGCGGGCAAGGAAAAGCTGGATTCGCTGATCGCCTCAGGCGTCAATCAGCGGATTTCACTTGACAGGACCCTGCCTGTTTATGTGCTCTACTGGACAGCGATTGCCGATCAGGACGGTGCCGTCGGTTTCAGGCCCGATATTTATGGGCGCGATGGCCGGTTGCTCGCCGCACTAGCGGGGCAACGCCTGTTTGGCCGCGTGTCGCTGAACATGGATTGCCAGGCCGAAAAGGCTGGATAGTTCGCGACTTTCTTCAATGGTATTGGCCCACGGCGCTCGTGCAGACGTGCGCCGCAAATTGTGAGAGTCATATGAAAGATCTCGAGAGGCGCCGGCTATTGCGCCTGTCCGCTGCTGCGCTCGTTGCGGGGGTTGCAAGTCCTGCGCTTGCGAGCTCCGGAAAAGCGAATGTCCGATCTCTTGCTTTGAGCAATCTCCATACAGGCGAGAGGCACAATTTCGCGTACTGGATCGACGGCGCCTACGTGCCGGATGCGCTTTCGGCCGCAAACCACTTGTTACGGGATTACCGCAACAACGAAGTCCACGTCATCGAACCGAAGCTTCTTGATCTTGTAACGCTTCTGCAGCGGCAACTGGGGAGCAACGCGGAGGTTCAGGTCATTTCCGGCTATCGCTCGCCCGCCACAAATGCGGCCATGCATGAGCACAGCAACGGCGTGGCCGCCCATAGCCTGCATATGAAGGGCATGGCCATGGACATCCGCCTGGCCGATGTGCCGCTCGACCGGTTGCACAATGCGGCGCTCGCGTTGCAGGCTGGTGGCGTGGGTTACTATCCCTCCCAGGATTTCGTGCATGTGGATGTCGGTCGCGTGCGAAAATGGTGAGAGCGATCTGATCGAAGCGCAGATTTGATTTGAAGCAACGACAGGTTGCCGCCGCCAGTGTCCTAATCCTGGCATGCGAAGCTCGTTGAAAATCGCAATGTGGCTGATCATCGGCCTGCATCTTCCGCTTCTGGGCGGAATCGCATCTGCCGGTCAGCCGGCCCTCGATAATGAGGGCTGCCCGAAAAAGAACGCACCGGTCGGACATGCTGACAGCTATTCGGGAATCGTCCTCGAAGGCGTTGCAGGCCAAGAAATCGCCCACGACATCGCTTGCGCGGATCGGCCGGCTGCATTTCGGGCCTTTGCCGCGGCGCTGCGCGGGCCGGTCGGAAAATCCTATTACTGGCTGAACGCCACCCGCAAATGTCACGGGCTTTTCCGGACTACTTGGGTCTTTCGCGCTCACGGCGTTCAGTGCCGGGATTTCGCGCTGGATCACACGATCAATGGGCATCGCTATCTGCGACAGGGCACAGCGTGCTTCGAAGCCGACGGCAACTGGCACCTGCACTGATAGGGTCGGAAAATTGGAGAGCAAGGTTATGCGATATTGCTGGGCGGTTGCCGTGATCTTCTGCACGGCAATCGCATCGTTTGACGCAAATGCGCGGCCTCCGGATGACGACACGATCCTGACGATCGATGCCGGACGACTGGTTGCGATGCTGGATCAGGTAACGATTCTGATGAAGTTGCCGGATGCGGATCAGCCTCCAAGTCAAAATCCGATGGAAGTGCTCGATTTCGTCGTGGCGCGATACAATGTTCTGCTACCAATTGCCTGCGAAAGACAGATCGTCGAAGGTCCCGAATGCGGCCTCATCTACGCGCCGTTGTTGCAGGCCGATCCGGTGCCACTTGCGGTCTTGCGCCGCGAAATAACCGAGGTGCAGAACCACGTCCTGCCGTTTTGGCATACGGTATGCGGCGAGCTCGATGACCGTGGGCACCCAATCTGCCAGATGGAATGAGGAAATGTGATCTGCCTCAATATCGGGTGCTTAGAGCCGCATAGCATTTTTCCATGGACCGGATATTCGTGGCGACCGATGGATCGGAAGGCGGGATGCGCGCCGTCACTTTCTCGGCGCATCTGGCGTCTGCATCCGGTGTGCCGCTCTCCATTGTGACAGTCTCAAGTCCGGTCCCGAGCGGCGAACTGCGCGAATTCGCGCGCATGGAGCATATGGCAAAGGGCGATATCATCGATATGGAAGCGCAAGCCGTGCTCCGAAGCGCGCGGCAGCGGGCTACCGAGTTGGGCGCCTCGATCGAGAAAGTTCATGCGCTCATTGGCGATCCGGCGGAAGAGCTTCTGGCTATCGTCGAAAGTCACAAACCTGATGTTCTGATTGCCGGCAGGCGTGGCCGTGGGCGGCTGGCCGGCTTGTTGCTTGGCAGTGTCTCCCAAAAGCTCGCAAGCCTGTCGGCCGTGCCAGTGACGATCGTTCCCTGACGGTTGATGAAGATCAGCGCCAGGCCGTGGCCCTTGGGCGATAAATCTCTCGCTTCTATTGCGGCGGCTTTTCTCGAATGCGCAGACGATCGATCTATTTCGGCATAGCGGCTTTCGCTTTGCTGGCGACCGCTACCGCGCTGATTGTCTGGCTGAAAATCGAACCGGTCACCGTCATGCATCCGCGGATCGGTCGTGCGATCACTGCGGTCTATGGCAGCGGTACGGTAGAGGCGGCGGTCATGATGCCGGTAGCGCCGCGGGTAGGCGCCCGCATCATCGAACTCGATTCCGACGAAGGCGATTATGTGAACACGGGGCAACGACTGGCGCAGCTCGAAAACAAGGACATGGCCAGCGATGTCGCACAGCTTGTCGCGCAGGAGCGCTTCGCAGCGCAGGATTTCAAGCGCGACACGGCGCTGCTGAAGGACGGCGCGATTGCGCGGCAAATCTACGACCGCGCGAAAGCGACCTGGGACGCCGCGCGCGCCGCTGTGGCTGAGGCACAAGCTCTGACAGGATTCATGGCACTGACATCGCCCGGCGATTGCTATGTGATCCAGCGCGACGGCGAGATCGGCCAGTATGTTGCAGCCAACACGCCTGTCTTCTGGATCTCCTGCAACGGAGAGCTTCGCATTTCCGCACAGATCGACGAGGAGGATGTCCCGCTGGTGCATTCCGGCCTGAAGGTCCTGATCCGCGCGGATGCATTTCCGCAGCAGGTCTTCGAAGGCCGCGTCACCAGCGTGACGCCCAAGGGCGATCCCATCGGACGCAGCTATCGCGTCAGGATAGCTTTGCCGCCCGGAAGTCCGTTGCGGATCGGCATGACAACCGAGTCGAACATCATTTCCCGCGACGAGCCTTCGGCGATGCTGTTGCCGGAAACGGCATTTTCGAACGGCGCCGTCTGGCGTGTTGTGAATGGCGTCGCCGTGGCCACCCCGGTGGTCACGGGTGCAAAGAATGGCGATTGGGTGGAAATCCTGCGCGGACTCTCCCGGAACGATGTTGTGGTGGTGAATGCTGCCGATGTTCCCGCGTCGCACCGTTTACCCCACACAAGACTGTCGGGCGGACCATGATCCCGCTTTTTCTCAATATCGCGCTGCGCCATCTCCTTGCGCGCCGGCGCCAGACCTTCGTGTCGCTTATGGGGATCGCGCTGGGCACGGCTTTCTTTCTGGGTATCTCGGCCATGATGCAGGGCTCCGAGACCGACTTCATCCACCGGCTGATCGACAATTCTCCGCACATCACCGTTCAGGACGAATATCGCAATTCGCAAATCCAGCCTGTGGAACGCCGCTATCCCGCCGCGGTGGTGCAGATGCATCGCGTCAAGCCAGAGACAGAGACGCGCGGCATCCGAAATTACAAACGGGATCTCGACTATTTGCGGCGGCTCCCGGGCGTGCAGGCCTCGCCCATGCTGCAGGGGCAGGGACTTCTGAGTTTTGCCGGCAAGGATATGGGGTTGTCCCTGAACGGTATGATTCCGAAGGACATCGAGACCGTTTCGACCATCGGTCAGTACATGGTCGAAGGTTCGATCGGGGACCTTGTGGAGGATCCGGACGGCATCATCATCGGCAGCGAATTGGCGCGGGTGCTATCGCTTGAGCGCGGCGAAACCATCACGGTATCCGCCGCCACCGGCCAATCGCATGCGTTCAAGATCGTCGGCATCTTCCGCACCGGGCGCGCCAGCTTCGACGAAAGCCAGGTGTTCCTTTCGCTCAAGCGAACCCAGGCGCTTCTCGACCGTCCCAACCGCGCCAATACCATCGTAATCAAACTTTCCGATCCCTATCAGGCGCGAACGATTGCGGCCCAGGTCGAAGCGCATGTCGGATACAAGTCGGTCTCATGGCAGGAGGCTTCGGAAGATATTCTGAGCACGCTCGCGCTGCGGAATATCATCATGTACAGCGTCGTCAGCGCGGTCCTCGTCGTCGCTGCCTTCGGAATCTATAACGTCATCTCGACGGTGGTGATGGAGAAACAGCGCGATATCGCGATCCTAAAGTCGATGGGATTCCACGCGGACGACATTCTGCAGATATTTCTTCTCCAGGGCATCGCGCTCGGCGTCAGCGGCTGCATTCTGGGACTGCCGCTCGGCACCGCGATCATGTACGCATTGAGCCGGCTGTCGTTCAAATTTCCCGGCACGTCGCAGCTGACCCGAATGCCGATCGACTGGGGCTGGAAACAGTTCGCCATCGCTGGAGGCTTCGCCTTCATAGCTGCCGTCGGGGCGGCCGTCCTCCCGGCGCGCAAGGCCGCTAGGCTGAAGCCGGTCGATATTCTGCGCGGAGCCGGCGCATGAGCGATATCGTGTTGAAAGCCGAGGGCCTGACGCGCGAGCTATCCGGCGAAATACCGGTCACGCTTGTGCGAGATGTGAATTTGGAGATCCGCCGCGGAGAGTTCGCTGCGATTATCGGTCCTTCGGGCTCGGGAAAATCGTCGTTGCTGTATCTTCTGGGAATTCTCGACAAGCCAACGGCAGGCAGGCTGTGGGTCGAAGATACGGAGGTATCTTCATTAAGCGACGATCAGCTTGCGGATCTGCGCCTCTCGCATCTCGGCTTTGTATTCCAGTCCAATTTTTTGCTGCCCGAATTCTCAGCGCGCGAGAACGTCGAGATACCGATACAGCGTCTGGGCCGATCATTGGACGACGAGCCGCGCGCGCGGGCGCTGTCTCTGCTGAAGGATCTGGGGTTGGAAGCCCAGGCGGAGAAGCTTCCTCACCAGATGTCGGGCGGGCAGAGCCAGCGGGTCGCGATCGCGCGTTCTCTTGCGAACAATCCTGCGATTATTCTCGCGGATGAGCCGACCGGCAACCTTGACACCGTATCGAGCGCCATCGTGCGCGACATCTTGAAGGATCTGGCGCGCGAAAAAGGGCGTACAGTCGTCGTGGTCACTCATGACCTCGATTTCGCGGCCGAATGCGACCGGCGCATCCACATTGTTGACGGCCGCATTTCGCCAGGGACTAGATCCGGATGGGGCAGGACGACGTCATAGCGTTTCTTTCCAG
>JBQCFD010000135.1:0-13547 GCA_051959625.1 Rhizomicrobium sp.
CCAGCACATCGCGTTCGCGAAGAAGTTCGGCGAGATCGACGTCAACAAGTTCTTCCCGCATATCGACGGCTATCGCGAGATCGCGAAAGTTGGAAAAGAGAAAGAGCAGAAGACCAATATCGGCGGCGGCTGGCACACCGATCATTCCTACGACCAGATCCCCGCGATGGGCTCCATCCTCGTCGCGCGCATCCTGCCGCCATCGGGCGGCGACACGCTCTTCGCCAACATGTATGCGGCTTACGACACGCTGGATGACGAGACGAAGGAAAAGATCGCGGACTTGAAAGCGGTGCATTCCAACTCTCACGTCTTCGGATCGAAGGCCTACTACAACAACGAGGAGCGCACCGAGTTTGCCAATGACGAAGCGGTGGGCGAGGCGGTGCATCCGGTGGTGATCACGCACCCCCTGTCGGGCAAGAAGGCGCTCTATGTGAATCCCGGGTTCGTGCTGCGCTTCGAAGGCCAGACGATCGCGGAAAGCCAGCCCCTGCTGCACAAGCTCTTCGCGCACGCGATGAACGCACGCTTCCACACCCGCTTTGACTGGAAGCCCGGCTCCATCGCTTTCTGGGACAACCGCGCAACGTGGCACTATGCGCTCAATGACTATCACGGCCATGAACGCCTGATGCACCGCATCACCATCGCGGGCGAGGCGCTGCATTAAAACCCTCCCTCCCTTGAGGGAGGGTCGATATTTGCTCTTCGCAAATTTCGGGGAGGGATGCGCGATAGCGCCCTCCCCGAAAAATACTTCGCTGCGCTTCGAATTCTGTCGGCCCTCAAGGAGAGGGCGGACTCGTTACGGTCTGCGGAACTTGAACACGAACTGATCCGTCTTCCCGCGGATCGACGGATCGAAGACCTTCTTGCTGTGGTCGTCCGCCGGGTTGCGAAGGACCTTGCTCTCGCCCACGAATTCGAAGCCGGCCGCTTCGACTTCCTTCTTCACCACCGCCGGGTCGATGCGATGCAGCGTGTCGGTGTCGCGCAGGCCCGAGCCCTTCTGGGCGGCATGATCGAGCACGATGAACGTGCCGCCGGGTGTCAGCGCGTCATAGACGGCCTTGTTGAACGCGGCGATGTCAACGGGGCCGGTGAAGCTGTCGTGCAGGTCATGATAGTTCTGCGACGTCCAGATCACGTCCGCCTGCTGCGGGATGGGCAGCTTGGCGATGGAAGCGTGGAGATAGGTCACGTTCGGATAATCCGGCATCGTGCCGGTGGGGACGGTGATCTTGAACTTCTCGAACTCCGCATCGAACTCCGTCGGCTCGAAGGCGTAGACATGGCCCGTCGGTCCCACCACGTCGGCGAACAGGCGCGAGAAATAGCCCTTGCCGGGAATGAGGTCGACCACGACATCGCCTTTCTTCACTCCCGCGAATTCGAGCATCGCGGCGGGCTTGCGATCGGCGTCGCGCTTGGTGTCGGCTTCCGGACGGTTCTTGTCGGCGATGGATGCTGCGATGGATGCCGGCGGCGCCTTCGCAAATGACGGCGCGCCGGCCAGCAGCGCCACACCGGCCGCGACGATGCTCGCGGCCACGACTGTCTTGTTCATGAGGTCCTCCCCTGGAAAGCGGGAAGCCTATCACCTCGATTGCGCGATGACAGGCATTTCATATCCGTCATGCTTGTGGACCCATCGCCACAGTCACGCGATTTCAGCATGGCAAACGCTGTCAATCCATGCCGCGGGCGTTATAGCTTCGATACCGTCATCGGGAACGACTATGCGAGCAGGGGTCTTTTGCATTGCAGCGCTGTTGAGCAGCGCATCGGCCGCCGCGGCGGCGCCGGTGGAGACTGTCGTCGTTACCGCCGCGCGCCTGCCGCAATCGGTGGGCAACGCCGCTTTCTCCGTCACGCCCCTCACGGCCGACCAGCTTGCGATCTCCGACCGCCTCGATGACGCGCTGGAGCAGGTGCCGGGGCTTTCGCTCTTTCGCCGCTCCAACAGCATCAACGCCAACGCGACGACGCAGGGCGTTTCGCTGCGTTCCATCGCGCCGAGCGGTGCAGGGCGCACGGCGGTGCTGCTCGACGGCGTTCCGGTGAACGATCCGTTCGGCGGCTGGGTGATTTGGGGTGCGCTCCCTTATGAAGATCTCGGTGGCGCCGAAGTGGTGCGCGGCGCGGGCGCCGGGCCTTATGGCGCGGGCGCGCTCACCGGCACCATCCTTCTGACCGAGCGCGACACGACCGATGGCATCGCGATCGCGGATGCATCTTTCGGAAGCCTCGGCACCGTCCGCGCCGGCGCGAGCGGCGGCATTCAGGACGGCGATTTCGACCTCTTCGCCAGCGCCGCCGGCGAACGCTCCAACGGCTGGATTCCCATTCGTCCTCCGCGCCGCGGCTCGGCGGACAGTCACCTCTGGCTCGACAGCGGCGAGGCGAGCTTGCGCGCACAGAAGCAGTTGAGCGGCGGCGTGGTGCTCTCCGCCCGCGCCGAATATTACGACGATGCGCGCGGCGGCGGCATTCAGGGGGTGGAGTCCGAAGCGAAAGGCTGGATCACCAGCGTCACGCTGTCCCTGCCCAATGAAGGCGATCACCTTGGTTGGCGCCTGCAGAGCTGGCTCATCAGCAGCGGGTTCATGAACACCTCGGCCTCCGTGCCGGCATTCCCTGCGCCCCGCAGCAGCGCGACGCCCGCCAACGATCAATATGCGACGCCTGCGCTCGGCATCGGCGGCAACGCGGCGCTGCTCGGATCCAGCGGTCATTTCCGCTGGGAAGCGGGCGGCGATCTGCGTGTCGATTCCGGCGAGTCCCGTGAGCTGTTCAGCTTCAACGGCACCGGCTTCACGATGAAGCGCCGCTCCGGCGGCAGGGAAACCGTCGGCGGCGTCTATGGCGAAGGCGCCTATGACGACGGTCTGTGGCTGCTGACCCTGGGGATGCGCGCCGACTATTGGTCTACTGCGCAGGGTCATCTCGTGCAGGCCGTGCGCGCGACCAACGCGGTGACGGTGGACCGCGATTTCAAGGGCCGCGACGGCACCGTGCCCACCGCGCGCGCCGGCATCCGCCGCGCGATCTTCGGCGACCAGTATGTGCGTGCCGCGGCATATGAAGGCTTTCGTGTTCCGACCTTGAACGAGCTGTATCGCCCCTTCCGGGTTGGCAACAACAACACCACGGCGAATGCGAACCTGAAGCCGGAAAGACTCTATGGCGCCGAGATCGGATGGGGTGGTGCGCTGGGCAGCGACGTCACGTGGAATCTCACCGGATTCTGGAACAAGCTTCATGACGCCGTCGCCAACGTGACGATCGCGTCTTCGCCCGCAGGCGTCACATTCCAGCGCCGCAACGCGGGTGACATCGATGCGCTCGGCCTCGAGGGCGATGCCGCCTGGCGGTTCAGCGACGCGTTGTCGTTGAGCGCGGCGTTTTCCGTCACCGACGCGCGGGTGAAGGAGAATCCATCGGCCATTCCGCCCGGCCTGCCATCGCTCACGGGCAACCGGCCGGCACAGGCGCCGCCTGTCACCATCACCGGCGGCGCGACATGGCTGCCGTTCGCCAAGGTGAAGCTCGACGCCGATCTGCACTGGGAAAGCGCCCGTTTCGAGGACGATCAGAACACCATGCGCCTTGGCTCGGCCTTCGTGCTGGACCTGAAGGGTTCCTATCTTCTGAGCGAAACGCTGTCGGCCTTTGTCGCCGTCGACAATGTCACCAACGCCAATATCGCGACGGCACAAGCCGCGGACGGCACGATCAGCTACGGTGAACCGCGCATGTGGGAAGTGGGTTTGACCTATCAGCCCTAGCGCAGGCCCAGGTCCCGCGCGATGATCCCGCGCAGGATCTCGCGCGTGCCGCCGCGCAAGGAGAATGACGGCGCGGTCTGCAGCAGATAAGTCAGCACATCGGTGAACGGATTGCTCACCGAGAGATCGACGCCATCGCGCGCGATGGCCTGAATCTCCTTCGGCATCGCCTGTTCGAGCGTCGTGCCGATGTCCTTCACGATGGACGCGGCGACCGCCGGTGACTTCCCCGCCTGCAACTCGCCCGTCACCGAGAGCGACATTTGCCGCAGCGTCCACATCTCCGCGGTCATGCGGCCGATGAGCAGGCGTTCCGCTTCCGTCGGGTTGTCGCCGACCATGCGGATGAATTCGAGAAAAAGGCGCAAGGAAGAAAGATATCGTTCCGGCCCGCTGCGCTCGAAGGCCAGTTCCGCGCCCACCTGCATCCAGCCGTCGCCCGGGCGGCCCACGACACGCTCATGCGGCACGAACACGTCGTCGAAGAACACTTCGTTGAAGTGCGTGTTGCCCGCCATGTCCTCGATCGGGCGAACGGTCAGGCCCTTGCTGTTCTTCACGTCCACGATCATTTGCGTGAGGCCGGTGTGGCGAGTCTCGCCGTCGTCGGTGCGCACCAGCGCGATCATGTAGTCGGCGTGGTGCGCGCCGCTGGTCCAGATCTTCTGGCCATTCACGCGCCATCCGCCGTCAGCCTCCCGGGCGCGCGTCCGCACGGAGGCAAGGTCGCTGCCGGAATTGGGTTCGCTCATGCCGATGCAGAAGCAAAGCTCGCCTTTGGCGATGCGCGGCAGGAAGAACTGGCGCTGCTCTTCCGTCCCGAAGCGCAGCATCAAGGGTCCACTCTGCCGATCCGCCACCCAATGCGAACTCACCGGTGCGCCGGCCGCCAGCAGTTCTTCCAGCACGACATAGCGCTCGGCGTAGCTGCGTTCGTGGCCGCCATATTTCTTCGGCCAGGTCATGCCGATCCAGCCCTTAGCGCCCAGCGCACGGGAGAAGTCCCGACCGTAACCGCTCCACGACAGAGCGCGTTTGCGCGACGGCATGTCCCTGAGTTGCTCTTTCAGGAAGGCGCGCACTTCGCCGCGCAGCGCTTCGGCTTCGGGCGGCAGATCGTAGGGAGCGAATTCGAATTGCGGCATGGCGTGAGTGTGGCGCGGTGCTTATCCCCGCGCAACGCCGGCTGCACTGCGCCGCATCGATGTTTCCCGGGCGGAAGGGGGAAGAATTTGGCTGTGATCCGCCGCCGCGCCAATTCCGTAAATGAGGCTATGATGGCGCATGGCCAAGCCGTTGCCGACATCCGGCGCGTTGATCCCTTCCGGCGGGCAAGGGCGGGTGTCCGCCTTGCTTTCATTCAACCCGCCGGCATGAAGGATATGAAGGCCGGAGATTCCGCAGCCATGACGCCGCTGCTGGTCGCGGTGGCGACCAAGCGCGACCGCGCCGCATTTGAAACCATTTTTCTCCACTTCGCACCGCGCATCAAAAGTTATCTGCTGCGTTTGGGTGCGAGTGCCGCGCTCGCGGACGATCTCACGCAGGAAGCGATGCTGACGGTTTGGCGCAAGGCCGCGATGTTCGATCCGGACAAAGCCTCGGCCTCGACCTGGATGTTCACCATTGCCCGCAATCTGCGCATCGACGCCATCCGCCGGGAGAAGCGCCCGGAGTTCGATCCGAACGATCCCGCCTTCGTGCCGGATGGCGACATGCAGCCCGATCAAAGAATGGTGCGAGACGGTGAGGACGCGCGATTGCGCGACGCTCTAGGGAAGCTTTCGGCGGAACAGTCGCAAATCGTGCGCATGTCGTTCTTTTCCGAAAAGGCGCATAGCCAGATCGCCAAGGAACTCGGCCTGCCGCTCGGCACGGTTAAGTCGCGCCTGCGGCTGGCGATGGCGCGGATCAAGACGACGCTGGGCGGTGACGCATGAGCATCCGGCATCATCCTCCGGACGAGTTGCTGCTGGAATATGCGGCAGGCGCGAGCGGCGAAGCAGCCGCGCTGGTGCTGGCGACGCATCTGGCGCTCTGTCCGCTGTGTCGCCGCACAGTGGCGGAGGCCGAGGCCGTCGGCGGCCAGCTTCTGGAGGAAAGCGCGGAGGAACCTCTCTCTGCGAACGCACTGGAACGGGTCCTGTCGCACCTGGACGCGGCAGCGGCACGCAGACCGGCTGCCGAGCGATCGCCGTCGCAAGTTCCCGAACCGCTGCGCTCCTATATCGGCGGCGATTTCGATGACGTCCCCTGGCGGAAGATCGGCGGCGGTCACGCCTATCGGCCGCTGCTGCGGAGAGGAACCGGATTTGCCTACGTCATGCGTTCCGCGCCCGGCGCCGGCGTGGGACTGCACACCCATCGCGGCGAGGAACTGACGCTTTGTCTTTCCGGCGGATACTCGGATGAAACCGGCAGTTATGCGCGCGGCGATCTGCAGTGGTCGACGCCGGATATACTGCATCGCCCTGTTGCAGACGCAGGGGGGGATTGCATTGTCGTCGCCATGAGCACGGCGCGGCTGAAATTTTCCGATCCGATCGCTGCACTGATCGCGCGCTGGCTGGGCTTTTAGACTCGCTCCGTTTCGCCTGTCCGCTCTATGCTCGCTTCCAGCGACATGGAGGAACAATCATGGAAACAGTGCGGCTCGGAAATACAGGCCTCAAGGTTTCGAAGATCTGCCTGGGTTGCATGACCTACGGCTCCAACAAATGGCGCGGATGGATATTGGGCGAGGAAGAATCCCAACCGTTCTTCCGCGAGGCCGTCGAAGCGGGGATCAATTTCTTCGATACGGCCGATGTCTATTCCATGGGCGTGAGCGAGGAGGTCACCGGCCGGGCGCTCAAGGAATATGCCGGCAGCCGCGAAGCGTATGTGCTCGCCACCAAGGTGTTCATGCCCATGGGCAAGTCGCCGAACGAAGGCGGGCTGTCGCGCAAGCATATCATGCACGCAATCGACAATTCCCTCCGCCGCCTGGGCCATGACTATGTGGATTTGTACCAGATCCACCGTTTCGACCCGACTACGCCGATCGAGGAAACCATCGAGGCGCTGCACGATGTGGTGAAGGCGGGCAAGGCGCGTTATGTCGGCGCATCATCGATGTTCGCATGGCAGTTCGCCAAATATTTGTCGCTCGCGGATTCGCTCGGCAAGACGCGGTTCGTTTCGATGCAGAACCACTACAATCTCGTCTACCGCGAAGAAGAACGCGAGATGATGCCGCTGTGCCGCGATCAGGGCATCGGCGTGATCCCATGGAGTCCGCTGGCGCGGGGATTCCTCGCCGGAAATCGCAGGCGGCAGGACAAGGGCGAAACCGCGCGCGCCCAGTCCGATGATTTCGCGCATCAGATGTACTACCAGGATAGCGATTTCGACGTTGTGGATCGCGTGTCGGAGATTGCGCAAAAGCGTGGCGTCCCCAACGCGCAGATCGCGCTCGCATGGCTGATGCAACAGCCGGGGGTCACCGCGCCGATCGTGGGTGCTTCGAAGCCGCATCATCTGGCGGACGCCGTCGCCGCGACAAAGCTCAAGCTCGATGATGCCGAATTGAAGGCTCTGTCAGAACCTTACAAACCGCATCCGGTGCTGGGACACCGCTGAGGGAATCAGTGATGCGGCCCGCGGTTCTGCGGCTGCAGCGGAATTGCGTCGTTGGGTATCTGGCTCGGCCCGGGCGTCGACGGGATGCCTGTGGCCGGAACCGATTCGGGTCCGGGTTCGGCCGACGGCGGCACTTGCGTGGTTTGCGCCGGCAAGATCTGGGTCGCGAGTTCGTCCGCTTCCGTCCAGCCGCCGCCCAGCGCGCGATAGAGGCCGACATCGGCCTGGATGCGGGCAAGCTTAACCTGGATCAGCTGGTCCTGCGCGTTGAACAGGGTCTGTTGCGCGGTCAGCACGGTCAGCAGATCGGTCACGCCCTCGCGGTACTGGATTTCGGAAATCCGGAACGCTTCGGACGCGGCTTTCACTTCGTTCGTCAGGAACTGCTCCTGGCGCGTGAGGCTCGCGACCTGCCCGAGCGACGTCTCGACATCCTGGAAAGCGCTCAGCACCGTTTTGCGGTAGGTGGCGACGAGCTGAAGCTGCTGAGCCTTGCTGACGCGGTACTGGCCCATCAGGTTGCCGCCGTCGAAGATCGTCTGCAGCACCGAGGCCCCGATGCTCCATCCGAAGTTGGAGCTCTTGATCAGGCTGCCGATCGCAGCGCTTGCGAAACCGCCGGAGCCGGTGAGGCTGATCGAGGGGAAGAACGCTGCGCGCGCGGCATCCACATTGGCATGCGCTGCTGCAAGATTGGCTTCCGCCTCTGCCACGTCCGGCCTGCGCCGCAGCAGTTCCGACGGGAGGCCGGGCCGAACGGCCGGCGCAGTGATATTGTCGAGGTTCTGCGCCTTGACGTCGAAGCCTTCCGGCAGTTTGCCCAGAAGGATTGCGAGCGCATAGCGCGCTTCGCGCTCGGCTTCCTGCAGCGGCGGAATGGATGCCTCCTGCCCGGAAACCTGTGCTTCCTGTTGCGCGAGATCGAGGCGCGAGGAGACGCCGTTTGTCACCTTCGCTTCGGTGATCGTGAGGATGCGCTTGGCGGCGTCGATGTTGGACTGCGCAATGGCGACGCGCTCGCGCAAAGCAAGAACGTCGAAATAGGTGGTGCCGACGCCGGAGACGACGGTCAGCGCGACCGCCTGCTTGGCGAAACGCGACGACTTCACCTGCTCATCGGCGGCACGCAGATTGTTCTGCGCTTTGCCCCAGATATCGAGCGCCCAACTGGCATCGCCCGTGAGGCTGAACGTGTTGTCCGTGGAGGAATGACCGCTGAGGTTCTGGCTGGGCGCGGTTCGGCTGCGGTCCCCATGTCCGGAGACGCCGATCTGGGGCCACAAGGCCGAGCCCGCGATTTCCGCGTTGCCTTCAGCCTCCAGCACCTGCGCGGTCGCAAGCGCCAGGTCGAGGTTGTTCTTCTGCGCTTCGGTCACCAGACCGTCGAGTTCGTTGCTTCCGAAGCCGGTCCACCAATCAGCCTTTGGCCAGATGGCCGCGTCGGCGGTGATTGGCGCGGTGAAATTGGAGGGAACGTTTGTTGCCGTCAGCTGCTGGGGTATGGGCGTCGTGCAGCCCGCCAGCGCGAGCGCCACCATGATGGCGGATGACGACAACAGAGCATTCTTCATGGAAATTCACCCGCTTCGGTCAGGCCGGATGGCCGCAGTGGCCGCCTTAATAGCTGCTGGTTTACTGAATACAAGCCGTCCCCAATGCACACATGTATACGCGATTATGGCCGCCGCAAGGCCGCAGGCGCGGCAGCGTTACCGCCGTTGCATCACGGCCAATATGGGTGCCGGGAACCATGGTTAGCGCGATGGGAGCCAAGCCAGCACCATGTTTCGGGGTCCAGGTGCTGGCTTGGCGCCCGCGCGACCACGCCCTTTGTGGAGCGCCGATGCGGGCACGGTCACGATTCTCAAGCCGCCGGAGGAACTTGCTCGTCAGTTTTTGGGCTGGCGAAGGAGGCTTGGCGACTTGATCCGCGCCTAGAGTGCGGCGATGCCGTGCGATGCGAAAGACGACATAGTGCGCGAAATTGTATCAAACTGTCGTACGAGGGAGCGCCCGCAAATCGTGAAACAACTTTCTTCGCAACGCAAAAACGGCGCAGCGAGGCTGCGCCGTTATTACGTCTCCGCGGGGAAATTTCAGGCGCCGTTGGCGCCGTGGCGTACCACCTTGAAACGCATGAGCTGTTCATTTGCCAGCTCAAAGTCGGGGCGAATCTCCACGGCCTTTTTGTAGTCGAGATAGGCGTCGCGAATATTGCCGATGGCTTCATTGGCGATGGCGCGGTCGTAGTAGGCGATTTCCGGCCGGTTGGCGTTGAGCGAAAGGCCCTTGGTGATATCCGCGATGGCCGCCTGATAATCCTTGAGCACGATTTCGGTCGCGCCGCGGTCGACATAGCCCTCGCCGAGCGAAGGATCGAGGGCGAGGCCCTGATTGTAGCTTGCGAATGCTCCGTGCGGATCGCTGTTCTGCGAGCGCAGGATCCCGAGGTTGATCATGGTCGCCGCCCGGTCGCGCGTTGAGAGCGCCGATTCGAGGAGTGCCATGTCGCAGACATGGATTCCATCGCGGACGCTGCCGCCGAACTGCGCCGCCTGATAGCAGCTGCTGGCGAGGCTTCCGCCCAAGACACTAACGGCGGCATTTGCAGGCCCACCACACAGGGCTAGGCCCAGACCGGCCGCGGCCGCAATCGCCATTTTTCCGAACATTGTGTCAGCCTCCACAGCGCCACAGCATCATTCTTGCACCCGGCCACCCCCGATAAAAGACAAATCGCTGTGAAAGCCGCATGGAAATCCTCATAAAGCCGGCTTTGGGGCTTGCCATAACACTGTATTTATCTGCCGGCGGGGAGCCGTTGCGCTGCCGGGACGTCTGATCGCGAGGACACATGAACTGGGCCTACATTCTGCCGATCGTGCTGTTGTGCTGCTCCAACGTCTTCATGACGTTCGCGTGGTACGGGCAGCTGAAATACCCCAATACCGCGCTCTGGATTCTCATCCCTGTGAGTTGGAGCATTGCGTTCTTCGAATATTGCTTCGCAGTGCCGGCGAACCACATCGGGCACCGTGTCTATTCGGCGGCTCAACTCAAGACCATGCAGGAAGTCATCACGCTGGCGGTATTTGCCGTTTTTTCGGCGACGTATCTCGGCGAGCCGTTGAAGTGGAATCACGCGGTCGCGTTCGGGCTGATCGTCCTTGCCGCCTATTTCGCGTTCGAGAAGTTCTAGCTCCGCGCGAACGGGTTCGCGCTGAAGGTCTTGACCGGCCGCATGGCGATGCGGATGCCGTCGCCCCGCCCGAGATAAACGATCAACGTCATCGTTTGCGCGTCCGCAGCCCATTCCGCCTGCGGCGCGATTCCATCGGGCTTGCGGAACGTCTTGCCGTCGAAAGCCAGCTTCACGGGTTGAACGCTATCCCAGCCGGCAGCGAGACCTTGGGCGAGGCGCCGCTGAATCGCGGCGCGGTCGTCGCTTGGCGCTATGTTCTCGGCGTTGGGAGCGCTCAGGAAGATCTGGCCTTTGGGCGTTATCTCGAGCCGCGCGGCGATGATGGTGTCGCTCGACTCATAGGTCCCTTCCCAACGTCCTGTCGGCGGCGGCGCGCTGTGCGAACAGGCTGCCAGAGCCGCCAGGCAGGCCAGCCCCAAGAACATCGCGAAGAACCGCCGCATGACCCGCGCTCCCCAAATCCCGGTCATCCTAATGCGCCGTGGTTCGCGAAAGGATAACGCATGGCAGCCGTGACATTGATACTCTTGCCCGCCTGCGCAAAGGGTTGATAGGACATTGTTTTAACCGAGGAGTCGTTCTCCGTGGCCGCCCCCGCACTTCCCCAGGGATTTCTTGCCGAGTCGCTCGGCCGCATTCAGCCGTCTCAGACGATCGCCGTGACGCAAAAGGCGAGGGACCTGAAGGCGCAGGGACGCGACGTTATCGGTCTCGGCGCTGGCGAGCCGGACTTCGACACGCCCGAAAACATCAAGGAAGCTGCCATCGCCGCCATCCGTCGCGGCGAGACGAAATATACGGCTGTCGAAGGCATTCCCGAATTGCGCAAGGCCATCGCGGCCAAGTTCAAGCGCGAGAACGGTCTCGATTATCGCCCCGAACAGACCTTCGTGTCGCCCGGCGGCAAAATGATCATCTACAACGCGCTGCTGGCTACGCTGAATCCCGGCGATGAAGTGATCTGCCTCGCGCCTTATTGGGTGAGCTACCCGGACATCGTGCTTCTGGGCGGCGGTAAGCCGGTAATCGTCGAAACACGGATCGAGGACGGCTTCCGCCTGACGCCGGAAGCGCTCGAAAAGGCGATCACGCCGAAGACGAAATGGCTGATCTTCAATCAGCCCTCCAATCCGACAGGCGCCTGCTACACGCGCGACCAATTGAAGGCGCTAACGGACGTGCTGGTGAAACATCCGCAGGTGTGGGTGTTGGCGGACGACATGTACGAGCATCTCGTCTATGGCGGCTTCAAGTTCCATACCGTCGCTGCCGTCGAGCCGCGCCTCTATGACCGCACTGTGACGATGAATGGCGTATCGAAGGCCTATGCGATGACGGGCTGGCGCATCGGCTATTGCGGCGGGCCGGAGCCGCTCGTCAAAGCGATGAGCAAGCTGCAATCGCAATCGGTTTCGAGCGCGTCTTCGGTCTCTCAATGGGCCGCGGTGGAAGCGCTGACCGGCACGCAGGACTTCATCCCGAGGTTCCAGAACGCGTTCGAGGAGCGGCGCGATCTCGTCGTCTCCATGCTCAATCAGGCCCATGGCGTCGAATGCCCCAAGCCGGAAGGCGCGTTCTATGTGTATCCGTCGATCCGAAAGCTGATCGGGAAATCGGCGCCGTCCGGAAAGAAGATCGAGACGGATGAAGATTTCGCGGGCGAACTGCTGGAAGCCGAAGGCGTCGCGGTTGTACACGGCGCGGCGTTCGGGTTGTCGCCATTTTTCCGCATTTCCTATGCGACGTCGAACAGCGTGCTGGAAGAGGCCTGCAAGCGCATCCAGCGTTTCTGCGGGAACTTGCGGTAGGGACGGTACCACTTCATCCCACGGCGGTCGGTTTCGGAACGCGACGGGCGGCGCCTTGCGGGTTCCGTCCAACCTCATGGTAACCACGGCGCACAGAAAGCAGCCGTCAAGGTCTTGCGGGAGGCCAAAAACGGCGCGAGCATTCCGTGACAAGCGGGGCGCGTGACGCCGCCCAATGCCTTGGGAAAAAGACGCCCGCCGCGCCTCGAGCCCCATGCTTTCACGGGGCAACGGAGGCGGTCATGTCCAAAAAAAATGGAGGAGTCGGGCCACGAACAGTGGCCCTCGTGGGACCCTACGGCAGCGGAAAGACCACGCTGCTCGAATCCATCCTCGCCGTCACCGGCGCCATCCAGCGCAAAGGCTCGATCGCGCAGAAGAATACGGTGGGCGATCCCAGAGCGGAGGCGCGCGCGCGGCAAATGAGTGTGGAGTTGAATTGCGCCACCACGAAATATCTGGATGAGAGCTTCAGCTTTCTCGATTGCCCGGGTTCCATCGAATTTCTGCAAGAAACGCTGAACGTGCTTCCTGGAATCGACGCCGCTGTCGTTGTGTGCGAGCCCGAGGCCGCGAAAATCCAGATGTTGCAACCCTATCTGAAGCGGTTGGACGACCTGAACATCCCGCACTTTCTCTTCATCAACAAACTCGACAAGGCCAGCGGCGCCGTGCGCGATCTGCTCGGCCTACTGCAGGAGACGAGCGACAAGCCTCTCGTCATGCGCCAGATCCCGATTGTCGAGGGCGGGCAGGTGAAGGGCTTCGTCGACCTCGCGCTGGAGCGCGCATTCCAGTATTCGCCGCATGCGGAATCGAAAGTGATCGAGCTTGGCGCGCTCGCCGACGAGGAAAAGCAGGCGCGCTTCGCCATGCTGGAGAAGCTTGCGGACTATGACGAACATCTCATGGAGGAGTTGCTCTCCGATCAGGAGCCGCCGCGCGACGAGGTATTCGCCGATCTGTCCAAGGAACTGGCGGATGGCATGGTTGTGCCTGTGCTGCTGGGGTCGGCGGAGGGCGACAACGGAATCCGCAGGCTGCTGAAGGCGCTTCGCCATGAAGTGCCCGACGTCACCAAGGCCGCGGAGCGCATCGGTCTTCCCGCCGACGGCGAGGCCATCG
>JBQCFD010000136.1:0-2306 GCA_051959625.1 Rhizomicrobium sp.
ATTGCGCGCAGCCCGTCAGTTGGGCATCAGCCGGTCGACGATTTACCGCATCCTCGGCGGCGAGGAACTGCCGGTGACGTGAAGCAGCGTAAGGGCAGGGAACAACTCCTCTGGCATCCGCGGAATTCTATTCAATAGAGATCGTTCGTGTTTGAGGGTCCCCGCAGTGCGTCTCGAATGATGAGGCAGATTGCGGTGTCGTCGCAGAGCCTCGCCCTGCAACCGGTGCAGATTTTCGAGCCAGTTTGTTTCTCAAAACAGAAAACACTTTGCCGGATGAATCGCTTGCGAGCGATTGCGGTCCTGTATAGTCCGGAGGTAACCGTGCGGCGGATTCCCGACCCGTGCAATGGGCTCAGGAAGAGCCTACAATGCTGATTGTCATGGCAAAGACGAAGGAGTCCACCTTTGAAGTTGCATGTCCCGATTGCGGGGCCATGCTGAAGATCGATGCCGTTACCGGGCTGGTGGTCAGCCACACTCCGGCGCCGCACAAGCGGATGTTCGAGGACCTGGAGACGGCTGCCAAGGCGATGCGTGATCAGGATGAGCGGAAGGAATCCATCTTCCGGCAGTCGGTGGACGCGGAGCGAAATAAGGCCGATCTGATGGAAAAGAAATTTGCGGAAGCTCTGCGCAAGGCCAAGGACGCGCCGGAGGGCAAGCCGCTCCGCGACTTCGACCTGGACTGACGCACAAGCGCGGAGTGCGGGCGATGTAATTTCCCATCGGCGCAGATTCGCGAGATACTCAAAGAACTGCCGCGAACCCGGCGGAAGGAGTGCAGACGATGGCTTTCCCGATATCTAGATCGGCAGGCGATGAACGGAGCATAACGGAAGTTGGCGCGAGTCGCGATGGCTCGGGCAGCGTGCTGCTGTATGCGGCGGCAGGAACCCTTGCGGCGAGCGGGGCGCTTTTGTTCAGCGGCTGCCGGCGAACGGGATTGGTGGCGGCAGCGGTGGGAACGGGCCTGGCCATGATCGACCAGCAGAAGACCGTGCGCGTCTGGTGGCATGCGCTGCCGGGTTATTTGGATGAGGCCCAGTCATTCCTGAATCGCGTGCAGGGAGCGGTAGATGACGTGACGGCGCAGCAACGGAAAGTGCGCGACATGTTTTCACGGGCTGCGCGGGCGGTAAGGGCGTAGCGCGCAGGCCGGCCTGCATAGACCGCTTGGACCCGGAATCCCGACTGGCGGCCGCAGACCGCACAGGGGGAATTCTCTCTAGTTTTTACGATCGACAAGATAACGGGCGACGGATTTAAGGCCATCGGCGCGGCTGCCGTAAGGCGCGAGCGCGGCGAAGGCTTCGTCCACCAGTTGCGCGGCGTCGCGCAGGCTCTGCTCGATGCCGTGGACCGCGGGCCATGTGGCCTTTTCTGTGGCTGTGTCTTTGCCCGCCGTTTTCCCCAGATGCGTTGAATCCACAGTCAAGTCGAGCACATCGTCGACAATCTGGAAGGCCAGGCCGGCTTTCCGCCCGAAGCTGTCCAGGCGGGCCGCGTCGGCGGCATCGGCGCCGGCATAGACGCCCCCCGCAACCACGCTGACGCGGATAAGCGCGCCGGTCTTTGCGCGATGAATGGCTTCCACGAGCTCAGGCGTGGGCTTCAGACGCTCGCTTTCAAGGTCGAGCACCTGGCCGCCGATCATGCCTTCCACGGTGCCGATGGCGTTCGACACGAGGGCGACGATTTGCACGATCGCCGCGGGCGGCGCATCGAGGCCGGCGAGGACTTCAAAGGCGCGGGTTTGAAGGGCGTCCCCGGCGAGGATGGCGATGGCTTCGCCAAAAGCCACGTGACAGGTTGGCTTGCCGCGGCGGAGATCGTCGTTGTCGAGCGCGGGCAGATCATCGTGAATGAGCGAGTAGGTGTGCAGCATTTCAAGCGCGGCGCCGAGGCGCTCGATGCCTTCGGGCAGCTTCCCGGCGATTGTAAAACCCGCCTGCATTGCAAGCACCGGGCGCAAACGCTTTCCGCCGGCAAAAACAGAGTGGCGCATTGCTCCGTGGATGGATGTGGGGACCGTACCGGCGGAAGGGATCAGCTCTTCGAGCGCGCGATCGGTCAGGTCCGCGCCTTCCTGGATCAAAGACTTCACGTCGGCAGGCATGGAACCAATCATAACCGAGAGGCTGCGAGCTTTCGCTCACACAAGTTCATTCGCCGCTGGAAGAGTTCTGCAGGGTAACTTGCCCGCGCAGTGCAGCCTCTTTTCGATCCCGCAGTTTCGATTTGTCCTCTGCCGATCCTCCCAGTTCCACGAGAAAGGCCGCCACTGAAAGACTCAACAACGGACC
>JBQCFD010000137.1:0-3467 GCA_051959625.1 Rhizomicrobium sp.
CCCGCGGTTGGCGGCATCGTGCCAGGTTATGAGATGGGACGGCAGTTGGGATTGCCCGCGATGTATGTCGAGCGGCAGGACGGCGAGTTCACCTTGCGCCGCGGTTTTGAACTCAAGAAGAACCAGCCAGTGCTGATGGTGGAAGACATCGTGACGACGGGATTGTCCTCGCGCGAGTGCCTGGATGCGATCCGCAAAGCCGGCGGCAAGCCGGTGGCGGCGGCCTGCCTGATCGACCGTTCCGGCGGCAAAGCGAAGCTCGGTGTGAAATTCGTGCCGCTGGCGAGCGTGAAGTTCCCGGCATGGGACGCGAACAAACTCCCGCCGCACCTGGCCAACACCAAGGGCTACAAGCCCGGCAGCAGAGGATTGGCTTGAGCAAACTCCGCCTCGGCGTGAACATCGATCATGTGGCGACTGTGCGGAATGCGCGCGGCGGCGCTTATCCCGATCCGATGCGCGCGGCGATGATGGCGCAAGAGGCGGGGGCCGACGGAATAACTGCGCACCTGCGTGAAGACCGCCGCCACATCACGGACGCAGACATCGCGAAGTTATCGCGCGATCTGAAGATTCCGCTCAATCTGGAAATGGCAGCAACGGACGAGATGGTCGCCATTGCGCTAAAGGCCAAGCCGCACGCCGCCTGCATCGTTCCCGAAAAGCGCGAAGAGCGCACGACGGAAGGCGGCATTGACGCGGTGGGTCAGCACAATCGCCTCGTGCCGCTGGTGCGTTCGCTGGGCAACGCCAAGATCCGCGTCTCTATGTTCATTGAGCCGGACCGCGCACAGTTGGACGCAAGCAAGGCACTGGGTGCGCCTGTCGTCGAGCTGCACACCGGCGCTTATGCCGAAGCCGGCTTTGCCGGTGACACAAAGAAGGAAGCCGAGCTTCTGCAGAAGGTACGCGATGCGGCGGCTTATGGCGCATCTATTGGCCTCGAAGTTCACGCCGGCCACGGGCTGACTTACGACAACGTGAAACCGATCGCGGCGATCCCGCAAATCCGCGAACTCAATATCGGGCACTTCCTGATCGGCGAAGCAATTTTCGTGGGCCTCGAAGCTTCGATCAAACGCATGCGTCTGCTCATGGACGAGGCGCGCGCATGATCCTCGGCCTCGGTTCCGATCTCATCGACATCCGCCGCATCGAGAAGACGATGGAGCGGCATGGCGAGCGGTTCCTGGGCCGCATCTATACATCCGTCGAACGCACCAAATCCGACAAGCGTGCGCAGCGCGCGGCGAGCTATGCGAAGCGCTTCGCGGCGAAAGAGGCATGCTCGAAGGCGCTGGGCACCGGGCTTCGCAAGGGCGTGTTCTGGCGCGACATGGGCGTGGTGAATCTCCCCGGCGGAAAGCCGTCCATGAAACTGACCGGTGGCGCATTGAAGCGGCTTCAGGAGATGACGCCGCCTGGTTACGAGGCCGTCATCGATTTGACGATCACCGACGATTTCCCGCTGGCGCAGGCTATCGTCATTATTTCCGCTGTGGCCATATCGCCGCAGAATTCGGCCAATAAAGCATAAATCCGGGTTCCGCCTTGACCTTGCCGTCCCCCTCCGGTTCCTTCTGATCCCTCCCTGACATTTCTTGAAGTCCTCATGACCGATACCGATCCCAAGACCGCGGACCCGACGCCGGATGAATCCGAAAAGCCCAAGGGCCCAACGGTTGCAGCTCCGGCCGCTCCCGGTGGCGTTTCACCTGGCCCGGATGGGGCGACCGAACCGGACACGGGCGCCGCTGCAAAGAAAGTAGAAGGCGAGTCCTGGATTGAAACGGTGAAAACCGTCGTCTATGCGCTGCTCATCGCGCTCGTCATCCGCACCTTCCTGTTCCAGCCGTTCAACATCCCGTCCGCCTCGATGGAAGGCACGCTTCTGATCGGCGACTATCTGTTCGTGGAGAAGTTCTCCTACGGATACAGCCGCTATTCCTTCCCATTCGGGCTCGGCCCGTTCTCGGGCCGCATCTTCGGCTCCGACCCAACGCGCGGCGATGTGGTGGTGTTCAAATACCCGCGCGACACGTCCACCGATTTCATCAAACGCGTGATCGGATTGCCGGGCGACCGCATCCAGATGATCAACGATCGGCTCTACATCAATGACAAGGTCGTGCCGCGTGTCCGCGTGCAGGACTACGTCGAAACGATAGACGGCATCACCTACCGCGTCCCGCAGTACAAAGAGACGCTGCCGAACGGCAAAAGTTATCTGACGCTGGACCGGTTCTCCGACGGCCCGGCCGACAACACGGACGTGTTCACGGTGCCGGCGGGGCATTACTTCATGATGGGCGACAATCGCGACAATTCCGACGACAGCCGCGGCTCGGTCGGTTTCGTTCCTGCCGAAAATCTCGTCGGCAAGGCGGAGTTGCGGTTCTTTTCCACCAACGGAACGGCCCACATTTGGGAGTTCTGGAAGTGGCCATGGGCGATCCGGTATGATCGGTTGTTCACGATCATAGACTGACCCCTTTGCACGCTTTCGAAGACCGTATCGGCTACAGGTTCAGGCAACCGGACCTCCTCACTCGCGCGCTGACACATGCGAGCGCGACCGGCGCTGCGTCCAACGAGCGGCTGGAATTCCTCGGGGATCGCGTGCTCGGCATTGTCATCGCCGAAATGCTCTACGCGTTATTTCCGGATGATCCCGAAGGCATTCTTGCGCTGAAGTTCAACGCGCTGGTGCGAAGCGAGGCTTGCGCCCGGGCGGCAGAAAAGACCGGGCTTGGGGATTTCCTGATTCTTGCAAATTCGGAATCCTCCAGCGGCGGACGCAAGAAAGAGGCGATCCTGGCGGGTGCTTGCGAGGCCGTGATTGCCGCTATCTACCTGGATGGCGGGTTCGAAGCTGCGCGCCGGTTCATCGAGATGAACTGGCAGGAACAATTCGCCGATTTGCACACCGACATGCGCGATGCCAAAACGGCGCTGCAGGAATGGGCGCAGGCGCGCAAAGGCGGCGCGGCGCCTGTCTACAGGCTGCTAAAGCGCGAGGGACCGGACCATGCGCCGCGCTTTGCGGTGGAAGTAAGCGTTGCCGGGCAGCCGTCGGCGATGGGCGAGGGCGGTTCCAAGCGCGATGCCGAGCAGGCGGCGGCGCGAGCACTGCTGGAACGATTGAAACTGTGAGCGACGTGAACGCCCCTACGAAAACCCATTGCGGATTTGCCGCCATCATCGGCGCGCCCAATGCCGGAAAATCAACGCTGGTGAACGCGCTGGTTGGATCGAAGGTCTCCATCGTCACGCAGAAGGTACAGACCACGCGCATGCCGGTGCGCGGTGTCGCCATGCGCGGCGATACGCAGATCGTTTTTGTCGACACGCCAGGAATTTTCAAACCCACGCGGCGGCTGGACCGCGCGATGGTGAATTCCGCATGGGCCGGCGCGGGAGACGCCGACGCCGTAATTCTCATCGTGGACGCTCCCGATGTGGCGGCC
>JBQCFD010000138.1:0-22203 GCA_051959625.1 Rhizomicrobium sp.
GTCCTGCGCCCAATAGGTCCATTCATACTGGCTCGCATGGTTGGCGCCCTTGATGAGCGTGTCGATCATGTCGAACACCTGCACGCTTGCGAACAGGCCGAAAAACCACGCGCGGCGATCCATGAAGTAATCGCCATAGCCCGCATATTCCGCGATGTTGTCCGGAAAGAGGAGTGTGGTGAGCAGGAAGAGCTGCAGCACGAAAAGCAGCAGAAATGTATAGTGCCCGAAGGTCCACACCGCGATTGTGCCCAGCCAGAACTCCCACCACCAGAAGTGCACGAGCAGGATCAGGATCGACGCGGTCCACAGCAGATGCACCGTGTCGGGCTTGAGCTTGCCGGGATGCTGAACGAAGCGCGCAAGCCCGGTCAGCAACCGCGCCAGGCTCAAGGACACCACGAAGCCGAGGATCAGCCGGACATGGCTGAACGCATCGGGCATGTGGGCGGCGGACTGTTCCATCGCGGGCCAGCCTAGTCCGATTCCCCCCGGATTCCGGCGGCCTCAGGGCCGCCCGAGGGCCTCCAGATTGCGCTTTTCCCGCAAGGCGCGTATAGGGAGGCCCACGCAGACGAACGTCCGTCACGGAAGAAGCGCACTCGTTGTTTGAATCCCTGCCCGCCTAACGTGCGCGCCCGGACGAGACAGTCGACTACCCCTTCCCGATGAAGCGTCCGCCAGCGTTCGCGCACCGCATGTCGCGTTGGGCGAAACTAGTGACCAGGAAACTGCAATGACGATCGGAACTGTCAAGTTCTTCAACACCACCAAGGGCTTCGGCTTTATTTCGCCGGAAGGCGGCGGCAAGGACGTGTTCGTGCATGTCACCGCGCTTCAGGCAGCCGGCATGCGCACGCTGAACGAAGGCCAGAAGGTCTCGTTCGACATCCAGCCGGATGCGCGCGGCGCCAAGGCGGTCAATCTCAAGGCCGTCTGATCGACGCTTTGTGAATCAAAAACGGACGGCGGGATCGCTCCCGCCGTCCGTTGTCTTTTCAGCAGTGCTTATTTGCCCGGTTCGACGGGATACTGGATCACCACGCGCTTCTGGCCGCTGGATGGCGGCGTGAAGCTCGCGCTCTTCTCGCCGGCGCCCGGTTGATCGGTGATCGTGGCGGCGACCTTGTAAGTCGTTCCCGGCTTCAAATTCTTGAACAACACCCACGCGCCCGAGCAATCGAATGAGGTCAGCGTCTTACCGCCCTGGCTCAGGGTCACATGCGCGCCGGACAGGTATTGTGCGCCGCCGTTCGAGAACTCGACCCGCACCGGATATTCCTTCCAGAGCGGGTTCTCCTTCGGCGCATCGCCGATGCCGCTGCAGGCGGTCTCGACGCCGTTGATCGTGACCGGCTGATCCATCGGAATGGACGCGGCGTGAGCCGGCCAGACGAACCCGGCAGCGCCACCCAGCAGCACGGCGGCCGCGGCGAGATGAATGAACTTCATGGGACCCTCCAGCGAGTCGCGGGATCACCCGCTCCCAGGCATAACAAATGCGAAGATAGGAACTCTGGTTCCACTCTGGCTGCGTTGGAGCTATGCGCTTTGCGAAAAGCGCTGGAAATCAAGGCGTTCGCGCGGCCAGAGGTTTTGCGGAAGGGGGCCGCGAGGCACGCATGGGTAAATCGGGCATTGTCCGCGCCGTCAACGAAGGGGAACCGTTCATGCCTGTGCTCCACCAGATGCCGGTATCCGGCAACTGCTACAAAATCCGTCTCGCCTCCCGTCAACTCGGCCTCCCGCTCGCCTTCCGCGACTACCCGCTGCACGACGGCACCACCCGCAAGCCGGAATTCCTGTCCAAGAATCCGAACGGGCGCGTGCCGCTGCTGGAATTTGAGGACGGCCGCATGCTGCCCGAAAGCGGTGCGATCCTGTGGCATCTGAGCGAAGGCTCCAAGCTTCAGCCGGATGATGCGTGGCACCGCGCGCAGGCGCTGCAGTGGATGTTCTTCGAGCAATACAGTCACGAGCCGTATGTCGCCGTGGCGCGCTTCATCAAAAGCTACGGCACGCCCGAAATCCAGGAGCGGCGCAAGGGCGAATGGCCGATGCTGATGGAACGCGGCAACGCGGCGCTCGGCGTCATGGAACTGCATCTGGCGGATCACGACTGGTTCGCCGGCAATCGCTACTCCATCGCCGACATCGCGCTCTATGGATACACCCATTGCGCAGAGGAAGGCGGCTTCGATCTCAAGCGGTATCCGGCGATCATGCGTTGGCTCAAGCGCGTGGAAGCGACCCCGGGCTACATCCCGCTGAGCGCCTGACCCGCGCATGTCACCGCGGGTGTACCCTCTTCCAGTCGTATGCGATTCGAGCAACGCAACAGGGAGGGATAAAGCATGGACATGACGCGGAAGCTTGCAGCCGAATTCATCGGCACGTTCTGGCTTGTTCTTGGCGGATGCGGCAGCGCGGTGCTGGCGGCGGCCGTCCCCAATCTCGGCATCGGTTACGCGGGCGTGGCGCTCGCCTTCGGATTGACGGTTCTGACGGGCGCCTATGCATTCGGACACATCTCGGGCGCGCATTTCAATCCGGCGGTGACGCTGGGCATCTACGCCGCCGGGCGCATGCCGGCGAGGGAAGTGATCCCCTATTGGGTGGCGCAGGTCGCCGGCGGCATCGTCGCCGGCGCGGTGCTGTACGCCATCGCGTCGGGCAATGCGGGCTTCGATGCCACCGCGGGGTTCGCCTCCAACGGATTTGGCGAACATTCGCCGCAAGGCTACACAATGGAAGCCGCACTGATATGCGAAGTGGTGATGACGTTCATGTTCCTGCTCGTCATCCTGGGCTCCACCTCGCCGCGCGCGCCGGCAGGCTTTGCGCCCCTCGCCATCGGCCTGGCGCTGACACTGATCCATCTGATCTCCATTCCGGTGACCAACACCTCGGTCAACCCGGCGCGCTCGACGGGCGTGGCGATCTTCCAGGGCGGATGGGCCATATCCCAGCTTTGGGCGTTTTGGGTGGCGCCGCTGATCGGCGGCGGCATCGCCGGGCTTTTCAACCGCTGGCTGGCCAACGCGCCGCTCGTGCCGCTCGAGAGCAAAATGTAGGCGCTTTCGTTCCTTGCCTTTGCCTGAGCCGCATTCTTCTATGCTCTCAGGCAAAGGTGACCTTTGGGCATCGAGACACCGCTTCAGACCGGACTCCTGGATGGTGACGCGCTCCGGCGCGATCTGACGGCGCTGGCGCACGCCAACTCCGACAGTGCGAAGCTGCGCAAGCTTGCCCTGGCGCACATCAAGGAGATGTTCGCGCAGGCGCGCGAGCAAGTCCGCCAGCGCGTCGAAGCGGGCGAAATGCAGGGGCTCGCCGCGGCCCGCGCGCTTTCGGCCATTCAGGACACGCTGCTGCAGGTTCTCTACGACTTCGCCACCAAGCATTTCTATTACGCGCAAAACCCGACGCAGGCCGAGCGCATCGCCATCGTCGCGACGGGCGGCTACGGACGCGGGCAGATGGCGCCGTTTTCCGACGTCGATCTCCTTTTCCTGCGTCCATACAAGGAAACCCCTTGGGGGGAGAGCGTCATCGAGTTCATCCTACACATGCTCTGGGACCTCGGCCTCAAGGTCGGCCACGCGGCGCGCTCGCTGGCAGAGTGCTCCCGCCTCGCCAAACAGGACGTGACGATCCGAACGGCGTTGCTCGAAGCGCGTTTCCTGTGGGGCGATCGGACGATTTTCGACGAGATGCGCAAGGCCTTCTGGACCGAAGCGGATGCGAAGTCTGGACAGGATTTCGTGCAGGCCAAGCTCGCAGAGCGCGACGCGCGCCATGTGCGCCAGGGCGAGAGCCGCTATCTCGTCGAGCCGAACATCAAGGAAGGCAAAGGCGGCCTGCGCGATCTGCAGACGCTGTTCTGGATCGGCAAGTATGTCTACCACACCGACGACACCGCCGATCTCGTCGGCGAAGTCTACACGCGCGAAGAACTTCGCACGTTCCAGCAGGCGGAAGCCTTCCTGTGGGACGTGCGCGTGCGGCTGCACTATCTCGTGGGCCGGCCGGAAGAACGGCTTTCCTTCGACGTTCAGCCCGAACTCGCGGCGCGCATGGGCTTCACCGGCGACAGTCCGCGCCGCGCCGTCGAGAAATTCATGAAGTCCTACTTCCTGGTCGCCAAGGATGTGGGCGACTTGACGCGCATCTTCTGCGCGGCGCTTGAAGACCAGAACAAGAAGCCAAAGCCGTCGCTCGCGCGCTTGTTGCCGGGATTCCTGAAGCCGCGCACCGGCGCGGAGGATTTCTTCGTCGAGAACGGCCGGCTGAACGCGCCGGACGATGGCTTCGCGCGCGATCCGCGCAATCTCATCCGCATCTTCCACATGGCGGACGAGAAGAGCGTCGACGTGCACCCCGCGGCGCTTCGCACCATCACGCGCTCGCTCGATCTCGTGGACGAGACGCTTCGCAACGATCCGGAGGCCAACCGGCTGTTCCTGGAGATCCTGACCTCGAAACGCGACCCCGAGCGCACCTTGCGCTGGATGAACGAGGCGGGCGTGCTCGGCCGCTTCGTGCCTGCCTTCGATCACGCGGTCGGACTGATGCAGTTCAACATGTATCACCATTTCACGGTGGACGAGCATCTTATCCGCGCCGTGGGCAACGTGGCGGCGATCGAACGCGGCGCGCTCAAGAAAGAGCATCCGCTGTCCACGGAGATCATCAAGCGCATCCAGTCGCGCAACGTCCTTTATTGCGCGATCCTGCTGCACGACATCGCCAAAGGCCTTCCCGGCGACCATTCGGTGGTGGGCGCACAGATCGCCGAAACGCTATGTCCCCGGCTGGGGCTGTCGCCGGCGGAAACATCGGCGGTGGCATGGCTGGTGCGCGATCACCTGGTGATGAGCGACACGGCCCAGAAGCGCGATCTTTCCGACCCCAAGACGGTGCGCGATTTCGTGGCGGCGGTGCAATCGCCCGAGCTGCTGCGCCTGCTGCTCATCTTGACCGTCGCCGATATCCGCGCCGTAGGTCCGGGCGTATTCAACGGCTGGACGGGCCAGCTCCTGCGCGAGCTCTATTACGAAGCCGAAGCGCAGATGTCCGGCGGCGATGCGACGCCCGGCCGTGCCGCGCGCATCGCCGCGGCCAAAGATCATTTGCACGAACGTCTGGCCAATCTCGATCCGGCCGGGCGCGAACGCGCGCTGTCGCGGCACTACGATGCCTATTGGCTCGCCTTCGACGACAAGGCCTACGAGCAGCATGCGCGGCTGGTGACCGACGCCGATGCCAAAGGCGATTTGCTCGCGATGGCGGCCGAGAGCGACGTCTTCCGCGCGGTGACCGAGGTCACCATCTATACGCCCGATCATGCCGGCCTGTTCTCCAAGCTCGCCGGCGCCATCGCGGTGAGCGGCGGTTCTATCGTCGACGCGAAGGCTTTCACGACGACGGATGGCTTCGCACTCGACGTCTTTTCAGTCCAGGACGCGGAAGGCGAAGCATTCGGCGATCCGTCGCGCATCGCGCGCCTGCGCCAGACCATCGAGAAGACGTTGCGCGGAGAATTGTCGCCTCGCCGCGTGCTGGCCCAGCGGCCGGCCCGCAAAAGGCGCACCGCGGCGTTCAACATTCGCCCGCGCGTGGGCTTCGACAACGAAGCCTCGATCACCGCGACGGTGGTCGAGGTGGAGGGACTCGACCGGCAGGGTTTCCTCTACGACGTCACCCAGGCGTTGTTCGAGAGCGGGCTTTCGATCTCCTCCTCCATCGTCGCCACCTATGGCGAACGCGCCATTGACGTCTTCTATGTGCGCGACGGCTACGGCCACAAAATCACCCACCCTGACCGTCTGAAAAGCGTGGAAGCGCGGCTCCTCAAGGCGCTGGACGAGGACGCCCTTGAAGGGCGGGAGCCTTTGCGGGCATAAGGCCTCCCCTCAAGAGGCAAACCATGAGCACCCACAAGCAACTCGTCCTTTCCGGCATGCAGCCGACGAACACGCTGCACCTCGGCAACTATCTGGGCGCGCTGAAGAACTGGGTGCGCATGCAGAACGAGATGCCCTGCTTCTTCTGCGTCGTGGACATGCACGCGCTGACACAGGACTCAGGCTATGCGCTACCCAAGGATGTGACGCGCGCGACCCGCGAAGTGGCCGCGGCCTACATCGCTTCGGGCGTGGACCCGAAGCACACGCCGATCTTCGCGCAATCCAGCGTGAAGGAACACGCGGAGCTGGCGTGGATCTTCAATTGCGTGGCGCGGCTGGGCTGGCTCGATCGCATGACGCAGTTCAAGGAGAAGAGCGGCAAACACACGGAACGCTCATCGGTCGGCCTCTACACCTATCCGGTGCTGATGGCTGCGGATATCTGCGTCTACAAGGCGACCCATGTCCCGGTGGGAGAGGACCAGAAGCAGCACCTGGAACTGGCGCGCGATATCGCGCAGAAGTTCAACAACGACTACGGCGTGCCCGACTACTTCCCGCTGCCTGAACCGGTGATCACAGGACCGGGCACGCGCGTGATGTCCTTGCGCGATGGCGCCAAGAAAATGTCGAAGACCGATGAGTCGGACAATTCGCGCATCAACCTCACCGACGATGCGGACACCATCGCGAACAAGATCCGCAAGGCCAAGACCGATCCCAATCCGCTGCCCGACAGCGAAAAGGGGCTGGCCGGGCGGCCCGAAGCGGAGAACCTGCTCAACATCTATGCCGGGCTTGCCGAAAAGCCGGTGAAGGACGTGATCGCGCAGTTCGCAGGCCGGCAATTCTCGGCATTCAAGAACGAGCTGGCGGAACTTGCGGTGACGAAGCTCGAGCCGATTGCCCGCGAAATGCGGCGATTGATGGGAGATGAAGCCGAAATGGATCGAATCCTCGCCGCCGGCGCGGAGAAGGCCCGCGCTGTGGCGGAACCCATCATGCGTGACGTCAAGAAGGTCGTCGGCTTCGTCTGATCTCCCGCTGCAATACGCCGCGCGAATCCCCATTGCCGCCCGCCGCGATAGCGGTGATGATCGGCGCGATAGCGGTGGGGAAACGCGATGTCGATCGATCCGCTCTTGCTTTCGCGCCTGCAATTCGCGTGGGTCATCGGATTCCATATCCTCTTGCCGGCAATCACGGTGGGGCTGGCCTCTTTCATCGCGTTGCTGGAAGGCCTCTGCTTCTTCACCGGCAATGAAATCTATTTCCGCATCTCCAGCTTCTGGACTCGCCTCTTCGCGGTGGCTTTCGGCATGGGTGTCGTGTCCGGCGTCGTCATGCCGTTCCAGTTCGGCACCAATTGGAGCCGGTACACCGACGTAACCGCGAACGTGCTTTCGCCGCTCTTTGCCTATGAAGGTCTGACGGCATTCTTCCTGGAGGCTGGCTTCCTCGGCGTGCTGCTGTTCGGGCGCTCGCTCGTTCCGAAATGGGCCCATTTCTCGGCGGCGCTGATGGTGGCGTTCGGGACACTGCTGTCGAGCTTCTGGATCCTTTCCGCCAACAGCTGGATGCAGACGCCGCAGGGCTACACGATCGTCAACGGCCGTTTCTTCCCGGCCGACTGGTGGGCGATCATCTTCAATCCTTCCTTCCCCTACCGCTTCTTCCATACCGTGGTCGCCTTTTACATTTCTTCCGGCTTTGTCGTGGCGGCGGCCGCCGCCTATTTCCTGCGCCGGCAGAAGTTCGTTCCCGAAGCGCGCGTCATGCTTTCGATGACGATGTGGCTTCTGCTCGTGCTGATTCCGGTGCAGGTCTTTCTCGGCGACGCGCACGGGTTGAACACGCTGAAATATCAGCCGGCCAAGCTCGCGGCCATCGAAGCGCACTGGACGCCCGAGGCGCGCGCGCCACTGACGCTGTTCGCGATTCCCGATCAGAAGGCCGCGACAAACCACGCGGCCATTGAGGTTCCGCTGCTGGGAAGCCTGATCCTGACGCATGACGTCAACGGCGTGGTTCCGGGCCTGAAGCAATGGCCCGCAGCCGACCGGCCGCCGGTGGTTTTTCCGTTCTTCGCATTCCGCATCACGGTGGGACTTGGACTCATAATGCTCGCGATCGCGATCGCGGCGGTCTTTCTGCGCCGCGGAAACCGGCTCTACGAGACGGACTGGTTCCTGCGGGTTTGCGAATGGGCGGCGCCCATCGGCCTTATCGCGGTGCTGGCGGGATGGACCACAACGGAGGTCGGACGGCAGCCATGGACTGTTTATGGGTTGCTGCGCACCGCTGACGCCGTTTCGCCATCGCTGACCGGCTGGAACGTGCTGCTGTCGCTGCTCGCCTACATGGTGGTCTATCTCGTCATGTTCCCGTCCGGAGCGTTCGTGGTTTCGCGCATTATCCGAAGCGGCGTTCCGCAACCCGGCGCGGCGGAAGCGCCTGTCGAAGGCGGCAGGCCGCAGGCACCCGTCGTTTCACCACCGGAGCCGGCGACATGATGCTCGACCTTGTGCCGTTGTGGACGCTCATTCTGGGCATGGGGATATTCCTCTACGTGCTGCTCGACGGCTTCGATCTGGGCGTCGGCATTCTCTATGGTTTCGTGCCGGACGCGCCGTCGCGCAACCTGGTGATGAATTCCATCGCGCCGATCTGGGACGGCAACGAGACCTGGCTGGTGCTCGGCGGCATGGGAGTGCTCGCCGCTTTTCCGCTCGCGTTCGCGATCATCATTCCCGCGGTCTATTTTCCGATCCTGGTGATGCTGCTCGGGCTGATCTTTCGCGGCGTCGCCTTCGAGTTCCGCTTCCGCGATACCGAGCACCGCACATTCTGGGATCACGCCTTCAACTACGGCTCCGTCATCGCCACCTTCGCCCAGGGTGTGATGCTGGGCGCGTTCATCCAGGGTTTCCATGTGGACGGCAGGAATTTCGCGGGAAGCTCGCTCGATTGCTTCACGCCGTTCACGATCCTGACCGGGCTGTGCCTCGTCGCCGGATATGCCCTTCTCGGCGCCGGCTGGCTCATCATCAAGACGCAAGGCGACCTGCAGCGCTCGGTGCGCCGGTTCGGACGCTGGGCGCTGCTGGCAACGCTTGCCGGGATCGCGGCGGTGAGCATCTGGACGCCGCTGATGGATCACGACATCGCGGCGCGCTGGTTCTCGACGCCGAACATCTATTATCTCTGGATCGTCCCCATCGTGACCGCGCTCATCGCGCTCGTCGCCTGGCGGGCGCTGAACGGCCAACGCGAATTCCTGCCCTTCATCGCCGGCCTGGGCTTGTTCCTGATGTCCTATCTCGGCATCGCCATCAGCCTGTGGCCCATGATCGTGCCCCACCGCTACACGCTATGGCAGGCGGCATCGGCGCCGGCGACGCAGGAATTTCTGCTGCTGGGCACGCTGTTCCTGCTGCCCGTCATCCTGGCTTATACCGCATGGTCCTACTGGGTGTTCCGGGGCAAGGTGCGCGCCGATATCGGCTATCACTGAATTCTGCTCTATAAGTCCGGCATGAAGAACGTTCTCGTCACCGGCGCGGCGAAGCGGCTTGGCCGCGCCATCGCGCTCGATCTCGCGCGGCATGGCTGGAATGTCGCGATCCACTACAACACGTCGGAGAAGGAAGCGCGCGCGACCTGCGAGGATGCGCGCACCGCCGGGGTGAAGGTCGCGCTGCTCAAGGCGGACCTGATGCGCGAGAGCGAAACCGCGGAACTTGTTCCGCGGGCGGCGAAAGAACTCGGTCCGGTCACCGCTCTCATCAACTCGGCGTCGCTGTTCGAAAACGACGAATGGACGAATGCCACGCGCCAGAGCTGGGACAAGCACATGGAGGTCAACCTCCGCGCGCCGTTCGTTCTCTCCCAGGCCTTCGCCAAACAATTGCCGTTCAACATGAAGGGCGCGATCGTCAACCTCATCGACCAGCGCGTGCTGAAGCCGACGCCGCAATTCCTGTCCTACAGCCTGAGCAAGGCAGGGTTGCATTGGCTGAACACCACGCTCGCGCAGGCACTGGCGCCGCGCATTCGCGTGAATGCCGTGGGCCCCGGCCCTACGATGCGCAATGCGCGCCAGAGCGAGGCGGATTTCCGGCGCCAGCGCGAGGCCACTATGCTGAAATCAGGGGCCGAGCCGCAGGACGTTTGCGACGCGGTGCGTTATCTTCTGGAGGCGCCGTCGGTCACAGGACAGATGATCGCGGTCGACGGCGGGCAACATCTGGCGTGGAAGACGCCGGATGTGAACGTGACGGAGTAGCATGACGCAGAGTCCCAAAGTCCAGCCGCTTCGCATTGCCGACGCCGCGCGCGGAATCCGGCATGTGTTCATTCGCAACCTCGAAGTGCTGGCCCATATCGGAATTTACGGCCACGAGCAGGGCAAGCTTCAGCCGGTGCGCATCAATGTCGACCTCGCGGTCGAGGATGTGATCGCGGTCGAGGACAAGCTCGAAAAGGTGGTCGACTACGCCAGCATCGAGCAGCGCATCCGCGCCATCATCGGCGCAGGCCATATCAATCTCGCCGAAACGCTGGCCGAACGCATCGCGGAAACCAGCTTCGACGACGCGCGCGTGAAGTCCGCCCGCGTGCGCGTGGAAAAGCTCCACGCCTTGCCCGGCGCGGAATCGGCCGGCGTCGAGATCGAGCGCAACCGGCCTTAGAGACCGAACGGGTAGGTGTCGATACCCGTCTCCGGTACTTTGTCTCCGAGCGGCGTCACGGCGTGCGTTTCCTCGAACCAGACGAAGGCGTCGAACTGTTCGGCCAGCACCGCGCGGAAATAGTGGCTCAGCAACTCCGTCTCCGGGCGGTAGATCACGCCGATGGCGCGTTCCAGCCGCGGCTCGCTCAGAAGCTCGCGCAATTCCGGATGGGCGATGCGCCAGTCGGTGAGCGAACGCGCTTCGCCTGTGCGGCGGAAGAGATATTCAAATGAATCCTCGCGCACCGGCGTCACCTTCTTGATCTCCATGGGATCGTCCCACTCCGATGCCGCGGCCACGGTGCCGCGATCGGTGCCGAAGCCGATGGCGATGCAATCGCCGCCGAACGCCGTCCGGCACAACTCGCCGATGTTGAACTCGCCTTCCCAACCCATCGACGTGGCAGCCGCATTTCCGATATGGGAGTTGTGCGCCCACACGATCGCTTTCGCATCCGGACGCCGGCGCAGCAGCGCCTGCAGCGTGTCGAACATGTGCCGGTCCCGCAGATTCCAGCTCTCGGTCGAGCCGCGATACATGATCCGGTAATATTCCTCCGCCGCGCGCACGATGCGCGCGTTCTGCTCGGCATCGAAGAAATCCTCGCCGTCCTTCGCCATATAGGCGAGGCGCTTTTCCAGCAGCACGCGAAGCTGCTCGGTCACCGCGGTCTCGCAGGTGTCCGCGCCCATCATGGCGCGATGGCCGTAGCGCTGCGGCACGTCCTGCCAGGGCGTGAGGCATCCATAACGGCGGCGCGCGTCTTTCGCGTCCTCCGGGGCGACGCGATCCAGATAGGACAGCACCGCCGCCATCGAAGCGCGCAAGGAATAGACGTCCAGACCGCGGAATTCTGCGCGCGCTTGGGGCCGTACCGTTTCGTTGTGGCGGCGCAACCAGTCCACGAAGTCGTGCACTTCATGATTGCGCCACATCCATGTCGGGAACCGCGCGAAGGCGTGCTCCTCGCTCGGCGCGTGGCGCTTGTGGCGGACATAGCGGTCGATGCGCGCGGCATCCGGCCAGTCCGCTTCGACGGCCACGATATTGAAACCGTGCCGTTCGATGAGACGGCGCGAAATCGCCGCGCGGGCGCGATAGAATTCGCTCGTTCCATGTGTCGCCTCGCCGAGCAAGACCACGCGGGCATCGCGGAATCGTTCGAAACGGTCGGCGAACCGTTCGTCTTCCGGCGCGGGCAATTTCTCCGCTGCCGCCTTCAACGCGGCGACCAGTGATCCTTCCGGACGTTGCAAATCCCTGATGGCTGCCATGATAGGCCTCTTTCTCATGGGAATGTGCGCCCTTCAGCCCTTGTTCCGGGCAAAAGCCGGTATAATGGATGTTCCATGACCGACAGCTCCACCACCGATGCGCCGCTGAAAGGACCCGCGCGCATCGAGGCCTATCTCAAGACGCTGCCCGATGCGCCGGGTGTCTATCGCATGCTCAACGACAAGGGCGACGTGCTCTATGTCGGCAAGGCCAAGAGCCTGAAGAAACGCGTGACGTCCTATGCGCGCGGCGCCGTGCACAGCGACCGGCTCACCCGCATGATCGCAGATACGGCGGAGATGATCTTCGTCACCACGGCGAGCGAGATCGAGGCGCTGCTGCTGGAGTCCAATCTCATCAAGCGACTGAAGCCGCGTTACAATGTTTCGTATCGCGACGACAAAAGCTTTCCGAACATATTGCTGCGCGAGGACCACCCCTTTCCGCAACTGCTGAAGCACCGCGGCGCGAAATCCACCAAGGGCGTTTACTTCGGACCGTTCGCCAGCGCGGGCGCGGTGAACCGGACGCTCAACACGTTGCAACGGGCGTTCCTCCTGCGCTCCTGTTCCGACTCGGTATTCGAGAGCCGGACGCGTCCCTGCTTGTTGTTCCAGATCAAACGCTGCAGCGCGCCTTGCGTGGGCCGCATCGACGAGACGGGTTACGGCGAGCTTGTGCACGAGGCCGAAGAGTTCCTCGCCGGCAAGAGTCGCGTGGTGCAGGACGAACTGGTGCGTGCGATGAATACCGCGTCGGACCAGATGGACTTCGAAGCGGCGGCACGGCTGCGCGACCGTATCCGCGCGATGAGCCACATCCAGTCCACTCAGGGCATCAATCCCACGACCTTCGCGGAAGCCGACGTCTTCGCCGCTCATCAGGAAGGCGGGGAGACCTGCATCCAGGTCTTCTTCTTCCGCGCCGGACAGAACTGGGGCAACCGGCCCTACTTTCCGCGCCATCCGCGCGAGCTTTCCTGCGCGGAAGTTCTGGAGAGCTTCATCGCGCAGTTCTATGACGAGCGCTCACCGCCATCGCTGGTGCTTTCCTCCGAGGAGATTCCCAACCGCGAGCTTCTCTCCGAAGCCCTCACCCAACGTGCCGGGCACAAGGTCGAGATTGCGGTGCCGCAGCGCGGCGAGAAACGCGAGATCGTCGAGATGGCGATGCAGAACGCGCGCGAGCAGCTGGCGCGCCGCATGGCGGAGAATTCCGCGCAGCGCGAACTCCTCGAAGGCGTGGCCGAGACGTTCGGCATGGAGAGCCCGCCGCGGCGCATCGAGATTTACGACAACTCCCACATCCAGGGCACCAACGCGCTGGGCGGCATGGTCGTCGCCGGGCCGGATGGCTTCGAGAAAGGCGAGTACCGCAAGTACAACATCAAATCGACCGAGCTCACGCCGGGCGACGACTACGGCATGATGCGCGAAGTGCTGACGCGCCGCTTCTCCCGCCTCGTGAAGGAAGCCGGCGAAGACGAGGCCAAGGCCAAGTGGCCCGATCTGGCACTGATCGACGGCGGACCGGGGCAGCTCGCCGTGGCGCGATCGGTCCTCGAGGATCTCGGCGTCGAGGACGTGTTGCTGGTCGGCATCTCCAAAGGGCCGGACCGCGATGCCGGGCGAGAACATTTCTACATGGCGGGGCGCGAGCCCTTCCGCCTCGATCCCAAGAGCCCGGTGCTCTATTACCTGCAGCGCCTGCGCGACGAGGCCCACCGTTTCGCCATCGGCAGCCACCGCAAGAAGAGAGCCAAGGCCATCGGCGCCAATCCGCTGGACGAGATCGCGGGCGTCGGAGCGGCGCGGAAGCGCGCATTGCTGCAGCATTTCGGTTCCGCCAAAGCGGTATCGGCGGCGAGCCTCGCCGACCTCGAATCGGTGAGTGGTGTCAGTCACGCTCTCGCGAAAAAGGTCTACGACTTCTTCCACCCGACCGGCTGACTGATAAACTGCCGTCATGTACCGACTCCCCAACGCCATCACCATCGCGCGCATCCTTCTGGTGCCGGTCTTCGCCATCGCCTTCGCATTGCCGGGCAACACCTGGCGGCTGGTGGCCTTTGCCGTGTTCTGCGTCGCGGGCCTGTCCGACGCGCTGGACGGATTGGCGGCGCGCAAATTCAACGCCGGCTCGGATTTCGGCCGCATGCTCGACCCTATCGCCGACAAGGTGCTGGTCGCCGTGGAGCTCATGATGCTGGTGGCGGAAGGCAATGTGCACCAGTTCAGCCTGGACCTGGCGCCGGGTTACGGCCTCAAGAGCCTGCTCAAACTGGTGCCGGCGCTCATCATCCTGTCGCGCGAGATCCTGGTGTCGGGCCTGCGCGAATTTCTGGCGGGCGCGCGGGTTTCCATTCCCGTGACGGCGGTGGCCAAGCTCAAGACCACGATCCAGATGATCGCCATCGGCGCGATGATCCTGGGGCCCATTGCGGACGAGTTCGTTCCGGGCGCGGCTTATTTCGCCTACGCCGCGCTGTGGGTGGCGGCGGGGCTGACCGTGTGGACGGGCGTGGTCTATTTCAATGCGGGCGTGAAACATCTGGCCCCCGCCGTCCGCGCGCGCGGAGACGCCTGAGTGACAATCCTCTATTTCGCCTGGGTGCGGCAGAAGGCCGGCCGCGGCGAGGAAACGCTCTTTTTGCCGGCGCATGTGAAGACCGTTTCCGACCTGGTCGGCTTTCTGGAAGCACGCGGCGGCGGCTTTGCCGAAGCGTTCTGCGATCCCAAGCGCATCCGCGCGGCGGTCAACCAGGAACATGCCAATTTCGATGCACCGCTGAAGGACGGCGATGAAGTGGCCTTCTTCCCGCCGGTGACGGGCGGATGATCGCAATCCGCATCCAGCGCGAAGACTTCGACATCGGCGCGGAAGTCTCCCGCCTCGGCGTCGGGAACACCGGCGCCGTCGCCACCTTCACCGGCATGGTGCGCAAGGAAGGCAATCTGACCGCGCTCACGCTCGAGCACTATCCTCAGATGACCGAGCGCGAGATCGCCCGCATCGTGGAAGACGCGCAAAAGCGCTGGCCGCTGCTCGGCGTCACCATCATCCACCGCATCGGCCGGCTCGTTCCCGGCGACCGCATCGTGCTTGTCGCCGTCGCCGCCTCGCATCGCGGCGCCGCGTTCGAGGCGTGCGAATTCCTGATGGACTATCTCAAGACCCGCGCGCCGTTCTGGAAGCAGGAGGAGCGCGGCGGCGAGACCCACTGGGTCGAAGCGCGGCATTCCGACGATCGCGCGGCGGAGCGCTGGCGCGATAAATGACGGTTTCATCCTGGCTTTGGGCCGTTTTCACCGTCTGCGCGGCAGCAGGACAGACAGGGCGCAATGCGGTGCAGCGCCAACTGACGCCGGTTCTGGGCGCGGCGGGCGCCACACATGTCCGGTTTCTGTTCGGCGTGCCCTTCGCGGCACTGTTCCTCGCAGGATTCATGGCGGTGGTGCACGAGCCGCCACCCCATGCGGGGATGGATTTCTGGCTTTGGCTTCTGCTGGGTGCATCGACCCAGATCGTGGCGACGGCTCTCATGCTGATGCTGATGGAGGAGCGCTCCTTCGTCGTCGCCACCGCCTATATCAAGGTCGAGCCGGTCTTCGTCGCGATCTTCGGACTGGTCTTCCTGAACGATCTTCTGAGCGCGGGCATGATGGCCGCGATCGCGATTTGCATGGCGGGCGTGCTGCTGCTGTCGATCGCGCCCCGCGGCGGACTGGGCAGCAGGCGGGTCGCAACGCTCGGCCTGGCGTCAGGCGGTCTGTTCGCATTGGGCGCGATCGGATTCCGCGGCGCGATTTTGTCATTGCACGCTTCCGATTTCGCGATGGGCGCGACGTTCACGCTGGCCGCCGGACTGGTCGTGCAGGCTGCGCTGCTGACGGTTTATCTGGCGCTGCGCTCGCCTGCGATCTTGCGCGCCCTGATCGCGGCGTGGCGCCCGGCCCTGCTCGGCGGGTTTCTCGGCGCGCTGACCTCCGGTTTCTGGTTCCTCGCCTTCGCCCTCACTTCGGCCGCGAATGTACGCACATTGGGCTTGATCGACGTGGTGTTCGCGCAAGGCGTTTCGCGCTTCGTGTTCCGGCATCATACGACGCCGCGCGAATATCTCGGCATCGCGATCCTGCTGGCCGGCGCGATTCTGCTGGTGGTGGTGCATTCCTGAGCCGCACACCACCCAAAGTATTTGAATTGCAAATTGCGGGGGGTACCGCCCCCTCCCCCCTCGCCCCGGGAAAACAAAACGCCGCCAGCATTCGCGGGCGGCTTCGGGCGGGGCGCAATTCGAGAGTTGGAAGTCTTGTACACACCCACCGACTCGGTGTCAACAAAATTGGGAAGAATTAGTCGCCGGACGGAAAATAGTCTAAGTCCCTTTTGCGGCCACGATTTCCGCCGTTTACGCCGCCCACACATCCATCTGACGAAAATTTATCACGCCAAAGGACGGCAGGCGCGGCTTCGCGGTTTTCCTTTTCGCGAAACTGGCCTAAAGGGCGCCCGCCATGCCTCCGCCCTGGGGGCCAGGAAAGGCCAATATCCCCCGATGAAGTATTTCGTTCGAGGCGTTGCGTTGCTTCTGATCTTCGCGGGGATCGTGCTGGCGATCGTCTATCGCCACGACATCCATCCGCTCATGATCCGCGATGCCATCGCGAACAATCGCTTTGCGCCATTGCTGTTCATCGCGCTGCAGATCGCCGCCAGCCTGCTCTGGGTGCCGCGCACCATGCTGGGCATCGCGGCGGGGCTCATCTTCGGACTGTTCTGGGGCCTGGTGTGGGCGATCACCGGCGCGGTCGCCGGCGCCGCTGCGGGCTTCGCCTTCGTCCACTGGATGGGCGCGGAGGGCGTGCTCGATTCATCGCCGCGCATCGGCAAGCTGGTGGAGCGCGCCGAAAGCGGCGGCTGGCGCGCGGTGGCGATCCTCCGGCTGATCCCCGGACCGCCGCACAGCCTCATCAATACGCTGCTTGCGCTCACCAATCTCACATGGCGCGACTACCTGATCGGATCCTGCGCGGGCATGCTGCCGATCACCTTCGTGCAGGTGGATATCGGCGCCGGCGGCGGCGCCGTCTTCCAGGGCCAGGGCGGCTGGCTGGTGGGATGCGTGCTGCTGGCTGCCGCGCTTGCCGTGTCTTTCGTCGTCAAGCGCGTCGCCGCGCGGCAGGAAAACTAGGCGGCGTTGAGCTTCACCGTCGAGACTTCGCGCTGGACGTCTGCGTGATAGTCGTTGAGCAGCGTTTCGGTTACCTGCCCCGGCTTGAACTTCCATTTCCCGATCTCGGAGACCGGCGTCACTTCCGCGGCCGTGCCGGTGAGGAAGCATTCGCTGAAGCCGTCGAGCTCTTCCGGCTTGATGTGTTTTTCGATCACCGGGATCTGCCGCGCGCGCGCCAGCGCCATCACCGACTGGCGCGTGATGCCGTTCAGGAAGCAATCGGCGACCGGCGTGAGAAGCTTGCCGTTGTCGACGAAGAAGATGTTCGCGCCCGTCGCTTCGGCCACATAGCCGCGATAATCGAACATCATCGCGTCGTGATAGCCTTGCGCCTCGGCGGCGTGCTTGGAGATGGTGCAGATCATGTAGAGGCCCGCGGCTTTGGCGGCCGTCGGCGCGGTGTCCGGGGCGGGACGCTTCCAGTCCGAGATGCCCAGGCGGATGCCTTTCATCTTCTCCTTCGGATTGAAATAGCTGCCCCATTGCCATGCCGCGATGGCGACATGGATTTTGTTCTTGTCGCCCGCGACGCTCATCTGCTCGCTGCCGCGCCACACCACGGGGCGCACATAAGCGTCCTTGAAGCCCTGCACTTCGCAGGCCTTGATCGACGCCTCGTTGATCTCCCTTTGGGAGAACGGAATCTTCATGTCGAGGATTTCGGCCGACCTGAACAGGCGCTGGGTGTGCTCTTCAAGCTTGTAGATGCGGCCCGAATACATGCGCTCGCCCTCGAACACGGACGAGGCGTAATGCAGACCATGGGTGAGGACGTGAATCTTCGCATCGCCCCACGGCATGAACTTGCCATCGAACCAGAGCGAGCCTTCGCGTTGATCGAAGGGAATGACGTCGGTCACCATGAGATACCTCTACCTGTTCACGCTGCGGGCTTTTGGGCCTTGCAGGAGGCAGGGCCGCGGCCTAATTAGTCAGCATGCCTGACCTAAAAAACGAGCCGCGACCGCAGGCTTCCCCTCTATACCTTCGGGACGAGGATTTGAAGCACGGCGTGGACTTGCTCTTCTTCGCATATGGCGAACTTGTTGCCGCAGGCGAGAGCCCGCTGCGCGGCGCCGGGCTGGGCCGCGCCCACCGCCGCGCGCTCTATTTTATCGCGCGCAATCCGGGGCTTTCCGTGGCCGATCTGCTTGCGATCCTCAGGATCAAGAAGCAAAGCCTCAATCGCGTGTTGAACGAATTGCTCGCTGCCGGCTATGTGGAACGCAAGGCCGGTATGCAGGATCGTCGCAAGCGGCAACTTAAGTTGACCGCCAGCGGCGTTGCGCTGGAGACCGCGATCTGGGAAGCGCAGCGCTCACGCCTGGTGCGCGCGTTCCGCGATGCCGGCCCCGACGCGGTGGAAGGTTTCCGCCGCGTGCTGGCCGGCCTCGCCGGTCCGGAGCGCGCGCGCCGCGCGAGCGGAGGCACACGATGAATTCAGGCCCGGCAAGCATGGAGCAGCCGCATCTGCTTGTCGTGGACGATGACGAGCGCATCCGCACGCTCCTGCAGCGCTACCTCACGACCAACGGCTTTCGCGTCAGCGTCGCGGCGAATGCCGCCGAGGCCCGCGCGCTGATGAAGAGCATGGCGTTCGATCTTCTGATCGTGGACGTCATGATGCCGGGGGAGACCGGGCTCGATTTCACCAGATCCATCCGCGCGCAGGATTCCACGCCCATCCTGATGCTCACCGCCATGGGCGATGCCGAGCATCGCATCGCAGGCCTGGAGACCGGCGCCGACGACTACCTGCCCAAGCCCTTCGAGCCGCGCGAGCTGCTTCTGCGGTGCGGCGCGCTTTTGCGCCGCGCCGCGCCCGTCCAGCGCTCGCCGCATGCGCAGGTGAAGATGGGCGAAGCGATGTTCGATCCCGATCGCGGAGAACTGAGGCGCGACGGCAAGCCCGTGAAGCTGACCAGCGCGGAGAATGCGCTGCTGAAACTCTTCGCCGCCAACGCCGGGCGCTCGTTTTCCCGCGCCGAGCTGTGCACGCGGCTGGGCGTGGCGCTGGAACGCTCCATCGACGTGCAGGTGACGCGCCTCAGGCGCAAGATCGAGGACGATCCCAAGGTGCCGCTCTACATCCAGACGGTGCGCGGCGTGGGCTATGTGCTCGTTCCGGACCGGGTGGACTGATGGCCGCGTGGCTGCACCCTTTCCGCTTCATCAAGCGCTGGATGCCGCACGGGCTTTTCGGCCGTTCCTTGCTCATCATCGTGACGCCGGTGGTGCTGCTGCAATGCTTCGTCTCCTACGCCTTCTTCGTGCGCCACTACGACATCATGACGGCGCGCATGGCGCGCGGCGTGGCGGGCGATGTGGCCTTTCTGGTCAATCTTGAGGAGAGCAAGCCCGCGAGCACCGATCGCCGCGAACTGCTCGACATGGCGGCCCGCAATCTCGCCTACGAGATTTCGTTTCTGCCGGGCGAGAGCCTCTCCAAGCCCTACCGCCACACCGCGCCCTATGTGAACGGGCCGCTGAACGCGACCTTCCGCGCCCAATTGGGCGAGACGCGGCCCTTCGCGACGCGCGTGGAAGGCGATCGCGTCGAGATCAAGGTCGAGGTGCGCGACGGCGTGCTGGTGTTGCGCGTGCCGCTCAAGCGGCTGCAGGTCTCCAACGCCGATGTCTTCGTGCTGTGGATGGTGATCTCCTCGCTGGTGTTGCTCGCGGTGGCGATCCTGTTCCTGCGCGGCCAGGTGCGGCCGATCGAGCGGCTCGCCAAGGCGGCGGACAGCTTCGGCAAAGGCCGGCCGGTGACGAACTTCAAGCCTTATGGCGCGACCGAGGTGCGCCGCGCGGCGCAGGCTTTCATCACCATGCGCGAGCGCATCGAGCGCTATGTGCAGCAGCGCACCGAGATGCTGGCGGGCGTGAGCCACGATCTCAAGACACCGCTCACCCGCATGAAGCTCGAACTCGCCATGATGCCGGATGCCGAATCGCGCGCGATGAAGGACGACGTCGCCGAGATGGAGCACATGCTGGACGAATATCTGGACTTCGCGCGCGGCGAAGGAAGCGAGGAGGTCCAGCCCTCGGACATGTCCGACATCGTGCACGACGCAGCCGCCGCCGCGGCGCGGGCGCGCGGCGCGGGACCGGAGCGGCTGAACATTGTGGCGCCTGCCGGCATGACGCTGGCGGTGCGCCGGAATGCGCTCAAACGCTGCACCACCAACCTGATCGACAATGCCCTCAAGCACGGAAAGCATGTCGAGGTGACGCTGCGGCGTGTCGCCCGCGTGATGGAGAGCGTCGTCGACGACGACGGGCCCGGCATCCCCGAGCATCGCCGCGAGGAAGCGTTCCGCCCCTTCCACCGCCTCGACGAAGGCCGCAATCTGCAGATGGGCGGCAGCGGTCTCGGCCTTGCCATCGCCCGCGACATCGCCCGCGCTCACGGCGGCGATCTCATTCTGTCGGAGAGCCCGCAGCGGGGCCTGCGCGCGACGATCAGATTGCCGGTCTAGCGCTCTTTGCGCGCGACGAAGCTGCCGGCGCGGGACAGGTCCTGGTCGAGCCGCGCCATGGTGGCGGTGAGTTCGGAATCGTCCTCGAGCCAAACAGGTATGGCGCGCGCGATGATCGCGGCCAGCGCGAGCGCGCGAAGCTGCATGGCCGGCCCCGTATCCGCTTTCGCCAAGGTCATGAGCCATTGCGCCGCGGACGCAAACGCGCCGCGCTGTTCGATCAGGGTTACGGGATCGAATTTCAGGCCCTGGTACAGCGAACGGATCGCGGGCTTGCGTTTCGCGTTGACCTCGAACCACGCCAGCGCGACGTCGAACAATCTTTCGCGGGCGGAATCGGATTCCGGCTTGTAGCGCTTCGCCGTCTCCGCGCCGGCCCTGGTCAGGATCAAGCCGACCAGCATGGACTTGCCGCCGCGCAGATCCTGCAGCGAGGCCAGCGGCACTTTCGCGGTCTTCGCGACCTCGGCCAGCGTCAGATCGCGCCAGCTTTTCTTCGCCAGCAGCTTCAGCGCGGCATCGGCAAGTTTGTCGTCGCGGGTCTCGGCCATGCTTATGCGGGCAGCGGCAGATGCTGCTGGTAGGGTCCGCGCATCGCGAGATATTGCGTCGGCGTGAAGCCGCAGAATTCGCGGAAGTCGCGGATCAGGTGCGGCTGGTCGTAATAGCCGTGCTCGGCGGCAAGAGGGGCCCAGTCGACGGCGGGCAAGTTCCACACCCTGTCGAGAAGACGCTGGAATCGCACCACCCGCAGATAGAGCTTGGGCGTGAAGCCTATCTCCTGCGTGAAGTCGCGAATGAACTTCTTCTGGCTGAGGCCCGCGGCATCCGCGGTCTGCTTCACGCGCGAGGAAAGCGGGGCGCGATCGAACTGCCGGAGCGCCAGCGATACGGCGGAACTATGCTCCAGCCGCCGCGGGGCGTGATCGAGAAGCGCTTTCAGGAGCACGCGGAATTTCGGCATGATCCCGGGCGTCTCCACGAGCTGCATGTGCAGGCTGTGCGCCCGGTTGCCGCCCCAGAAGTCCTGGAGCGAGACATGGCTGTTGTAGAAATCCACGCCCGTCGGCCCGAAGAACGGCCACGCGCCACCCGGCTTGAACCGGACACCCATCATCCTGGGCTGCAGGGCATCGATGGCGAAGTTGTCCGCGTGCGTGCCGCACAAGGCGATGCCGCGCAGATCGTTGCGGGCCGCGAATCCTTCGCCGCCATACCAGTGGAGCCTGTCTTCGCGAAGATTGATCAGAATGCCCATGTTCGCGGACGCCATGATGGTGTCCTTCGCATGGGATGGCGCTTCGTCCGTTTCCCAGTACCACAGGCACTGAATGAACCGGTCGAGCGGCGCCGGGGGCGTCCAGGTTTCGTAGATCACGGTGGCGAAGGATGCGCGCCCGCGCGCGGCCGTTCAAGTCGCGAGTTCGCGAGCCCGCTTGCGCGCCGCCGACACCGCTTTCTTGATCAGCGGCTCCAGACCATCCCGCGCCATCAGCACCTTCAACGCTGCTTCGGTGGTTCCGTGGGGGCTTGTGACATTGCGGCGAAGCTCTTCGGCGGGCGCCGGATCG
>JBQCFD010000139.1:0-5213 GCA_051959625.1 Rhizomicrobium sp.
GGATGTTGCTGCTCGATCGCCTGCGCCAGAACGCCGGCGAAAGGCCGTCCCCAATCGGAAAGCGTCTCCAGGAAGAAGTCGAACACCAGCCAGACCACGACCAGCGGGATAATGGTCAAAAGCCCCGCGATCATGTTCTTCTGGAAATTGGCCTGAAACAGCCAGTTGCGGGTGGGCGGCTTGTCCATTTTCTGCTCACGGCGCGGCAATCCCGCCCCAGTGGACGGATTCGCGCAGAACCATTATCTCCCGGTTATCATCTCTTTGCACAAGCGGCGTGACATGGAACGGATTCTCATCACTTCGGCCTTGCCGTACATCAACGGCATCAAGCATCTGGGCACCCTCGTGGGCTCGATGTTGTCGGCCGACGTCTTCGCCCGTTTCAAGAAGGCGCGCGGCCACGAGGTTCTGTTCATCTGCGCCACCGACGAACACGGCACGCCGACGGAACTTGCCGCGATGGAAGCGGGCAAGGATGTGCGCAGCTTTTGTGACGAGCAGCATCTTTTGCAGAAAGCGGCTTGCGAGAAGTTCGAGCTCGGCTGGGATTATTTCGGCCGTTCCTCCAGCCCGCAGAACCGCGAGCTGACGCAACATTTCGCGCGCCAGCTCTGGAAGAACGGCTTCCTGGAAGTCCGCACGACGAAGCAGGTTTATTCGAACGCCGATGGCCGCTTCCTGCCGGACCGCTATGTCATCGGCACATGCCCGCATTGCGGCTACGAAAAAGCGCGCGGCGACCAATGCGAGAACTGCACGCGCGTGCTCGATCCCATCGATCTCATCAGGCCGCGCAGCGCGGTGTCCGGATCGGAAGACATCGAGATCCGCGATTCCAGCCACCTGTTCCTGAAGCAGTCCGAATTTGTGCCGCAGCTTCGCCAGTGGATCGACAGCCACAAGCACGAATGGTCGAACATCGTCTATTCCATCGCCAACAAGTGGCTGGAAGAGGGCCTGCAGGATCGCGGCATCACGCGCGACGTCGATTGGGGCGTGCCGGTGCCGGACGACATCGCGAACGGCCAGCTCAAGGGCAAGGTGTTCTATGTCTGGTTCGATGCGCCCATCGAATATATCGGCGCGACGAAGGAGTGGGCCGACGCGAACGGGAAGCACAATTCGTGGAAGTCGTGGTGGTTCGGCGAAGAGTCGAAGGACGTCCGCTATTACGAATTCATGGGCAAGGACAACGTGCCGTTCCACACGGTGGGTTTCCCCGTCACCATCATGGGCTCGGGCGAGCCGTGGAAGCTGGTCGACCAGATCAAGGGCTTCAACTGGCTCAACTACTATGGCGGCAAGTTCTCGACGTCCGAGCATCGTGGCGTGTTCATGGACTCGGCCATCGAAATCCTGCCCGCGGATTACTGGCGCTATTACCTGATGGCGAACGCGCCGGAGAGTTCGGACTCCTCCTTCACCTTCGAGCACTTCGCTTCCGTGGTGAACAAGGACCTGGCGGACGTTCTGGGCAACTTCGTCAATCGCATCACCAAGTTCTGCGTCGCGCGCTTCGACGGCAAGGTGCCGGGCGAGGGCGAGTATGGCGAGGAGGAAAGGGCGCTGATTGCGGAGATGGAGAAGCGCTTCGCGCAATACACCGAATATTTCGAGGCCATCGAATACCGCAAGGCGCTGGCGGAGTTGCGCGCCATCTGGGTGGCCGGCAATGAGTATCTCACCCGCGCCGCGCCCTGGACGCACATCAAGACCGATCGCGCAAAGGCCGCCGTGGCGGTGCGCATGGGGCTCAACCTCGTGCATGTCTTCGCGCATCTGTCATGGCCCGTGATGCCGGCGATGGCGAAGAAAATTCACGAAGCGATCCAGCCCATCGCGGGCGATGGCACCATGATCCCATGGCCCGATCAGCCCATGGCGAAAGAGCTGGACGATCTGGAAGCCGGCCAGCCGATCCACGCGCCCGATGTGCTGTTCGCCAAGATCACCGACGAGCAGATCGCGGAATGGACAGCGCGCTTCGGCGGCGCGGACCCGGCATGACGGTCTCCGTGCGCAAGCTCGCCGTTGCCGACGCCGCGCCGTTGCGCGAGATTCGGCTGGAAGGCCTGCGGCTGCATCCGGAATGCTTCGGCGCCGATCTCGACAATGAGGAAGCGATGACGGTGGAGGACTTTGCCCGCCGCATGGCCAGCGGGATCACCTTCGGCGGCTTTCTGGACGGCAAGCTCGCGGGCATCGTGGTGTTCGTGAAACCGCGCTCGAAGAAGATCGCGCATACCGCGGAGCTCGGCGCGATGTATGTTCGCGCGGGCGCGCGCGGCACGGGCCTGTCCGATCTCCTGATCGAGACGCTGATCGATCACGCGGTGCATGACGGGGCCGAGCAGATCAAGCTCACGGTGAACGCGGAGAACCCGCACGCCATCAAGCTCTACGAGCGCCATGGTTTCCGCGCGATCGGGCGCTACCCCAACTCCATCAGAGTGGGTGGCCGCACCTATGAAGAGCTCATCATGTTGCGGACCGTCTCTTCCACCGATTGAGGGGGTGGGGGGCGGTAGGGGTATCAATTCGCAATTCAAATACTCTGGGTGGGTGGAGACCGGCGCGCGCCACGCGAGATGTTGAATCCGAAGTTTTTCGACTTGCCGCGATCCGGTCCCGGCCGTTCAGTCCATCAGGACGGACCAGCCCGCGGGACCCAGCGCCTCCAGTGGACGGAACTTGGACTTGTAGTCCATCTTCTCGCTGCCCTCGATCCAGTAGCCGAGATAGACGTAAGGCAATCCCCTCGCGCGGGCCTGCTCGATGTGGTCGAGGATCATGTAGGAGCCGAGGCTGCGCGCGACGTCGCCGGGATGGAAAAAGGAATAGACCATCGACAGGCCGTCGCGCAGAACGTCGCTCAATGCGCAGGCCATGAGTTGTCCCTGGTCGCTGCCGTCGCCGCGCTGGCGGTATTCGACGATATGCGTGTTGACCGGCGTCTCTTCGACCATGGCCACATAGTCGAACAGGCCCATGTCGCTCATCCCGCCGCCGGCATGGCGCGCATCGAGATAAGTGCGCAGCAGCGCGAACTGCTCGCGTGTCGCTTCCGCCGGCACTTCGCTGCGCACCAGATCGGCATTGCGCTTCTGGATGCGTCGCTGTCCGCGGGAAGGCGCGAAGTCCTTCACCACCACGCGCACCGACACGCAGGCCGAGCATCCGTCGCAGGCCGGGCGGTAAGCGATCATCTGGCTGCGGCGGAAACCGGAGTGGGTCAGCGCCTCGTTGAGGGGCTGGGCGAGCCCGCCGGAAAGCCGGGCGAAGACCTTTCGCTCGGTGCGGCCGGGAAGATAAGGGCAGGGTCCGCCAGGGGTCAGGAAGAACTGTGGAAGTCTGGCAGTGCGTTGATCCGTCAACTCATTCACCCAACCGGCACGACAGCGAAAATATGACTATGATTTGCCGTTTTGCGCCAGAGCGTTCCTGCGAAAGTTTTGCCTTAAGGCTTAACCCCTTCCGGGACCGGCGGCGCCTCCTTCATCAGAAGGATGGAGATGCGGCGGTTGGCCGAAGCGTCGGGATCTTCCGGCAGGAGCGGCTCCGAGCCTGCCTTGCCTGCAACTTCATAGATGCGGTTCGAATTCACACCCGCAGCGGTAATGATGGCGCGCGCCGCGTTCGCGCGCGCCGCGGACAGCTCCCAATTCGTCGTTCCGTCCGCCGCCTCGAACGGTTTGCCGTCGGTGTGGCCGCTGATCGAGATGCGGTTGGGCAACCGGTCGATGATCTTGGCGACCGCTTCGAGCATCTTGCGCGTGTAGGGCATTGGTTGCGCGGTTCCCGGCGCGAACATCGGCCGTTGGTCCTGATCGACGAGCTGGATGCGCAGGCCGTCCGGCGTTTGCTCCACCATCACCTGGCGCGAGAGCGCTGCGATGTCGGGCATGTCCTGCATCGCCTGATGAATCGCTTCCGCTGCTGTGGCGAAGTCCTCGTCGCGCGCGGAAGGCAGCGACTGTTGCAGATGCTGGTCGCTTTGAAGCTGCGAGGCTGGGGCCGTGCCTTCGGCCTGCGTCGTGCCGCCTTGCCTCTGATCCATCTTCTTCGCCTGCGCGCCTTGCGATTTGGACGGCGGCGAATTCTTCGGATTGATGGCGATGGAGCCGCCGGCCTGCGCGCCCGCTTTGCCGAGATCGGTGCCGCCGAGCACGCCGCCGGCGCCGCTCGTCGTCTGCGAAATGCTCTGTGCGGAGAAGTAGTCGGCGATGCCGCGTTTCTGTTCGGGCGTGGTGGTGTTGATCAGCCACATGAGAAGGAAGAAGGCCATCATCGCGGTCACGAAGTCGGCATAGGCGACCTTCCAGGCACCGCCATGGTGTCCGCCATGGCCGCCCTTCTTGACCTTCTTGATGATAATGGCGCCGTCGTTCGCCATGTTGACCTCAGCCCAATACCCGTAGCGTAAGCTTCAGCCCCGGGGTTCTTCCCCCGGGTGGCGTGCCTCGCCTAGTTTCTGGTTCCAGAATGCCCCGGATCGTCTTAAGCAACCGTTAGGTCAGCCCTTATGAGCTTCGATACCCGTGCTTTTCGCCAGGCTTTAGGCTGTTTTCCGACGGGGGTGGCGGTGGTCACGATGTCCGAGCAGGGCTCGCGCCACAAAGGCATCACCGTCAATTCCTTTACCTCCGTGTCGCTCGATCCGCCGCTGGTGCTGTGGTGCATCGACCGCAAGTCCGATCGCTTCGAGGGCTTCACGCGAGCGTCCGCATACACGATCAGTCTTTTGGGTACGGTGCATGAAGATGTTTCCGCCCGCCTGGCCAAACAGGGTTCGCACAGCCTCGATGGCATCGACCTTATCGAGACCCGGCTCGGGCCGCCGGCGCTGGCGGACGCACTTGCGATCTTCGAATGTGAAAGCGAAGCGGTACATCAGGGCGGCGATCACGCGATCCTCGTCGGCCGCGTCGTGCGTTTCGCCAAGCGCGAAGCCGGCGCGCCTCTGGTGTTCTTCCAGGGCCGCTATGGAGCGCTCGCGGCGGAAACGTGAGCCGCTTGGTTCGGCAATGGTCCGCTTGGCGATCCGTGTCGATTTCGATTCCGGCGATGCGCTGGGGCCGGGGAGGTGCGCCTGCTGGACCAGGTCGGGGAAACCGGCTCGATCCGGCGGGCCGCTGCCGGCCTCAAGAGGAGCTATCGGCGCGCGTGGCTCCTCATCAAGGCCACCGAGCGAGTTTCGGGGCGCCCCTGAT
>JBQCFD010000140.1:0-4272 GCA_051959625.1 Rhizomicrobium sp.
GCGCAGCGAGCGCATCAGCACGCCAGTGCGGCGGTCGATGAATCTCTGCGTGAGCGTTTCGTGCAACGCATCGGACAAGCGGTCCTCGATCTTGCGCGTTTGTTCCTGCCAATGCCCGGCATCCTTCACCCAGCCAGGGCGGTTGGTGGCATAGGTCCAGGTGCGGATTTGCGCGAGACGGCCGGAGAGCGTGGCGACATCGCCTTCGATGACATCGAGGCGATCCACTTGGCGTGCGAGCCAATCTTCCTCGATGGTGCCTTCGTCGCTCATCAGGAAGCGGTAAATCTGTGCGACCAGCTTCACATGCTCCTCGACGCTGAGCTTGCGGAAGTCCGGAAGCTGGCAGGCATCCCACAACCGCTTCACGGCGGCAGGCGCTGTTGCCATCGCGGCAATCTCTTCGTTGCCGGCAAGCGAGCGCAGCGACACGAAGTCCATCGCGGGGCGCGCCTTCACCAGACCGCGCGTGGGCGGCGGTTCGTCAAGCGTGGCGAGCAATGCTTCCAGCGAATGAAATGAGAGCGCGGAGTTGCGGTATTGCAGTACGCGCACCGGTTCATAGCGATGGCCTTCGACGCGGGAAACGGTTTCCTCGTCCAGCCCTTCGGCTTCTCCGGTGGTGCCGAAGGTGCCGTCATTCATGTGGCGTCCCGCACGGCCCGCGATCTGACCGATCTCTTCGGGGCGGAGCGGACGCGTGGTGTAGCCGTCGAACTTTTCCAGCGCCGAGAAGGCGACGTGGTCGACATCCATGTTGATGCCCATGCCGATGGCATCCGTTGCGACAAGAAAGTCCGCGTCGCCGGATTGGTAGAGCGCGACCTGCGCGTTGCGCGTGCGCGGGGATAGCGCACCGAGCACGACGGCGGCGCCGCCGCGTTGCCGGCGCACCAGGTCGGCGATGCCATAAACGTCATCCGCCGAAAACGCGACGATGGCGGAGCGGCGGGGCAGGCGGGTGAGTTTCTTATGGCCGGTATAGGCGAGATCGCTGAATCGCGGGCGGGTGATGAAATAGGCGTGCGGCACGAAGCGCTGGATCGCGCCGCGCATCGTCTCCGCGCCCATAAACAGCGTCTCTTCTTCGCCGCGCGCGTTCAGCAGGCGGTCGGTGAAGACATGACCGCGCTCCGGATCGGCGCAGAGCTGGATCTCATCGACGGCGAGGAACGCGACGCCCAGATCCACCGGCATGGCTTCGACGGTGCAGACGAAATAGCGCGCGTCGGGCGGAACGATCTTCTCTTCGCCGGTGATGAGCGCGCAGACGGCCACGCCCTTCAGCGCCACGATCTTGTCATAGACCTCACGTGCCAGAAGGCGCAGCGGCAGGCCGATCATGCCGGACCTGTGGGCGAGCATCCGCTCGATGGCGTAGTGCGTCTTGCCGGTGTTCGTGGGGCCCAGAATGGCCGCGACGCGGCCCATGCTTGTCCGCTCGCTCCGACGCATCTGTTTTGGGGTCATGGGACGCAACATCGGGGCTTCCGGCGCCATCGACAAGGCGGCGAAAAGGCAACTGTGTACCGTTCTGTGGATAGGGCGTTAACGGCCGTGAACGCCCTGGGCACGAATCAGGGACGAATCACTAACCGACTCAGTATCGCCCTTTGTTCTCACACTCTATATTGAATGTCAACGATTCAATGATCCCTAGATGTAGTAGTCCACGGAATCTATGGGGGCACAACCGACTGCCGATCCAACACTCCGTAGGCGGAGCATTCATGGAACTGCCATATCCCTGATTTGACCGACTTTTCGCACCTGCGATACTCCCGGGCCTCGAACTGGTTGGAGAGCGTCTATGAGCGGCAAGGATCCGGAGAGCTGGGCGAAGGCGGCCCAGAAGGAACTCAAGGACCGCCCGCTGTCCGACCTCGTCTGGCACACGCCGGAAGGCTTCGACGTCAAGCCGCTCTACACCGCCGCCGATCTCGAGGGCATCTCGGAGGTGAATTCGCTGCCCGGGCAGATGCCGTTCATGCGCGGTGTGCGTGCGACGATGTATGCAGGCCGTCCCTGGACCATTCGCCAATATGCGGGGTTCTCCACAGCCGAGGAATCCAACGCCTTCTACCGCAAGAACCTCGCGGCCGGTCAGATGGGACTTTCGGTGGCGTTCGATCTGGCGACGCACCGCGGTTACGACCGCGATCATCCGCGCGTGGCGGGCGATGTCGGCACGGCCGGCGTCGCAATCGACTCCGTCGAGGACATGAAGATCCTGTTCGACGGCATCCCGCTCGACAAGATGAGCGTGTCGATGACCATGAACGGCGCGGTTATACCGATCCTGGCCAGCTTCATCGTGGCGGGCGAAGAGCAGGGCGTTCCGACGGAGAAGCTGTCGGGCACCATCCAGAACGACATCCTCAAAGAATTCATGGTGCGCAACACTTACATCTATCCGCCCACGCCTTCGATGCGCATCGTCGCCGACATCATCGAATACACGGCGAAGAAGATGCCGAAGTTCAATTCGATTTCGATCAGCGGCTATCACATGCACGAAGCGGGCGCCACCGCGGTGCAGGAACTCGCCTATACGCTGGCCGACGGCATGGAGTATGTCCGCGCCGCGATGGCGAAGGGGCTGGACGTGGACAGTTTCGCCGGCCGCCTGTCGTTCTTCTTCGGCATCGGCATGAACTTCTTCATGGAAGTCGCCAAGTTGCGCGCCGCGCGCCTTCTGTGGGCGCAGATCATGGAGAAGTTCGGCGCGAAGAAGACGGACTCACTGATGCTGCGCACCCATTGTCAGACATCTGGTGTGTCGCTCACCGAACAGGATCCGTACAACAACGTCGTGCGCACGACGATCGAGGCGCTGGCTTCGGTGCTGGGCGGCACGCAATCGCTGCACACCAACTCGCTGGACGAGGCGATCGCGCTGCCGACGGAATTCTCCGCGCGGATCGCGCGCAACACCCAGCTTATCCTGCAGAATGAAGCTCAGATCACGCATGTGGTCGATCCGCTGGGCGGCTCCTACTATGTCGAGGCGCTGACGCATGCGCTCGTGACGCACGCCCGCGCGATCATCGACGAAGTCGAGCAGATGGGCGGCATGACCAAGGCGGTCGAGGCCGGCATCCCCAAGCTTCGCATCGAGGAAGCGGCGGCGCGGCGTCAGGCGCGGGTGGACCGCGGCGAGGATGTGATCGTCGGCGTCAACAAGTTCCAGCTCAAGAATGAAGCGCCGGTCGATGTTCTCGACATCGACAATGTGAAAGTGCGCAACGGGCAGATCGCGCGTCTCAAGAAAACGAAGGCATCGCGCGATGAAGCAAAGACGCAGGCGGCGCTGACGGCGCTCACCGAAGGCGCAAAGGGCAATGGCAATCTGCTTGCATTGGCGGTGGAAGCCGCACGCGCCCGCGCAACCGTAGGAGAAATCTCGGACGCCATGGAAAAGGTCTTCGGCCGCCACCGCGCGGAAATCCGCTCCATCTCCGGTGTCTATGGCGGCGCCTATGAGGGCGACAATGAATTTGCCGCCATCAAGGGTGACATCGAAGCGTTCGAGAAGGATGAAGGCCGCCGTCCGCGCATGCTCGTCGCCAAGATGGGGCAGGACGGTCACGACCGCGGCGCCAAGGTGATCGCAACGGCTTTCGCCGATCTGGGCTTCGACGTCGATATCGGCCCTTTGTTTCAGACGCCGGAAGAAGTCGCGAAGGATGCCATTGAAGCCGATGTGCATGTCATCGGCGTCTCCAGCCAGGCGGCGGGTCACAAGACGCTGGTGCCGCTCCTCATCAAAGCCCTGAAGGATCAGAAGGCCGACGACATTCTGGTTGTTGTCGGTGGCGTCATCCCGGCGCAGGACTACGATTTCCTGAAGCGGGCCGGCGTCGCGGCGATCTTCGGGCCGGGCACGAATATTCCGGACGCCGCGCGCGAAGTGCTGCATCTTATCCGGGCGCGTCGCATGGATCATGCGGCCGAATAACGGGGCGCATCGCACCTGCCTGCATATTGCGACCGGCGCAGCGACGGCGGATCGTTAGCCCTTGCTAGCTCTTGACTGCCTTGAACCCGGGCGGAACCGAGTTATCGACTTTCAGATCGCTGAGCGTGGCGCTCACGGTACCGAGAGTCATCGACGCCCACGTCTTCACGGCGATCACGTAATGCCCGTTCGGCGCACCTGGCGCGGGCACGTCCGCGAAATCGACATACATGTCGGGAAGCGAGCGGCCTTCCTTGATGATCTTCTGCTTGTAACCCGCGATCTGCTTGTAGTGGACCTGGCACAAATGCGCC
>JBQCFD010000141.1:0-9627 GCA_051959625.1 Rhizomicrobium sp.
TGATTTGCTGAAGCGTCTGGCGGCGATCTTTCCGAACCGCCTCTATGTCGAGTTGCAGCGTCACGGCCTGCCCGAAGAACGAGCGGCCGAGGACGGTCTCATCGACCGTGCTTATGCGATGGACTTGCCGCTCGTCGCCACCAATGACGTGCATTTCGGCACCGCCGACATGTATGAGGCACACGATGCGCTGCTCTGCATTGCCGACGGCGCATATGTGTCGCAAAGCGACCGCCGCAAGCTGACGCGGGAGCATCGCTTCAAGACCGCCGAAGAAATGGCGGTGCAGTTCGCCGATATTCCCGAAGCGATCGAGAACACGGTGCAGATCGCGCAGCGCTGCGCCTTCCGTCCCAAGAAGCGCAATCCGATCCTTCCGCAATTCGTGCCCGAATCCGGCCTCTCGCCCGCTGACGAGCTTCGCGCGCAAGCCGAAGCCGGGTTGACGCGGCGCCTCGCAGAACACGGCAAGTTCGCGGACGAACAGGTCTATCGCGACCGGCTGGAATTCGAGCTTGGCGTCATCATCCGCATGGATTTCCCGGGTTACTTCCTGATCGTGTCGGACTTCATGAAGTGGACTCGCGCGCACGGCATACCTGTAGGCGTGCGCGGTTCGGGCGCCACCTCGCTGGTCGCATGGTCGCTGGACATCACCAATCTCGATCCTATCCGGTTCGGGCTGCTGTTCGAGCGCTTCCTGAACCCGGAACGTATCTCGATGCCGGACTTCGATATCGACTTCTGCCAGGAGCGGCGCGACGAGGTCGTGCGCTATGTTCAGAAGAAGTACGGTGAGGACCGGGTTGCGCACATCATCGCGCTGGGTTCGTTGCAGGCCCGCGCCGCGGTGCGTGACGTGGGCCGCGTGCTGCAGATGCCGCTCGGCCTCGTGGACCGCATTGCCAAGCTGATCCCGAACCCGCCAGGCAAGCCGGTTTCCCTCTCCGACGCCGTGGAAACCGAGCCGCGATTGCAGCAAATGGCGGAAAGCGAGCCAATTGCCAGGCAACTCTTCTCCATGGTTGAGAAGATCGAAGGGCTTTACCGGCATGCGTCCACCCATCCGGCCGGCGTCGTCATCGGCGACCGGCCGCTGGACGAGATTGTCCCGCTCTATCGCGATCCGCGTTCCGAAATGCCGGTGACCCAGTTCGACTATGAGGACGCGGAGAAATCGGGCCTTGTAAAATTCGATTTCCTCGGCCTCAAGACGCTCACCGTCATCGCCAAGGCGGAAGAGCTGCTCAAGCAGCGCGGCATCGTCCTGCACACGCAGAGCATCGATTTCAATGACACCGGCGCCTTCGAGATGCTTTCTCGCGGCGAGAGCGTGGGCGTGTTCCAGCTCGAAGGCCAGGGCATGCGCGACCTGCTGCGCAAGATGAAGCCCGACCATATCAACGATCTCGTCGCTCTCGTGGCGCTCTATCGCCCGGGCCCCATGGATTCGATCCCGAAGTACATCGCGGTGAAGAACGGCAAGGAGGCGCCGGAATATCTCCATCCGCTGTTGGAGCCGATTCTCAAGGAAACCTATGGCGTCATGACGTACCAGGAAGACGTCATGAACATCGCGCGCGAGCTCGCCGGTTATTCGCTGGGCGAGGCCGATCTCCTGCGCCGCGCCATGGGCAAGAAGATTGCCAGCGAAATGGCGGTGCATGAAAAGCGCTTCATCGAGGGTGCCGGCAACAAGGGCATCCTCAAAGGCGTCGCGCAGCAGATATTCGAACAGGCGGCGAAATTCGCGGGCTATGGCTTCAACAAGGGCCACGCCGCCGCCTACGCGCAGGTGGCCTACCAGACGGCCTATCTGAAAACGAACTATCCCGTCGAATTCCTTGCCGCCTCGATGACGCTCGATATCGGCAATACCGATCGCTTGAACATCTTCAAGCAGGAGGCGCAGCGGCTGAACATCCGGGTGCTTCCGCCGGATATCAACCGGTCACAATCCTATTTTGCCTGCGACGCTTCGCAGAGCGTGATTTTCTATGCGCTCGCCGCCGTGAAGGGCGTCGGCAAGCAGGCGATGGAGCATGTGGTCACCATCCGCGAGGCGGATGGACCCTTCAAGTCCATGGGTGATTTTGCCCGCCGCATCGATCCCAAGCTGGTCAACAAGCGCGCATTCGAGAGCCTGGTTCGTGCGGGTGCCTTCGATGCGCTGTCGTCCAACCGCCGCCAGCTCGTGGAATCCGCGGACGCCATATTGAGCGATGCCGCCCGCACCGCGCGCGAGCGCGAAACGGGGCAGGTGTCCCTGTTCGGGGAAGCCGCGGCGTCTTCAGAAGAATTGCGGCTGGCGCCGGTGGAAGACTGGTTGGCGCATGAACGGTTGAGCGAGGAGTTCTCCGCGATCGGCTTCTATCTCTCGGGCCATCCGTTGGACAACTACCAAACAGCACTCGCCCGCCTGCAGGCGCTGACCTATGCGCAAATCCTGGAAGACCGCCGCGCGAGCTTCGTGACGTCGCTGGCGGGCACCCTCATCCGCAAGTCCGAACGCCGCGGCCGCAACGATCAGAACTATGCCTTCGTCTCGTTCTCCGATCCCACGGGCATGTTCGAAGTGATGTTCTTCCCCGAGGTACTCGCCGCGTCGCGGCCGCTGTTGGAAGCGGGCAAATCGATCCTGCTCAAGCTGAACGCGACATGGGAAGGCGACGAGCTCAAGCTGCGCGCCATCTCCGCCAGCGATCTCGACAAGGCGGCGGCCGATGCGGGCGAGGGCATGAAAATCTTTCTGGAAGACACGCGGCCTTTGGGCGCCATTGCCTCGCAGCTTCGCCAGCCCGGCAAGGGAATGGTCACGCTCGTCGTGCCCGGCAGCGAAGGCCGCGAGGTGGAGATCAAGCTGCCGCAAAGGCTGCAGGTAAACGTCGCGCTTCGCAACGCGATCAAATCGATGCCTGGCGTGGCGGCGGTAGAGACCGTTTAAAGCGCTGCCACGGCTTTGCCGAGGCGCTCCAGCCCGGTTTCAAGCAGCTTCGGGTCCTGGGCGAAGCAGATGCGGATATAAGAGTCGATGCTCTTGTCGCCGATGTCGCCAAACGCCGATCCGGGCGCCACCCCGACGCGCGCCTTTTTGATGAGTTCGATCGCGAAGTCATGGCTGTTCGTCATGCCTTCGACATTCAGAAATCCGTAGAACGCGCCTTCTGGTTTCATCCAGCGCACGCGATTCTGCGTATCGATGAACTTCTGCGTGATGTCGCGCCCGTTCGCGCAGCGTTCCAGGATCTTGTGGCGGAACGCGTCGCCTTCGGGCGATAGCGCGGCGAGCGCGCCATATTGCGCGAACACGGTGGCGCCGGTGTTGTTGGCCATGGACAGCACGTTGACGGAGTTCTTGATCGCCGCCGGATGCACCAGCCAGCCCACGCGCCAGCCCGTCATCGCCCATGGCTTGGAGAAACTGTTAATCACAAAGACATTGTCGTCGGGTTGCGCGACTTGAAGGAAGGATGGCGCGTGCCCGCTGCCGTCATAGACCAGCGTGCCATAAACTTCGTCGCTGATGATCGCGATGCCGCGCTTGCGGCAGAATTCCAGTACAGCGCGCTGCTCGGAAGGCTGCATGATCCAGCCGGTTGGATTGCCCGGCGAAGCGATGAAGATCGCTCTCGTGCGCGCGTCGCAGAGCGCAAAAAGCTTGTCCAGATCCAGTTGCCAGTGCGGTCTGGCGCTGCGCCAGTTTTCCTCCAGTTTCGCGAAGCGGATCTCCGCGCCGCAGATTTCGCCCGCCTGGAAAATGTTGGGCCAGACCGGCGAAACGCAGACCACGTTATCGCCCGTCTCGACCACGCATTGCAGCGCGCAGACCACCGCCATCATGGCCGCGCCCGGAACGGTAATGCGCTCCAGCGCGATGTCCGTGTTGACGGTCCGCCGGTGGAAATCGCGGATTGCCTCGCGCAAGGGCAGGATGCCGTCGGCATGGGTGTAGAAGGTCTTGCCTTCGTCCAGCGCCCGCTTGGCGGCATTGCGGATGAAATCGGGCGTGACGAGATCGGTCTCCCCGAACCACAGCGGGATGAGATCGGGCTGGCCGAGGGCGGTGGAACTGACGGCGCCGATGCCGTTTGGGCGGATGTGGCGGATAGCGTCGCGGATGGGGGAGGGAGCAGGCGGGGTCATGGGTTCCAGTCTATGCCTCAGCACGACCTGGAAAATAAGGGGCAGCGCATAGCGGCCCTGCGGACAAATGGCTGTGACCGCTGCCGTTTTAGACGCTGCAATCCGGCTTGCCTTTACCGGCTTAAATCCCTATAAGCCGCGCCATCTCGCACGCGCGGGTGGGTTTCGGCAGGTGTTCTGCCGTCCCCGTCCGGTGTCCCAGGAAGCCCCGGCGCGAGCCGGAGCGACCAAACAAAAGGGATAACCCGCGCGTCTGGCCAACCGGTAAAGGAGACTGTTTCCAATGGCTCTGCCAGATTTTTCCATGCGTCAGCTGCTCGAGGCAGGCGCCCATTTCGGCCATCGCACCCAGCGCTGGAACCCGAAGATGGCGCCCTACATCTACGGCGCGCGCAACGACATCCACATCATCGACCTGACGCAGACGGTTCCGCTGCTCCATCAGGCGCTCGTCGCGCTGCGCGACGTGGCCGCCGGCGGCGGACGCATTCTGTTCGTCGGCACCAAGCGCCAGGCCTCCGAGCCGGTGGCTGCGGCCGCTTCGCGCTGCGCGCAGTACTATGTGAACCATCGCTGGCTGGGTGGCACGCTGACCAATTGGCAGACCGTGTCGAACTCGATCAAGCGCATGCGCTATATCGAAGAGACGCTGTCCTCGGCGCAAAGCTCCGGTCTCAAGAAGAAAGAACTGCTGCAGCTCCTGCGCGAGCGCGACAAGCTCGACCGCTCGCTCGGCGGCATCAAGGAGATGGGCGGTCTTCCGAACATGCTGTTCGTCATCGACACGAACAAGGAAGCGATCGCCGTCGCCGAAGCGCAGAAGCTCGGTATCCCGGTCGTGGCCATCCTCGATTCCAATTCCAATCCGGACGGCATCGCCTATCCGGTACCGGGCAATGACGATGCCGCTCGCGCGCTCGCGCTTTATTGTGATCTCGCGGCCCGCGCCATCATCGACGGCCTGTCGGAAGGCCAGGTCGCCTCCGGCGTGGACGTGGGCGAGTCCGAAGCGCTGCCCGATCTTCGCCCGGCCAGTGAAATCGCGGCTTCAGCGCCGGCCCCCGCCGAATAATAAAAATTACGGAGAAGAACGATGGCGACTGTCACCGCCACGATGGTGAAAGACCTGCGCGACAAGACCGGCGCGGGCATGATGGACTGCAAAGCCGCGCTCGCCGAGACGAATGGCGACATGGACCAGGCGATCGATTGGCTGCGCAAGAAAGGCCTGTCCAAGGCCGCGAAGAAGGCCGGCCGCGTCGCTGCGGAAGGCCTGATCGGCGTGGCGCTGGACAAGGGCACGGGCGCGCTTGTCGAAGTGAATGCGGAGACGGACTTCGTTGCCCGCAACGACCAGTTCAAGGACTTCGTGAAATCTGCCGCGCAGCTCGGCCTCGCGGCCGATGGCGACGTGGAGAAGCTGCTCACCGCGAACATGGGTGGTGCCACGGTCGATGCCACGCTCAAAGAACTCGTCGCAAAGATCGGCGAGAACATGAGCGTGCGCCGCGCGACGGCTCTGTCCGTCAAGCCGGGTGTCGTTGCAAGCTATGTGCACAACGCGTCCGGCCCGGAACTCGGCAAGATCGGCGTCCTGGTCGCGCTCAAGTCCAGTGGCGACGAGAACAAGCTGATGGCGCTTGGCAAGCAGATCGCGATGCATATCGCAGCGGCGAACCCGCTGGCGCTGACGCCTGCGCACCTTTCCAAAGAGGTGATCGAGCACGAACGCGCCATCCAGGCCGATATTGCCCGTCAGTCCGGCAAGCCCGAGAACGTCATCGAGAAGATGCTCGAGGGCCGGATGCGGAAATTCTACGAAGAATCGGTTCTTATGAACCAGGTCTTCGTCATTGACGGTGAGACGCCCGTCTCCAAGGTGGTCGAAAAGGCCGCCAAGGACATCGGCGCGCCGATCGAAGTCGAAGGCTTCGTGCGCTTTCAGGTGGGCGAAGGCATCGAGAAGGTCACCACCGATTTCGCCGATGAAGTGAAGGCGATGTCGGGTCAGTGAGATGACCAATTCCGGAGGGGCTATGGGTTCGATACCGAGGTACCGCCGGGTTCTTCTGAAAGTCTCCGGTGAGGCCCTGATGGGCGACCAGGCTTTCGGTATCGACACTGCCACCGTGGATCGCATCGCCGCCGACGTGAAGGATGCCGTCAATGCCGGCACCGAAGTCTGCATGGTGGTTGGCGGCGGAAACATCTTCCGCGGCCTTGCGGGCGCAGCAAAGGGAATCGATCGCGCCACCGCCGACTACATGGGCATGCTCGCCACGGTGATGAACGCGCTGGCGATGCAGGCGGCGATGGAGCGCATCGGCATTGGTTGCCGCGTCCAGTCCGCAATTCCCATGGCCAGCGTGTCGGAGCCCTATATTCGGCGCCGCGCGATCCGGCACATGGAGAAGCGGCGCGTGGTGATCTTTGCCGCCGGAACAGGCAATCCCTTCTTCACCACCGACACCGCCGCGGCGCTGCGAGCGGCCGAAATGAACTGTCAGGCGATGCTCAAGGGCACGCAGGTGGATGGCGTTTATTCGGCCGATCCGAAGAAGGATCCGGGTGCGGAACGTTATGATTCTCTCAGCTATCACGAGGTGTTGGCAAAGAATCTTCAGGTGATGGATGCGGCGGCCGTAAGCCTTTCGCGTGAGAACAAAATCCCCATCATCGTGTTTTCGATTCACGACCGCGGCGCGCTGGCCGCGGTGCTTCGCGGCGAAGGCCGCTGCACAATCATCGAAGAGCGGCCACAATAGAGCCGTTCTCGCGGAGGACTGCCATGACGTACAACAAGGAAGAACTGAACCGCCGCATGAACGGCGCTGTCACCACCGTGAAGAGCGAACTGGCCGGCCTGCGCACGGGGCGCGCAAGCGCCGCGCTGCTCGATCCGGTGAAGGTCGAAGCCTATGGCAACATCATGCCGATCAATCAGGTGGGTACGGTGGGAACGCCGGAACCGCGCCTCATCACCGTACAGGTCTGGGATAAGGGGATGGTTAAAGCAGTGGACAAGGCGATCCGCGAAGCCGGGCTCGGCCTCAATCCGCAGACCGATGGCCAACTTATCCGCGTGCCATTGCCCGAGCTCAACGAGGAACGCCGCAAGGAACTGGTTAAGCTGGCACACAAATATGCGGAATCGGCCCGCGTGGCTGTCCGCAACGTCCGCCGCGACGGCATGGACGCCCTGAAAAAGGCGGAAAAAGACGGCAAGATCGGTCAGTATGAACACCATAAACTCGGTGACGAATTGCAGAAACTGACCGACGGGCATATCCGTGATATCGACCAGGCGCTGCACGGCAAGGAACAGGAGATCAGGCAGGTCTGAGTGCCGTCAGGGTGAGGGCAGGAGAGCGTATGGCCAAGACAATCGCGCCACCGGACAAGGCGGCCCTTCCGCGCCATGTCGCCATCGTCATGGATGGCAATGGCCGCTGGGCGAGCAAGCGCATGATGCCGCGCGCCGCTGGCCATGTCGCAGGCGTATCGACGGTACGAACAATCGTGCGCGCGGCGAACGACATCGGATTGCCGCATCTGACGCTATATGCCTTCTCCTCGGAGAACTGGAAGCGGCCGATCACCGAAGTCAGCCATCTGATGAGCCTGTTCCGCGCTTATGTGCGCGAGGATGTTAGCCAACTTCTCGAAAACGATGTGCGCGTCCGCTTCATCGGAAACCGTTCGCGGGCGAGCGAGGATATCGTCGCGCTCATGAAGGAAAGTGAAGCGCGCACCGAGAAGTGCACCGGCCTCAATCTCACACTGGCCTTCGACTATGGGTCTCAAGAAGAGATCGCTGCCGCCGCTCGGGACATGGCGCGCGCCGCAGCGAAAGGTGAGCTCGATCCCGAGACTATCACGACCGAATACTTCGCCTCCCGGCTTTCCACGGCGGGCACGCCGGATCCCGATCTCGTCATCCGCACGAGTGGCGAATATCGGTTGAGCAATTTCCTGCTGTGGCAATCGGCCTATTCGGAATTCGTTTTTGTGGAAAAGGCGTGGCCGGACTTCACGCGCGAGGACTTCTTCGACGCTCTCGAGACATTCGCGCAACGGGAGCGCCGTTTCGGCGCCATCGCGCCGGAAGCGGTCGCTTGAGCGGCGTCTCGCAGGCCGTGCCGGATGACCGGCAGCGCCCCAGCGCTCGGCGGCCGCGCCGCTTCCTGGGCTTCGATGTGACTCTGGACTGGCTGCTGCGGCCCCTGTTCGGCTTCGGCCTCGCGGCGATTGCGGTCGCGGCCACCTGGTATGGCGGGTTCTGGTTCGCGCTGTTTATTTCCGCCGGCGCGTCAGCCGCCGCCCGCGAATGGCACCGGATGCTGGCGGGAGAAAATTATTTCTGGCTGGCACTGGTGTCGGTAAGCGCAATGATCGCCGCGGCCGGAAGCGAAGTCGCTGTGTCGGGGCTGGCCAATCCGGGGCTTCATGCCGTTCCGTGGCTCATCCTCGCGGGTGGTGCTTTGATCAATCTGGCTTTGTCGCCGGTCCGGCGCGGTGCCATGTTCTGGCACGCCGCCTCGATGCTCTACATCGGCGTACCCGCTCTCTGTCTCGTCATGATTCGTCAGACTGCGGCCAATGGTGTGGCTGAACTGTTCGCGATCTTCTTTGCCGTATGGCTTACCGACACCGGCGCTTTGCTCACCGGGAACCTGCTCAAGGGCCCCAAGTTGTGGCCCGCACTCTCCCCCAACAAGACATGGGCGGGATTCATCGGCGGCACGGTCTTCGGGATGATCGCAGCCGCCATTGTTTTCATCATTGCGCGCGCGAATCCATGGCATGGCGTTCTGCTGGGTCTTTGCGCGGCGCTTATCGGCCACGCGGGTGACCTGTTCGAGTCCTTCGTCAAGCGCCGCGTAGGCCGCAAGAACAGCGGCAGCCTCATCCCGGGACATGGCGGCGTTCTCGACCGGATCGATTCCATGCTCTTCGTTGCTCCGGTGGCCGCGCTGGTATTCCTCGCGCTCCACATCGACCCGTTCACGGCGGCGGCGTCATGAGCGTGATGGACCTCTCAACCGCTGTATCCCGTCGCGTGACGGTTCTCGGCAGTACCGGCTCGATCGGGATCAGCACGCTCGATGTCATCGATCACGCGCGCAAAACCTATGGCGCCGATGCATTCCCCATCGAGGCGCTCACCGCGCAATCGAGCGTGGACGCGCTGGCGGAACAGGCGCGCCGTTTCAAGCCCAGGCTGGCGGTCATCGGCGACCCCGCGCAGGGCCCGAAGCTCAGGGAGTTGCTTGAGGGGACGGGCGTCGAGACTGCCAGTGGCTACGACGCCATCATCGAAGCTGCGGCGCGCTCTTCTGATGTCGTCATGGTGGCGATCGTCGGCGCCGCGAGCCTTGCGCCGGCGCTCGCTGCCGTCAGGCGCGGCGCAACCATCGCGCTCGCCAACAAGGAATGCGTGGTCGCGGCGGGAGATATCTTCAAGCGCGCCGTTCGGGAATGCGG
>JBQCFD010000142.1:0-12758 GCA_051959625.1 Rhizomicrobium sp.
GGGTCGAGCTTGGCGAGCGCATGTGCCGTGCGCAGCGTGAGCCCCTTGGGGTCGCTGCCGCCCATGGTGATGAGAAGATTGAGGCGCGCGCTGTGCGGCCGCAATCTGGGGCCGGCTTTCACAAGACCGAGCAGCGCCCACTCCCAGCCGATGCGCGCGACACAATCCGAACCGGTCCAGTCCAGCAATGCCGCCTGCGGCACGGGGGGATAATATGCGACATCCGCAGCCAGCCGGCGCGGGCTTGCGTCGTCGATCACGGCGCTGACCGCAACGCCGCGCGAGAGAAGCTGCAACTCTTCTCCGCCGATGCCTTCGCGCATGTCGCAGATCAGCAGGTCGGGCTTGCGTGCCTTGATGAGCCGCGCGAGCGTTTCGCCGTCATGCGCGGCGTCGACGGCGAGCGCTTCGAAGCCGGCCGCGCGGATGGGCTCCAGCGCGTCATGCGTCCCGTTGACGGCGAAAACCGCGCCGATGCCCTCGCGATCGCGAAGTGCGCGCGCCAGCGCCACCATGCGCTTCACATGGCCGTAGCCGAACTTGCCGCCGCCGTCGCAACGGATGAGCGCAAGCCCGCCCATGCCCGCGACGATCGCCTTCTGCTTTACATGCGCGTTCAGGCTGCGCAGCTCCGGCTCGCGTTCCAGCAACAGAAGGAGATCGGACAGCGACGCTTCACCCGCCTTCGCGGCCAGCCGCTCGTGAACGGCCTCGACGAAAGCAAGATCGTCCGGCGTGTCGACGGTGAGCCGTCCGCCCGGCTTGTCGAATAGAGGATAGGCCGGCGCGCGCGCGATGCGCACGAAATCCGGATGAAGCTTGAAATAGCCGGTAACGTGTTCGCGCGCGACCGGATCGTCGGCCGCGTCCATCATCAGCTTGTCGAGCGCGCGGCGGGTGAAGGGATCCACGCCCTCATGCGCCGTCTCGGCGCCCTCTTCGAGCAGCACATAGTCGCCGTTCTGCTCCAGAAGGCTCGTGACCAGGTGGTCGATGAACCCCGCGTCGAGAAAGGGCGCGTCGGAAGAGACGCGCACGATCACGTCGGCGTCGAGAAGCTCGGCGGCACGCGCGAAACGGGCCAGCACGTTGTCTTCGGGGCCGCGCACCACCGCCACGCCGTTGTCCCTCGCCCATTCCACGATGGCGTCGTCGCGGGGGCTGTCGGATGTGGCGATGGCGATGCGCTCGATCAGGGCGGATCGCTTCAGCCGGTGGACGATGTGCCAGAGCAGCGGCTTGCCGGCGATGGGCTTCAGCACCTTGCCGGGCAGGCGAGTCGAACCCATGCGCGCCTGGATGACCGCGACGATGCGCAGGTGATCGGCGGGCTCGGGCGTCAGGCTCATGCCGCTTCCGGTTTATACGTCGCGCGGACGTTGAGCAGGGGGCGCATGCCGTCGGAAGGATCGGCGCGCCATTCGCGATCGGAAAGCTCGCTGGGCTGCGGGCCCTTGAAGCCGGTGCCGTCGGCGATCTCGCTTTCGCGGATGCGCGCGATCACCGGCGCAATCTCTTCCGGCAGCCAGCAATGACCGGCGGCGTATTCCGCGCCCTCGCCATCGAGATCCAGATGGAATTCCACCACCGCCGCATTCCAGCGATGCACCGCGCGTTCGATGACGGCGGGGCGGCGCGTGTGATCGGACCAGCCGGCGTCGCAGCCGGTGGCGGCGCGGATGGCGGCGATCGCGGAAAGATTGGCTTCGCGCGCCGGCGTCGGATAGGCCGACACGCAATGCAGCAGCGTGATGTGTTTGGCGCCGGCGGCTTCGAGCGTTGCGGCGGCCGTCTTGATCTCGTCCATCGTCGCCATGCCGGTGGAGAGCACGACGGGCTTGCCGGTCTTCGCGCAGGCTTGGAGAAGCGGCGTCACCAGAAGCTCGTAAGAGGCGACTTTATAAAAGTCGACGTAAGGGCGAAGTTCTTCGACGGCTTCGAGATAGAACGGCGTGCAGGAAAATTCGATGCCCCGTTCGTGGCAGCGCTCGGCCAGCGGCTTCAGATGCGCCACCGGCAATTCCCATTCCTTGCGCGCGCGGTGCTTGGGGCTCTGCGAAAGAATCTCCGGCGCGAACATCCGGTCGATCTTGAAGAGCTGGAATTTCACCGCATCGCAACCCGCGGCGGCCGCGGCATCCACGAATGCCAGCGCGCGCGAAAGCTCGCGGCCGTGATTGCTGGAGGCTTCGGCGATGAACAGCGGGCGGCGCGGCATGAATCGCGTCCTTCTCAGGCTTAACGATTTCTAAAGCCCGCTTGGCTAAGAGAAGGTTAACGGGAGTGCCTTCGCGATGAGCGAAAAAACCCAGGCTTTCTTTATCGTCTCGAGCGGGCGGTCCGGCACCGCGATGCTGCACAAGGTTTTATCCACAGCGGACGACATCGAGATGCACCACGAATATATGGTGCACGTCGCCCAGCCGCTGGCGGTGCGCCGCTACCAGGGGTTGGTGACGGCCGCGGAGGCCACGAAAATTCTGGCGCAAACCCACGCCGCCGCGATCCGCTACACGGACGCCGCGCATTGGGGCGATTCCTCCAACAAGCTGTCATGGCTGATTCCGGAGCTGGCGGCGCTGCTGCCGGGCGCGAAATTCGTCCATCTGGTGCGCGACGGGCGCAAAGTCGCGGGCTCCTATTACCGGAAGCTTTTCGCGGAATGTTACGACGACCGTTCGACAGCGATACTGGCGGCGCATTTGAGGGATCCCTCGAAATATCCGCCGCCGCCGCCGGAGAAGAAATATTGGTGGCCGATCCCCGGCGATCCGGCTTTCCGCGGTTTCGATCAGTTCGAGCGCATTGCCTGGCACTGGGCGGAGATCAACCGCGTGATTGCGCGCTCGCTCGCCGCCTTGCCCGCGGACCGCGCGCATTTCGTGCGCCTGGAAGATCTTTACGCACAGCCCTCCGGCGTGAAGGGGCTTTTCCATTTCCTTAATCTTCCTTACCGCGACGAGCACTTCGCGATGTTCGCGAGGCCCCACAACGTCAACCGTCCCGAAGACGAGTTGCTCACGCCCGCGCAGGCCGCGCGGTTCGATGCGATCGCCGGACCGGCGATGGCGATGTTCGGTTATGCCGATACGCCCGAGTATGTAGTGAATTATTAAGCACGTTTGCTGAAGATGGTTAGGGAACATTACTCCGGCCGTCTTCATGCGCGAGTCCTGCGAACTCTGCCACCACGAAACCCTGGCCCAGGTTTACGAACCTGAACGCTCGACGCGCGGATTGAAAATCCATCTCTGCAACCATTGCGGGCTTGTCCAGAGTCTTCCGCGCGTCGATCGCGCGCCGCGCCGCAATGCCGCCGTCTCCGGCGGCGCCGATTGGGGCAATGTGCGTTACGGCAAGGCCTTTCGCACCGATGCGGCGATGAAGGCGCTGTCGCGCCATGCCGATTTCAACGCCGGTCTTTCGGTTCTCGACGTGGGCTCCAACCGCGGCAGTTTCGTGCGCGCGTTTCTCGATGCCGCGCCGAACGCCAGCATGCTGGCGCTGGAGCCGGACGAGCGCGTCGCCGATTCCTGCGGCGGTCTCGATCGCACCGATCTCGTCGTCTCGCGCATCGAAGATGCGGCGCTGGAAAGCGAGCGCTTCGACCTCGTCCATTCCTGCCACACCATCGAACATCTCGCCCACCCGCAAGAGGTTCTCGCCGATCACTGGCGCGTGCTGAAGCCAGGCGGGTTGCTGGTTCTCGACGCGCCCAACATCGCCATCCTCGACGAAGGCGACCTGATCGAGGAATGGTTCATCGACAAGCATCTCTATCATTTCTCCGCGCGCACGCTGATCCGCATGGTTCGCGCCGCGGGCTTCGACATCATCGAAGCGCCGGATGCATCCGACCGCACCAACATCCTCATCGTCGCGCGCAAATCCGACAAAGCCGTGCGCGCGCGCGACGACGATCCGCTCGAAGTGGCCGAAGCCGAGCGTCTCATCGCCGCCTACGGCGCGACGCGCGCGCGCAATCTCGCGTCGCTCACGGCGCTTGCCGCGGAGATCGCGCGGATGGCTCCGCGCCGCGTCGCGATCTGGGGCGCAGGCCGGCTGTTCGATTCGCTCGTCACCCATGGCGGTTTCGAGCCGGCGATGCTGTCGGCGCTGATCGACAAGCATCTCAAGAAATATGTCGGCGAGCGGCACGGCCGCGCGCTCGATGCGCCGGAAGCGCTCGCGAAAGCGCAGCCCGGCGTCGTGATCGTGATGTCGCGCGGCTTTGCCCAGGAGATCGCCGACGAAGCGAAAGCCTTGGCGCCGAGCGCCGAGATCATTTTCTACAGCGACCTTATCGCGCGTGCGCGAAAGGCGGCCTGAGGGGGCAATGAGGGGCATGGCTACCACCGCAATTCCATTCGACCGGCGCGCGCCGGTGCAGTCGAAACAGCCGCTCAAGGCGTTGCCGCCCAATCTCGTCGGCGATATCGCCGCCTCCGCCGCCTTCGTGCGCCAGCATGCCATCGCATCGATCTATCACGCCGGTTCCGGTCATCCGGGCGGGGCGCTGTCCTGCGCGGATCTTCTGGCCTGCCTGTTCGGCGCGGAACTCAATTTCTGGCCGGATTCAGTTAGCGATCCGCATCGCGACCGGTTCGTGCTGTCGAAAGGCCATGCCGCGCCCGCGCTCTACGCCATCGGCGCGCAATACGGCTTCTGCAACAAGCGCGAGGCGCTCAATCTGCGCAAGCTGAACAGCCCGTTCCAGGGCCATCCGCATGTGCTGGACCTGCCGTGGGTGGAGACCTCCACCGGATCGCTCGGCCAGGGATTTTCCGTCGCGCTCGGCATGGCGATGGGGCTCAAGATGCATGCGAGCCAGGCCCGCGTTTACACGCTGCTCGGCGACGGCGAGCTGCAGGAGGGCGAAGTGTGGGAAGCCGCGATGTGCGCGGTGCACCACAAGCTCGACAATCTTTGCGCCATCATCGACTACAACAAGCTGCAGAGCGACGACCGCAACGACAATATCATGCGGCTCGAACCGCTGGCCGCGAAATTCCGCGCCTTCGACTGGGCGGTGATCGAGATCGACGGCCACGACATTCCGGAAATCCTGGGTGCGCTGCGCCGCGCATCGTCCACCCATGAGCGTCCGTCGCTTCTCATCGCCCACACGGTGAAGGGCAAGGGCGTGCCCTATATGGAGAACATTCCCGTCTGGCACGGCAGCGTAAAGCTCACGCGCGAGCAGGCGGATGAAGCGCTTGCGGCGCTTGGCGCGAGCCGCGAACAAATCTCGGAGTATCTGGCATGAGCGCGGCACCGGCCCTGATCGGAACGAGCGGCGATTCCCTGCGCGAAGCCTTCGGCAAGGCGCTGAGCGGTCTCGCGGACGAATTCAAGAACGTCGTCGTGCTGGATGCGGACATCGCGGGCGGCACCGGCGCGCATCATTTCCGCAAGAGCCATCCCGACCGCTTCATCCAGTTCGGCATCGCCGAACAGAACATGATGGCGGCCGCCGGAGGTCTTGCCGCGACGGGCTTCATCCCCATCGTCACCACATTCGCCGTCTTCTGCCTGCGCGCGGTGGAGCAGGCGCGCCTGTCGCTCGCCTACACCAAGCGCAACGCCAAGATCGTGGCTTCGCATCCCGGCCTCGATGTCGGTCCCGATGGCGGCTCCGCACAGGCGCTGGAAGACATGGCTGCGTTCCGCGCCATCCCCGGCATGACCGTCATTTCGCCCGCCGATCCCGTCGAGATGAAGCTCGCCACCCGCGCGATGCTGGAATTCGACGGCCCGGTCTACATGCGCACGGGCCGGAGTCCGGCCAGGCGCGTCTTCGGCGACGACCATACCTTCGAGATCGGTAAGGGACACATCATCCGCGACGGCAAGGATGTGACCATCGTTGCTTGCGGCGTGGAAGTGGCGCGCGCGGTGGAAGCCGCCGAGTTGCTCGCGGCCGATGGCATCAACGCGCGCGTCGTCAACATGGCGACCATCAAACCCATCGACAAGCAACTGCTCGCGCGCTGCGCCCGTCACACCGGCTGCTTCGTCACCGCGGAAGATCACAACATCCATGGCGGACTGGGCAGCGCCGTCGCGGAAGCGTTGGCGACGTCGATGCCGTGCCCTATCGAGTTCGTCGGCGTGAAGGACGTGTTCGGCGCATCCGGCGAACCGGAAGAACTCGCGGAGGCTTACGGGCTCACCGCGCCCCATATCGCCGACGCCGCCAAACGCGCCATCGCCCGCAAGAAGAAGGCAAAATGAACAGCCGCTTCTCGCTTGCCGGGAAGAGCGCCGTCGTCACCGGCGGCTCGCGCGGCATCGGCCGCGCCATCGCGCTCGGCCTCGCGGAAGCCGGCGCGAATGTCGTCCTCACCTACAAGACCAATCGCGATGAAGCGGCGAAGGCCGTTTTGGCGATCGAGAAGCTCGGGCGCCGCGCCGTGGCGGTGCCGATGGACGTCACGGATCGCAAAAGCGTGGAGGCCGCCGCGAAAGACGCGCGCGCTTTCGGTTCCATCTCGGTCCTCATCAACAATGCCGGCATCAACAAGCCGACGGATTTCGATCAGGTGTCCGATTCCGACTGGGACGACATCGTGGGCACCAATCTCAAGGGTCCGTTCATCGCGGCGCAGATCTTCCTGCCGCTGCTGAAAGAGGCGGGCGGCGGCTCCATCGTCAACATTTCCTCGGTCAGCGGCCAGTATGGCGGACCGCGCACCGCGCATTACGCGGCGTCGAAGGCGGGGTTGATCTCGCTGGCGCAGGTGATCGCGCGCTTCGGCGCTCAATATAATGTGCGCTCCAATACCATTGCGGCGGGCCTGATCGCGTCGGACATGGCGGCGGCGGGCATGGCGGCGGCGAGCGTCCAGAAGGCCGCGGAAGGGATCATCCTCAAACGCCTGGGCACCACGCAGGAAGTGGCCGACGCCGCGGTGTTCCTCGCGTCGGACGCGTCGTCCTACATCACCGCGCAAACGATCAATGTGAACGGCGGGCTCTACTTCTGATGAGCGCGTCCGCCGAAAAGAAAACGATCCTCATCGTCTCCGGCGGCGTCGAAGCCGCGGATGCCGCCCGGCGCGCGCGCGAGATGGGCCTCTATGTCGTCGTCTCCGACCGCGATCCGCAGGCGCCGGGATTCGCGCATGCGGACTCCATCATACTGGCCGACGTCTATTCCCCATCCGAGACCGCTTCGGCGGCGGAGCGTTTCGCGCGCAAGATCCGCAGGATCGACGGCGCCATCTGCGTGGCCGCCGATGCGCCGATGACGGTTGCCGCCGTGAATGCGCGCCTGGGCCTTTCCGGCATCTCCGAAGAAAGCGCACGCCTCGCCTGTGACAAGCTGGCGATGAAGGAGCGCTTCCTTGCGGCGGGCGTGCCGGTCCCCTGGTTTTCCGCGGTCTCCACGCCGCAAGCGCTTCAGCGCTTCGCCATCGAACGGGGACGCAACCTCGTCATCAAGCCGGTGGATTCGCGCGGCAGCCGCGGCGTGCAGCGCGTGGAGCAGGTCGAGGACCTCGCCGGGGCGTTCCATTTCGCGCAGCAGCATTCGCCGACCGACCGCGTGATGGTCGAGCAATATCTCTCCGGTCCGCAGGTCTCCACCGAAAGCATCATCGTGGACGGTGTGTGCCACACGCCGGGCTTCTCCGACCGCAACTACGAAGTTCTGGAGCGCTATGCGCCGTTCTTCATCGAGAACGGCGGCGACCTGCCGAGCCATCTGCCGGACGACATCCAGGCGAAGGTGAAGGACGTGGTCGGCCGCGCCGCCGCCGCGCTCGGCATCGCCAACGGCACCGTCAAAGGCGATATCGTCGTCCACAAGGGCGAGCCTTATGTGATCGAGCTCGCCGCGCGGCTGTCCGGCGGCTTCTTCTGCACGCGCGAGATTCCGCTCAATACCGGCGTCGATTTCGTCGGCTGCGCGATCCGGGTGGCGCTGGGCGAGAAGCCCGCCGCTTCCGAACTCGAGCCCAAGACGCTCACGCCCGTCATTCAGCGCTACGCCTTTCCGAAGCCCGGCAAGGTCGTTTCCGTTTCCGGCGCCGAGGATGCGCGCAGGATTCCGGGCGTCACCGAAGTCGTCGTCACCGCGAAAGAGGGCGATGTCATCCCGCAGGCCGGTGACAAGCGTCCGTCCGCCGCCATGGTGCTCGCCACCGGCAAGACGCGCGAGGCCGCGCTCGAAGCCGCGAACGACGCGCTCGCGCAGATCCGGATCGAGACGGCATGAACGCGCCCTTCCGTCAGCACGATGCGTCAAGCCGCGCCGGCGTGCTGCACCTGTTTGCATTCTTCCATCTGAACATCGCGTTCTCCTCCATCGAGGAAGAGCAGCGCAGCGAAGTCATCAAGCGCTGCTATTGGCCGCTGCTGGATCTGGCGGCGAGCCATGGCCCGATCGGAATCGAAATCACCGGCTACACGCTGGAGGAAATCGCCCGCCTCGATCCGGAATGGATCGGCCGCGCGCGCGGCCTCATCGGTTGCGGCAAGGTCGAACTGATCGGTTCGGGCTATGCGCAACTCATCGGTCCTCTGGTGCCGGCGCGCGTGACACAAGAAAACCTGCGGATCGGAACCGAACTCTACCAGCACCTGCTGGGCGTCCGCCCGACGCTCGCGCTCGTCAACGAACAAGCCTATTCCGCCGGTCTCGTCGGGCTTTATCTGGACGCCGGCTATCGCGCGATCCTGATGGACTGGGACAATCCCGGATCGCAGCATCCGGACTGGCCCGCCGAGACGCGCTATCTCCCGCAGCGGGCGGCGGGCAGCGATGGCCGCTGCATCGATCTCATCTGGACGAGCACCGTCGCCTTCCAGAAGCTGCAGCGCTTCGCCCATGGCGACATCCCGCTCGCCGATTACGTGGACTATGTGCGTCACCAGGCTGCGGGCGAGGATCGCGCCTTGTGCCTCTACGCCAGCGACGCGGAGATCTTCGATTTCCGTCCCGGCCGCTACAAGACCGAAGAGAGGATCGCCGCCTGCGGGGAATGGAATGTGTTGGCGCAGGCTTTTTCCGCGCTGGCGCAGGACGAGGCGTTCCTGTGCGTCGCGCCGGGCGACATTCTTTCCCTCCGCGACAGCCACGATGCGGGCCAGAAGCTCCATCTGGAAACCGCAGCTTGCCCCGTGCCGGTCAAGAAGCAGCGCAAATATTCGCTCGCGCGCTGGGCAGTGACGGGCCGGGACGATGTGGCCGTCAACGCCGCCTGCCAGCGCATATATGAAGGGCTCGCCGCGACAGGCGGCGATGCGGCGGCGTGGAAAGAGCTCTGCTATCTCTGGTCGTCCGATTTCCGCACGCACATCACCGAAAGCCGGTGGACGAAGTTCTGCGCACAGCTTCGTGCGGCAGAGGCAAAATACGCGGCGCCGGCGGCAACCGAACATCGCACCGCGGCAACGACATTGTTGCGCTTTGCCGCGCAGCCACCGCAGCAGGGGCGCGAGATCCACGAGCGCATGATCGACATCGAGACGCCGGTGTTGAAGGCAAGGCTCGACCGCCGCCGCGGGCTCGCCATCGAATATCTCCAGTTTGCCGGCCATTGCGCACCCACGGTCGGCGGACTTCGCCACGGCCATTTCGACGACATCGCGCTGCAGGCCGACTGGTACACGGGCGATTGCGTGTTTGAAGCCGCCGGCGAACACAAGGTCACCGATCTGGAATGGTGCGCGGCGCGCGTCTGGAAAGAGGCGACGGGAGACGTCTTCGCGCAGGCGCGGATCGACACCCCGCTCGGCCCGGTCAGCAAGACGCTGCGATTCCGCGCAGACACGCCGCGCCTGGAATTCGACATCGCGTTCGACTGGAAGGATTGGGGCAAGGGCTCGCTCCGTCTCGGCCATGTCACGCTCCTGCCGGGCGCGTTCGAATGGACGAAGCTTTCCTTAACGACGCACAATGGCGGTAAGGAGCCGGAAACTTTCGCGCTCAACGGCCACGCCGTCGATCATGGAAGCGCGGTTTCGTTCCTCGTTTCCTCCTCCCATGGCATAGGCATGACCGAAGGCTGGGCCGAGATCGGCGACGATGAAACGCGCGTGCGCGTGGACGTCGATCGCGCCACGGCACCGCTGCTGGGCCTTCTCACGCACCGGCGCGTATCGGGCAGCGTGTTCTGCCAGCTTCAGCTCTCCGCGCTCGAATTGGACGAGACGCGCAAACCTTGCGCATATGTAAACGGCGCCCGCCGTTTCCGCTTCGCCGTCTCCGCCGCGCGCATAAGCGGATAATTAACCCTGCTCGGTAACCATAAGTCCCGCTCAAGAGGGGCTTTCCATGGCGCAACGCGCGGCCAAGATCTATTCCGTTTCCAACGACACGACTGAAGGAGCGCCGATAGCCGGCGGCCTTCGCGATTTCTCCCAACCCTGGCTCGACCTGAACGACAAGGCGGTGCTCGTCACCGGCGGCACGGGTTCGTTCGGCAAGCACTTCGTCAAGACGGTGATCGCGCACTACAAGCCGCGCCGTCTCGTGATCTTCAGCCGCGACGAGCTCAAGCAGTACGAGATGCAGCAGATGTTCCCCATCGAGCAGTATCCGTTCCTGCGCTACTTCATCGGCGACGTGCGCGACCGCGATCGTCTCGAGCTTGCGATGCGCGACATCGACTATGTGATCCATGCCGCGGCGCTGAAGCAGGTGCCGACCGCCGAATACAATCCCTTCGAGTGCATCCGCACCAATGTGATGGGCGCGGAGAACGTCGTGTCGGCGGCGCTGCGCCGCGACATCCGCAAGGTGATCGCGCTCTCCACCGACAAGGCCGCCAATCCCGTCAATCTCTACGGCGCCTCGAAGCTCGCGTCCGACAAGATCTTCGTGGCGGCGAACAATCTCTCCGGCGCCGACGGCACGAAGTTCGCCGTGGTGCGCTATGGCAACGTGTTCGGCTCGCGCGGCAGCGTCGTCCCCTTCTTCCAGAAGCTGGTGAACGACGGCGCCAGCGAATTTCCGATCACCGACGAGCGCATGACCCGCTTCTGGATCACCCTGACGCAGGGCGTGAACTTCGTGCTCTCCAGCATGGAGATGAGCCAGGGCGGCGAGATCTTCGTGCCCAAGATTCCCTCCACCACCATTCCGGAGCTCGCCAGCCTCATCGGTCCCAAGCTCGAGCAGAAGATCGTGGGCATCCGTCCCGGCGAGAAGCTGCACGAGACGATGATCCCGGCCGACGACTCGCGCTGGACGGTGGAGATCGAGGACCGCTTCGTGATCCTGGCAAGCTTCGCCGCCAAGGCGCGCGAAGCCTATCTGCATCGCGGCGCCAGGCCGGTGCCGGAAGGTTTCGCCTATTCCAGCGACAGCAATCCCGAGCGCCTCGATGCGCGCGGCCTGCAGTCGCTTCTGATGCACGCTTTCGTATGAGCGCGCCGGCCCTCAGGGCGCCGCATCACGCGCTCGTCAACAGCCATCTTCCCTATGGGCGCCAGCTCATCGAGGAGGACGACATTGCTGCTGTTGCCGAGGCGTTGCGCGGCGATCTTCTCACCACGGGCCCTTATGTCGAGCGGTTTGAAGCCGCGCTTTCTCGCGCCGTCGGCGCGAAGCACGCCGTCGTCTGCTCGAACGGCACCGCTGCGCTCTACATGGCGGCGCGGGCGCTGGGATTGGGCGAAGGCAGCAAGGTCATCGTTCCGGCCATCACCTTTCTCGCTACCGCCAGCTCGCCCCGCCTGAACGGCGCGGAGATCGTGTTCTGCGATGTCGATCCGGAGACCGGGTTGATGCGGCCGGAGGATCTGAAGGCCGCGTTCGCGCGGGCGGGCGGCGCCGACGCCGTCTTCAACGTGCATGTGAACGGCCAGTGCGGCGACATCGAAGCCATCGCGAAGATCGCCCGCCGCAACGGCGCGTTGATTCTCGAAGACGCATGTCACGCCATCGGCACGGGCTTCATTCCCGAAGACGGCGGCGTCGTGCAGATCGGCGCGAACGTCTTTTCCGACGTCACGGTGTTTTCGTTCCATCCGGTGAAGACGATCGCCATGGGCGAGGGCGGCGCCGTCACCACGAACGATCCTGAGATCGCGAAAAAGCTCGCGCGCGCGCGCAACCACGGCGTGGTGCGCAACGCCGATGAGTTCGTGAACGCCGCCGACGCCTTCGACGCCGACGGCACGCCCAATCCCTGGTATTACGAGCTCGCTGAACCGGGCTTCAATTTCCGCGCCAATGACATCCAGTGCGCGCTTGGTCTTTCGCAGCTCGGCAAGCTCGGCCGCTTCGTCGCCCGCCGGCGCGCGCTCGCGGCAGCCTACGATACGTTGCTTGCGCCCCTGGCTCCTCTCGTGCGGCCGACGGCGCGCACGCGGCCCTGCCTGCCGGCGTGGCATCTCTACGCCTCGCGCATCGATTTCGCCCGCGCGGGCATCAGCCGCGCGACGGTGATGCGCGAGCTCGCGAAAGATGGGATCGGAAGCCAGGTGCATTACTTCCCGGTCCATCGCCAGCCCTACTATGCGCAGCGCTATGGCGCGCTGCCGCTGCCGGGCGCCGACCGCTACTATGCGAACTGCCTCAGCCTTCCGCTCTTCGTCTCGATGAGCATGGACGATGTCTCGCGCGTGGCGTCCACGCTGGCGAACATCCTGGGCTTCTGAGATCTCCAAAAGGAAGAAGCGGGGTTTAGGCCCCGCGGAACGCCGCGTCCTTTTATTATACCACCGGCGGTAAGCCCCAAACGCCCCCGGGCGCGGGGGGTAGTCCAGCACGCGGGTGCGGGAAAGCAGCGGCGGAGGCGGTGGGCGCG
>JBQCFD010000143.1:0-4483 GCA_051959625.1 Rhizomicrobium sp.
GAGATCTACGACTATCTGCGCTTGCTCTTCGCGCGCGTAGGCGTGCCCTATTCGCCGACGACAGGGCTTCCCATCGAAAGCCAGACCGTGAGCCAGATGGCGGACCGCATTCTGGCGCTCGATGAAGGCACGCGGCTGTACCTGCTCGCGCCCATCGTGCGCGGCCGTAAGGGCGAATACCGCAAGGAATTCGCCGAATTGCAGAAGAAGGGCTTCCAGCGCGTCAAGGTGGACGGGAAATACTATGAGATCGCGAACGTTCCGTCGCTCGACAAGAAGATCAAGCACGACATCGAAGTGGTCGTGGACCGCATTGCGGTAAAGAAGGATATCGGCAACCGTCTTCCCGACTCCATCGAAACGGCCCTGAACCTCGCCGACGGGCTTCTGATCGTGGAATTCGCCGACCAGAAAGAGAAAGACGGTTCGCCGAAGCAGATGATGCTGTCGTCGAAGTTCGCCTGCCCCGTTTCCGGCTTCACGATTCCGGAGATCGAGCCCCGGCTTTTTTCGTTCAACAATCCTCACGGCGCCTGCCCAGTCTGCGACGGACTTGGCACGCAACTCTATTTCGATCCGGCGCTGGTCGTGCCGGACGGATCGGTGACGTTGCGCAAAGGTGCGATCGCGCCATGGTCCAAATCTTCTTCACCCTATTATCTGCAGACGCTGGAGGCCTTGGCGCGTCACTACAAATTCTCGCTCAATGAGCCCTGGGAAGACCTGCCGAAGAAGGCGCGGGACATTATTCTGCACGGCTCCGGCGAGGACGAGGTCAAGTTCATCTATGACGACGGTCTCCGCAGATACGAAACGAAGAAGCCGTTTGAAGGCGTCATCCCCAACATGGAGCGGCGCTACAAGGAAACCGACTCTGCTTGGATCCGCGAGGAGATGGAGCGCTTCCAGGACACCTCGCCTTGCGACGGCTGCAAAGGCTATCGGCTGAAGCCCGAGGCACTGGCGGTGAAGATCGGCGGACTGCACGTCGGTCAGGTTTGCGAGCAGTCGATCAAGCTGGTCGACACATGGTTCCGCGACATCGACAAGAAGCTGAACAAGCAGCAGAACGAGATCGCGGCGCGGATTCTCAAGGAAATCCGCGCGCGCCTGAAGTTCCTGAACAATGTCGGCCTCGACTATCTGACGCTCGCGCGTTCTTCCGGCACGCTCTCCGGCGGCGAGAGTCAGCGCATCCGGCTTGCCTCGCAGATCGGCTCCGGTCTGACCGGCGTACTCTACGTGCTGGACGAACCCAGCATCGGGCTCCACCAGCGCGACAACGCGAAGCTGCTGGAGTCGCTCAAGGGCCTGCGCGACATGGGCAACACCGTCGTCGTGGTCGAGCATGACGAAGAGGCGATCCGTACCGCCGATCACGTGATCGACATGGGGCCCGGCGCAGGCATTCACGGCGGCCACATCATCGCCGAGGGCACGCCCGGCGACATCATGAAGAATCCGAAGAGCCTGACGGGCAAATATCTCGTCGGCATCGAGCAGATTCCGCTTCCGGCGCAACGGCGCAAGGCTGCGAACAATCGCTGGATCAAGGTGGTCGGCGCGAAGGGCAACAATCTCAAGAACGTGTCGATGGAGATTCCGCTCGGTACGCTGACCTGCGTTACCGGCGTCTCCGGTGGCGGGAAATCCACACTCACCATCGAGACGCTCTACAAGGCCGCAGCCCGAAAGCTGTCGCAGGCCCGCGAGCATCCGGCACCGTTCGACAAGATTGAGGGGCTGGAATTCCTCGACAAGGTGATCGATATCGACCAATCCCCGATCGGTCGCACGCCGCGCTCCAATCCGGCGACATATACCGGAGCCTTCACGCCCATCCGCGACTGGTTCACCGAGCTTCCGGAAGCAAAGGCGCGCGGCTATCAGCCCGGGCGCTTCTCGTTCAACGTGAAGGGCGGCCGCTGCGAAGCCTGCCAGGGCGACGGCGTCATCAAGATCGAGATGCACTTCCTGCCGGATGTTTACGTCCAGTGTGACGTTTGCAAGGGCAAGCGCTACAATCGCGAGACCCTGGAAGTGAAGTTCCGCGATCACTCGATTGCCGATGTTCTCGACATGACGGTGGAAGCCGGCGCAGAGCTGTTCAAAGCCGTGCCGTCGATCCGCGAGAAACTCGACACGCTGACGCGCGTAGGGCTCGGCTATATCTCGATCGGCCAGCAGGCGACGACCCTTTCGGGCGGCGAGGCGCAACGCGTGAAACTGTCGAAGGAGCTCTCACGCCGCGCGACGGGCCGCACGCTTTACATTCTGGATGAACCGACGACGGGCCTGCATTTCCATGACGTGAAAAAGCTGCTCGAAGTGCTCCATGAGCTCGTAGACAATGGAAACACCGTGGTCGTGATCGAGCACAATCTCGAAGTCATCAAGACGGCCGACTGGATCGTCGATCTGGGACCGGAGGGCGGCGACGGCGGCGGCGAGATCGTCGCCTCCGGCACGCCTGAGGCTGTTGCGAAAGTCGCGCGTTCCTATACCGGCCAGTATCTCAAGCCGCTTCTGAAGAACCGCCCGACGGAGAAGGCTGCGAGCGCACGAATGAAGGCAGCGGAGTAGCCGGGGAATCGTCCGAAGGGTCGATGGCGGCGGAGTGGTGCAAGGGATCCGCCGCGGGAAGCGGGTCATGCGGCGCGAGCGGCTCTTCATGCATCCCGGCACTGACCGGCCCGGATTCCGCCCTTGCGGCTTCGGGCTCGCCCACAGCGGAGGACGTTGCCGGCACATCTTCAACCGTCTTGAACTCGATCTCCTCCGGCTCGGCGTGAGCCCCGTCACCATGGCCGCCGCCCTGCGGCGCGACGACGATCGGCTCTGCGAATTGTTCTTCAGGCACCGCGTCCGCCGGCTCCGCCTCTTCGGAATTCAATTCCCCCGGTTTTGCTTCCGGGAGCTTCGCGGCGCGTTCGACCACTTCGCCCGCAATGAAGCCGGGCTCGATGCGGTGAACGTCAACCGCAGCCAGATGCGGCGTCGCTGTAGCCGCAAATGCCGGCGCCATCATGGGCGCCAATGCCGGACGAACCTCTTCGCCGTCGTGTTCAACTCGCGCATAGGCGTCCGCGGACGCGCCTGCGAAAATCGCATTCCAGAGCAGCAGCGCTGCGGCAGCCACCGCCGCGATCGCAGCGCTGTTGTTCTGAATCATATGGAACAGCCGCCCGTTGTCCGGGGGCGTCGCCAGCAGCGAAACGATCGCATCGGTGAATTGCGATCCCAGCAACGCCCAATCGGCGAGCAATGCGACGATGACAACCGGAACAAGCAATCCGAGCGACAGAACGAGTAGCCGCCAGAAATTGCCGCGGCTTGAAATCCAGGATTGCAGCAGGCGGGCGGGAGGGTCGGCGACCGTGATCGGCGTCAGGAAAAATCCAAACCGCATGGTGAGAAACACTCCGACGGCCACGGAGATCGCCGCGAATGCGGCGCGCATGACCGGCGCGAGCGCAATGCCTTTCCAAACGCCGCCATTTCCGATCATCGGCAGGGAAACGGCAGCACCCACCTCGCCGGCGAACACGATCGCAGTAACCAGACCGATCACGACCACATAGAGCAGCAGCAGATTGCCGAACAGACCCCATTCGCGCCGGCCGACGGAGAAGAACGCCGTCTTCCACTCCGTGCCCGGTTCCATCGCCTCGCGCGTCATGGCCACGCCGACGATTGCGTTCGCGAACGCCGTGACTACGACAAGACAGAACAGATAGAAGAGCGCGAAATTGTTGAGGCTGCCTGCATCCGGCCGGGGCCAGACCAGCATCGTGGCGCTCAACCTGCCGAGGAAATATGCCGCGGCGACGCCGTAGAACGTCGCAGTCAGCCAACCCAATCCAAGAAGCGGAAGCGCGCGGCGCGCGGAAAATTTCCAAGCGCGCGCGATTGTCTCCCCAACCGGTACACCCATACCCAACACCCCTACCAACGCGCCGACTATAGCGGCTCGTCCCTGCCTTGCCACACGCTTACCCGAGCTCTTTGACGGCGTTGTGATCAGCGCGTTCCAGGCCGTGACAGTCTGTCAGTGCGCCGGTAAGGTCAAAGAAAAAATGGGGCGAGGAATGGCGATTTCCGAATATGGAAAATATGACGGGCTCGGCCTGGCGGCACTCGTCGCCAAGAAGAAGGTAAAGGCCAGCGAGCTTCTCGAAGAGGCCATATCCCGCGCCGAACGGCTCAATCCCAAGCTGAATGCCATCGTCTACAAGGACTATGACAATGCTCGCACCCGCGCGAAGGGCAAGCTCCGCGGGCCATTTGCCGGGGTGCCGTTTCTGTTGAAAGACATCTTCGCTCTTTCAACCACCATGCCCACGCGCCAGGCATCGAAGTTCATGCCGCCGATCCCCTGGATGCACAATTCGCTTTTGGTCGACCGTTTCCTCGCCGCGGGGCTCGTGCCCTTCGGCAAAACCAACGTGCCGGAGTTCGGCCTGGTCGCAACCACCGAATCCGA
>JBQCFD010000144.1:0-2234 GCA_051959625.1 Rhizomicrobium sp.
ATTCCAGCACCGCTTCGCGATCCCATGGCATCAGGGTGCGCAGGTCGATGATTTCGACGGACAAATCTTTTGCCGCTTCCTCGCTGCGTTCCACCATCGCGCCCCAGGTGACGATGGTAAGATCGCTGCCGTCCTGCACAATGCGCGCTTTACCGAAAGGCAGCACGAAATCGTCACCCGGATAGGGACGGCGCGCGCTCGTCGCATCCAGCATGGCGCGATGCTCGAAGAAAATCACCGGATCGTTGCCGCGCAAGCTGGCGCGCAGCAGACCCACCGCGTCTTCGGCGTTGGACGGCACGGCCACTTTCCAGCCCGGCGAATGGACGAACTGCACTTCGTTGGTCTGGCTGTGCCAGGGATCGCCGCATTTGAAGAAGCCGATGGGCATGCGCACGACCATCGGCGCGGCGAAGCGGTTGTTGGTGCGCCAGCGCATCGTGCCGCAATCGTTGAGCTGCTCCACGGCGGGATCGGCATATTTGCGGAACTGGATTTCCGGCACCGGCATCAGCCCGGCAATCGCCATGCCGACCGAGCGGCCGATGATGCCTTCTTCGGAGAGCGAGGTGTCGAAAACGCGCGAGACGCCGAATTTTTCCTGCAAGCCCAGAGTCACGGCATGCACGCCGCCCTTGGGGCCGACATCTTCGCCGAACACCAGCACGCGCGGATTGATTTCGAGTTCATGATCCAGCGTGCGGCGGATGGCCGTGACCATGTTGATGCGCTGGCCTTCCGGCTGTGCGTCTTCGTTGGCGGCGGGCGCTTTGTATCCGGTGTTGGCCTGCCCGCCCTTTTCCTGTAGCTCGCCTTCGAAGAAAACGTTTTCCGTGGTGCGTTCCGGATTGGTGACCGGGCGCGCTTCGGCGCTCGCGCGCGCTTTGTCGACAGCGCTTTGCGCATCGGCGGTGATCTTGTCCCATTCCTTCGCGTCGAACAGCTTTTGCAGCTTGGGCAGCGGATCGCGCGCCCATTCGGATTTCACGAAGTCTTCGGATTTGTAGGTCTGCGTGTCCTGAAAGGAGTGGCCTTCGAGGCGCGGCACGGTGAGGCGCAGCAAGACCGGAGCGCGTTGTTCGCGCACAAAGGTCACGGCTTCGTCGATCAATGACGCGGCTTCTTCCGGGTTGGTGCCGTCGCCGGCAATCACCTTGAGGCCGTTGAAGCCGGAAAGGTTCGCCGCGATGTTCGCGCCGGGCGTCTGCAGCGTCGAAGGCACGGAAATGCCGTAGCCATTGTCTTCTATATAGAAGAGCATCGGCAGCTTCAGCGTCGTCGCCATGGTGAGTGCGGACCAGAAGCCGTTCGTCGCCACCGAGGCATCGCCGCCCAGCGCCACGGCGATGGCGTCGCCGCAATCTTTTTCCTTCAGCACCTTTGCGCGGTATTCCAGCGCCTGCGCCCATCCGGCGGTGGGCGTGTATTGCGCGCCGACGCCACCGCACATCGGCAATGCGCTCGCACCGTGTTTGTTCGGATAGTTGAACACCGCGCCGATATCGCGGCCATCTGAGTAACCGCCGGCACGCGCCATGGAAGAGCCGAGCGCATCCGCCGGATCGACGCCAAGCGCCAACAAAATGGGACGCGAGCGGTAATAGCCGCAGATCGCGTCTTCTTTATGCGTAAGCTTCAGGCCCAACAGAATCTGCGCCATGTCGTGGCCGCGCGCGGAGAACTGGTAGAAAATCTTGCGCTCGGGAACGAGCGTCTTCTCTTCCAGCGAATCCAGAGCGCGGCTGACGTGCAGGTGATACGCCACCTTGCGCCAGTCAGGCCCGCTGTTCGTCAAAGGCGACGTCCGGGGATCGGGCTTTGCCGACATACCGGTTTCCTTTTGCTGGAGTTCGCGCTAATTCATTAACCGAACGGACGGTCAATTATCAACCGCGATCTTTGGGCAGCCTATCAGGACGCGGCGGAGACAGAAGAATGGCGCGCACGCAATCGGCCGATTATGCGATCCGGCGCGAAGCCATCGTGGACCGCGCGGCGGAACTCTTCGCGGAGCGCGGTTTTCTCGGCGCATCCATCGCCGATCTCGCCGACGCGCTGAAGACGTCCAAATCGCTCATCTATCACTATTACGATTCGAAAGAAGACATCCTGTTCGATGTCATGAATAGCCATGTGCAGGGGTTGCTCGATCAAGCCGAAGCGATCGCTGCGAAGTCGCTGACGCCGCAGGAGAAGCTGCGCGCCCTCACACACGCTTTCATGGAATTGTATGT
>JBQCFD010000145.1:0-13496 GCA_051959625.1 Rhizomicrobium sp.
ACCAGCTTCGCGCCTTCTTCGTGCAGCCGCTTGGCGAGATTCATGCCGACCTTGCCCAGGCCCTGTATGGCGACGGTCAGTCCCTTCGCGCTGTCGGCGCCGAGACGATGCTTGATGGTGGCCTTGAGGCCGACAAACGTACCCAGCGCCGTCGGCGGGCCGGAGTCGCCGGCTGGCTTGCCGGGCATGTCGAACCCGGCCGCGTATTTCGTGGCGCGGGCGATGATGGGCATGTCCGCGGGAGTGATGCCCACGTCCATAGCGGTCAGATAACGGCCGCCGAGTTCGTTCACCGCGCGGCCATAAGCCAGCAGGCGCGCTTCCGTCTTGTCTTTCGCCGGATCGCCGATGATGACGGCCTTACCGCCGCCGAGCGGGAGATCCGCGATGGCGTTCTTGTAGCTCATGCCGCGCGACAGGCGCAGAACGTCGGTCAACGCCGCGTCGCCATTGGCATAGGGGTAGACGCGCGTGCCGCCGCATGCGGGACCGAGCGCGGTGGAATGAATAGCGATAATCGCCTTGAGGCCGCTCGCCTTGTCGTCGAAGAAAGCGACAGTTTCGTGGTGGTCGAAATCGGGCGACTCAAACGCACTCATTCCGGAAACTCCTGAAGCTTCGAAGAGGCCGGACCATATACCGCAAAGGCTGAAATTGCGTTGTTATTTGCCCCTTTTCCGGCAACGGGAATTGTGAGAGGAGGTCACCCAGCGCAACAAAAGACGGCTAGGGTTTCGCGCCGATCGCGTTCAGCACCGTATCCGGCGTCAATACCTGCGGCAGGATCTGCGCCTGCACCGAGCCGGGCGCGTAGTAGAGGTAGAGAGGTACGCCGGAGCGGCCATGCGCCTGAAGCAGAGCTGTGATTTCCGGATCGCGGCTCGTCCAGTCGGCGATGAGATAAGAGACATGGTGGGATCGGAAGGCCTGATGCACGGCCTCGCTCGACAGCGCCGCCTTTTCGTTCACCAGACAAGTGATGCACCACGCCGCCGTCGCATCCACGAATACGGGACGGTTGCGTGCCCGCAATGCCGCGAGCCTCGCCGCCGAATAGGATTCCGACGGGATTCCCGCGACCTCGGTTTGCGTTGCTGCTGGAGTGGCCGCCGCGCCATGGATCAGGATCAATGTGATGCCCGCCGCGGCAACACCGGCAAGCGTGAGAAGCGCGCCTGCTGCGCGCCAGCCGGAAGATGCAAGCCTGCTCGCACTCCACGCCCACGCGGCAAAGGCGATCGCGATCATCCCTGCCAGCACGGCGACGAGTGCCGTGCTGCCGGCTTCCTCGGAAAGCACCCAAATCAGCCACGCTGACGCGCCATACATGGGAAAGGCGAGCAACTGCTTGAAGGTGAGCATCCACGCCCCGGGCTTGGGAAGGAAGCGCAGCAGCGCCGGTGCCAGTCCGATCAGCACGAAGGGCGAAGCGAACCCGATCCCGAGCGCCAGGAAAACAAGGAGTGCGGTGGCCGTGCTTTGCGTCAACGCATAGCCCAACGCCGCAGCCATGAACGGCGCGGTGCAGGGCGCCGCGACCGCCACGGCCAGAGCGCCGGTGAAGAAGGAACCGGCCGCTCCGCCGCGCCGTGAGAGCGCATCGCCAGCCGTTACCGCACCGAACTCGAAGACGCCGGAGAGATTGAGTCCGACGGCGAAGATGAGAAGCGCGAAAAACGCGACCGCCGCCGGCTCCTGGAGCTGGAAGCCCCAGCCGATCGCCGCCCCGCCGGCGCGCAGCGCCACCAGCAATCCGCCGATGACAACGAAACTCAAGATCGCGCCGGCGCCATAGGCGAAGCCTTCGCGCAGTGCCACCTGCTTGTGGCCATGCGCATGGTTCGCAACGGCGAGCGCCTTCATGGCGAGGATCGGCAGCACGCAGGGCATGAGGTTGAGAATCAGTCCGCCGATCAGGGCGAACAGGATCGAGAGCACGAGACCGCGACTCGCGTTTCCGCTCGCGCGGAAATGCACGCTCGGAACCGCGCCCGGCCGCGCGTCGATATCCAGCGCCTGAACCGTGTTGTCGGCGGACGTGAGCACCAGAACGCCACTGAGCGCTTTGGGCATCCTTGCATTCTTCGTCGGCGTCAGGCGAAGCACCAGACCCTTGCTGCTGGCGCCGCGCTGCTGTGGTGCCATGCCAGAGATAACGCCCTCGGCCTCCGGAAAGAAAACCGCGTCCTTCAATTGTGATTTCGCCAGCGACGGTGCGGAGAGAAAGAGATCGATCGCATCGTCCGCGTGGAACGCCACCGGCCATGGCGCGGCGACCGGAATTTTCGCGCGCCAGGCATCGAACTCTTCCTTCACCGTGGCATAGGGCGGCGACGGGTTCGCGCTCACGGTCAGCGGCAGGCTCAGCCTGGCATCTTCGGGAATGCAGACTTGCTTGCACACCAGCCATTGTGCTGCGGCTTGCAAATTCGCCACCTCGCCAGGATTCGCATCCGCGGGCGCGGTGATGGTCGTCAGTAGCCAGACCTTGTTCTCATAGCCGTAATTCATCAGCGGCCCGACCGGCAGGCGCTTGGGGTAAGGCCACGCGATCGCGCTTGCCTTCCAGCCGGGCGGCAACGTCCATTCGATCTTGCTTGGCAGCCCGGCCTCGCCCGGATTGGACCAATAGGTGTGCCATCCCGGCGCGATGATTTCTTCCATCGCCACGGTCACGCTATTGCCGGGCGCGATCTCGCCCTGCTCCGCGATCAGCCGGGCGTGAACGCGGGGACCGGGATTGATCTGCGCCGCTGCCGGAACGGCCGCCGCGATCAGAAGCGCGAGAAGAAGAAGGAACCGTTTCATCGCCGCCCGCTATACAGGGGAGAGCGGCCTATCGCCACTCGCAAGAATGTCATCGTCCGGGCTAGGCTCGGGCCAGCGAAACCCGGAGGAAATCATGACCAAGGTGAACCGGCAGTGGATCCTGAAGCGCCGCCCGGTGGGCGACATCAAGGCCGGCGATCTCGAACTCGTCGAGAAGCCGGTCCCGAAACCCGGTCCCGGTCAGTTCCTCGCGCGTACGCTGTATCTCTCGCTCGACCCCACAAACCGCATCTGGATGAGCGACATGGAGCAATACATGCCGCCGGTTCAGATCGGCGAAGTGATGCGCGGCGGCACGCTGTCGGTGGTCGAGGAGTCCAACAACCCCGCCTTTCAGCGCGGCGACGTCGTCTCGGGGATCGTGGGCTGGCAGGAATATGCGGTGCTCGACGGTGGACAGAAGATCGCCCGCAACGCCGCGCCGCTCACCGCCTATATGAGCGTGCTCGGCATGCCCGGGATGACCGCCTATTTCGGCCTGCTCGACATCGGAAAACCCGTCGCGGGCGAGACCGTTGTCGTCTCGGCAGCGGCGGGTGCGGTGGGCTCCATCGTTGGCCAGATCGCAAAGCTGAAGGGCTGCCGCGTCGTGGGCATCGCGGGCTCGGACGAGAAGTGCCGCCACATCGTGAAAGATTTCGGCTTCGATGCCGCGATCAATTACAAGAAGGAAAACGTGGCGGCGGCGCTCAAGCGCGAATGCCCGAACGGCATCGACATCGATTTCGAGAACGCCGGCGGCACCATCATGGAAGCCGTCATGGACAATCTGAACATGAAGGCGCGCATCGTGCTGTGCGGCATGATCTCCGGCTACAACGCGGAGGGACCGATCCCCGGCCCGCGCAACTTCGCCAACATCCTCATGAAGCGCGCCCGCGTGGAAGGTTTCATCATCATCGATTATTTCCCGCGTCTGCACGAATTCTACCGCGACATGGCGCCGTGGGTGGGAGAAGGCAAGGTGAAATACGACGTGCAGGTCGTGAAAGGCATCGACCAGGCGCTGTTCGCGCTGAATTTACTTTTCGTCGGCGGCAATACCGGCAAGCTGCTGCTGCAGCTTTCCGAAGAGCCATGAATGGCAATCACCTATTCTATCGATGAGGATCCCAGGACCTTCGAGGCATTGATCGAGGGGATCAAGAAATACAACAAGCGTTTCGTGGACGGACCGCCGCCGCAAAAGTTCAACGTGGCGCTGCGCGACGAGAACGGCGTGGTCGTCGGCGGCGCGGCGGCGACCCTGGGCCACGGCTCCATGTACCTGGAGGTCGTCTGGAACGGCGACGAACTGCGCGGCCATGGCCACGGGCGCGAGATGATCCGCATGATCGAGGAAGAGGGCAAAAGACGCGGTGCGCAGGATTCATGGCTCTACACGATGAGCTTCCAGGCGCGGCCGTTCTACGAGAAGCTCGGCTACAAGGTCGTCGGCGAAGTGCCCTTCCCCGGCGGACACCAGCGGATCGTCATGTGGAAAGCGCTGTGAGGATCACCGGCGGCAGCCTGCGCGGGCGCAATCTCGCCACGCCGCGCGACGAACGCGTGCGGCCCACCTCCGACAAGGTACGGCAGGCGATCTTCAACATTCTCGCGCACAACGATTTCGGAATCGGGTTCACGCTGGAGGGTGCTCGCGTGGCCGACATCTTCGCCGGCACCGGTGCGCTGGGCATCGAAGCCATCAGTCACGGCGCGTCATGGTGCCTGTTCGTGGATGACAGCGCCGAAAGCCGCGCACTGATCCGTGAAAACATAGAGGCGCTGGGATTGACCGGTGCGAGCAAGATCTGGCGGCGGGATGCCACCGATCTCGGGCCCCTAAACACCGGCGCTGGCGGGCCGTTCGACCTCATCTTCCTCGATCCGCCCTATCGCAAGAACCTGATGACGCCTGCCCTCACTTCACTACGCGATGGCGGCTGGCTCTCGGAAGGCGCAGTGGTCGTGGCGGAGACGCCGGAAGACGAGCCGGCGGCCGACGCAGCGGGCTTTCGCCAGCTCGACAGCCGCATCTATGGCGACACGCGCGTCGAATTTCTCGCGCTCGCCTAAATCTCGGTCGTGGGTGTTACGCCCGTCACAGCCACGGGCTCAAGCTGCGTGATCTCGCCATGCTCCGTGTAGTAACGGCGCAGCAACACGAAACCGCCGGCCAATCCGATGAGCGGCAACAGTAGCGCGACGGATATCGGCAATCCGGCCCACAGCATCGCGGCCGCGATGAGGCTTGCGCTGCCACCGCCGACGTCCCATGCACCCTCGGTGGCGACATGGAAGCGCAAGGCACAGGGCGAGCGCTTGGCGAGATTGTAGACGGCCGTCATCTCCACCGGGATGTAGAGGCAGTTGCCTACGGATGCGAGCGCATTGGCGCCGACCGCCCACAGGGCATGACCGGGTGAAGCGGCGCGCAGAAGGATCACGGCGATCAGTCCTGCGGTCGCGACAAGCAGTGCGCGGATGCCGCCACCGGAGTCGATGTGGCGGCCGAGGAACAGTCCCGCGATAGCGCCGACCAGCGCTGCGATCGCGAGCGCCCCGCCGAAGTTGAGATAGTTCTCTTTCAGCGAAACGAACAACGCGATCTGCCACACGAACACGAGGCCCGATCCCATCCAGCCGTCGGTCACGAAGATCTTCACACCGGGCCATGCGGCACGAAAGGCGCCGGGAGCTTCGCGCGCCACTTCGATCTGCGGTGTCCACAACAACGGCAGCGCTGCCAGCAATGCTGCGACGGCGGAGGCGCCGAACGCCGCGCGCGGCCCGAAGGCGACCAAGACCGCGCCCATCGCAATCGGCGAAACGATGCCCACGATCGCCGCGATGGCTTCCCGCATGCCGAGCTGATGGCCGCGATGTTCCGCGTCGCCCAGGGAGGCGAAGAATGCGTGATAGCTCGACCAGTAAACCGTGTCCGCGATGGCGCCCGTGAGGATGTAGCCATAGAGCGCGAGGTTGGCGCCCCGCACCTCTGCCAGTACCGGAAATTGCGTCGCCATCAGGATGGTGCCGAGGATTACCAGCTTCTTGAGGCCGAAGCGCACCGCCAGCGGCACCACCATGGGCCGGATGAGGAAACGCGCCAGCAGGATCGCGGCCATCGCAGCCAGCACGCCGGGAGCAGGAAGGCCGGCCTTGAGAAGATAGACGCAGATGAACGGGCCGGCGCCGTTCAGAACGATGGCGAAGATGCCGTAGTGCAGATTCAGCAGATTGACGGCCGTATTGCGGAAGAAGGCCACGGGAAGCTCCGGAAATATGTGGAATGGAGGGCGAAATCCTGGCGCGGGCCGCTAACGCGGCGCATCGATCGCCGGCGGCGCGATTATCTCTTCCGTGAAATTCCACACATGGCGTGAACGCTCCGAAGCAGCGCAACAGCAGCATTCTAGCGTTTTGCAAAAGCACGCTCAATATCGGATCGTGCGGCATGGCTGTTACCATCCGTCCCGCGACCCCGGACGACGCGCCTTTCCTGGGCTGGTGCTGCGTCATGGCAGCGCGCAGCCAGTTGGAGCGCGGCTGGTTCGAGATCGTGCTCCAGCGTGACGAAGCGTTCTGCGTGGAATTCGCGAGCTATCTCACCACCGCCAAGGCGCGGTCGTGGTGGCACTGGTCGCTGTTTCACGTGGCGGAGGTCGATGGTGTTCTCGCCTCCGGCATGTGCGGCTTCGGCGATCCCAGTGTCTATTACACCTCCAGCGACGCGATGGCAGAGGCCGGCGACCGCATGGGCGTCCCCAAATCCGAGCAGGCGCAATTCTGGGCGCGCGGCGCCTTCATCGTTTCCGCCACAACCAGCGAGGATGGCGCATGGACCATCGAGAACGTGGCGACCAAACCGGAATTCCGCGGCAAAGCCGTTACGCTGGAATTGCTGAAAGCCGAATTGGGCGTGGCGCGCGCAAAAGGGTTCAAGCGCGCGCAAATCAGCTTCTTCGTCGGCAACAACCGCGCGGAGAAGACCTATGCAAAAGCGGGCTTCACATTCGCCGAGGAAAAACACGCACCGGATTTCGAAGCCGCGACGGGTGTGCCGGGCGTGAGAAGGTTCGTGCGAGATATATAGCCAGGGAATGGGAGGTAATCCGTGAAAAGCATCTGGAAGTCGACTTTTCTCGTCGTCTGCCTTTGGCCCATCTCGGCCCTGGCGCAAACAAGTTCTCCTGATCACGCAAAACCAATACCTGCCGCGAGCCAGCCCTTCGGCTCTTCATGTCCCTATCCCGAAGCGGCGAAAAACAAGGGCGAACAAGGTACAGTCGTTGCATCCTATCATGGAACGTATGACGGAAGCTTCGATCAAGTAACAATTATTGAGTCGAGCGGGAGCGCAGATCTCGACAGGGCAACAGCGGATTGCATCAAGCATTGGCACTTCGATGCAGACGGACCTCTTTCCGGCGACTTTTTGAAAACGAAGAATGGCTTTTTCGAATGGAGTCTCAGCACTGGTGCAGATGGCAGCCGCGCCGGTGTGGGTAAGTTCCTTGGCCTACCTCACTACTGCACGAACTATCCGCCCGATGAATATAAATCTGGGATTGGTGGGACGACAGTTCTGTCCTTCGTAGTTGGGGCTGAGGGGAACGTATCAAATGTCAAAGTTGCGCAATCGAGCGGCAATAATGATTTGGACGAAGCCGCCACAAATTGCGCCACGAGGCGGCGGTATATTCCAGCGGTACAGAACGGCAAACCTGTCGCGGTACCATGGCGCGCTAAGGTCACCTGGAGTGCGCCATCGCAAGCGGCTCTGTCACCGCCGGCCAAATAGTCGCTCGATATCCGACAGCTTGAGCTCCACATAGGTCGGGCGACCGTGGTTGCATTGGCCGCTGTGCGGCGTGGCTTCCATTTCGCGCAGGAGGGCATTCATCTCTTCGGCATTCAGGCGGCGGCCGGCGCGCACGGAGGTGTGGCAGGCGAGCGTGCCCGCCACAGCTTCCAGCCGCTCCTTCAATGACAAGGCCTTGCCGGTTTCGGCAATGTCGTCGGCGAGATCGCGCACGAGGCCTTTGAGATCGGCCTTCGCCAGCATCGCGGGCGTTTCGCGCACCATCACCGCATCCGGCCCGAACGGCTCGATGACGAGGCCCAGCTCCGCCAACTCGCCCGTGCGCGATGCGATGCGATCCACTTCCGCCGGATCGAGCTCCACCACTTCGGGAATGAGCAGCGGCTGGCGCGCGATTCCGCCTTCGGCCAGCGCCTTCTTCATCCGCTCGTAGACGAGGCGCTCATGCGCCGCGTGCTGATCGACAATAACGATGCCGTCCGCCGTCTGCGCCACCACATAGGTCTCATGCAACTGCGCGCGCGCGACCCCAAGCGGCAGCTCCGCCGGGGCCGCTTCCACCGGTGCTTCCTCCACGCGGGCGGAATAAGCGGGCGCGGCGTTGCCGGCGAAGAGCGGCGACTGGAAGTCGCGTGCCGTGCTCGCCATGCCCGGTGTGACCGGAAACGGCCGCACATTGCTGGGATAAGACGGCGCTTCTGGCCGGAACGAGGCCAATGCGGAGCTTGCCACGGTGGTGGACGCGCGATGCCCCGCATCCGCCAGCGCATGCTTGAGCGACGACACGATCATCCCGCGCACAAGCCCCGCGTCGCGGAAGCGCACTTCGGATTTCGCCGGATGTACATTCACATCCACGAACGCCGGATCGCAATCCAGGAACAGCGCCAGCGCCGGGTGGCGGTCGCGCGCGAGGAAATCCGCGTAAGCGCCGCGCACCGCGCCGATCAGGAGCTTGTCGCGCACGGGCCTGCCGTTCACGAACAGAAACTGCATCTGCGCGTTGGCGCGATTGTAGGTGGGAAGCCCCGCGAAGCCTGCGATGTGCAGGCGCTCGCGCGTCACATTCACGGGCGCGGCGTTGTCGCCGAACTCGCGGCCCATGATGCGGGCAAGCCGCTTCAGCCGCCCATCGAGCAGATCGCTTTCCGCTTCGAGATCGAGCGCGCGCCGGCCGTCCAGCGTCAGCGTGAACGCCACGTCCGGCCTCGCCATGGCGAGGCGCTTCACGATGTCGGTCGTGGCAAGATCTTCGCTGCGCACCGACTTCAGGAACTTGAGGCGCGCGGGCGTAGCGTAGAACAGATCGCGCACGTCCACGCGCGTTCCGCTTTGGCCTTTTGCCCGGAACGCAGCGGGCGACGGTCCCTTGACCGCTCCGCCGTCAACCCGGACTTCATGCGCCTCGCCGGTCTTCGTACGGCTGGCGATGGAGAGCCGCGCCACCGCGCCGATGGACGGCAGCGCCTCGCCGCGAAAGCCCATGGTGCGGATAGTGGAAAGATCGTCATCGGAAAGCTTGGAGGTCGCGTGACGCTCCACCGCGAGGGAAAGATCCTCCGGCTCCATCCCCTCGCCGTCATCCTCGACCAGGATGAGGTCTGCGCCGCCGGCCGACGTGGCGATGTCGATGCGCCGTGCGCCCGCGTCGAGCGCGTTCTCCACCAGTTCCTTCACGGCGCTGGCAGGCCGCTCCACCACTTCGCCGGCGGCGATGCGGTTGATCGTGCCCTCGGATAGACGGCGAATCTTCATGATGATTCGAGCCTAGCAGAGCGCACGGCTGGAAGGGCCGCATCCGCGAGGCGACTCACAGGACAATCAATGCTTCGACGGGGTCTTCCGTGCCGGTGCGGTTGTGGCCGTTCCATGCACCGCAGGCTTCCGAGCCGCGGGAACCGGCGCGGGCTTGACGCCCTTTGCGGGCGCCGGCGGCGGCGCCGTGGGCTTGTCGGAGCCTGGCAATGGAGGGCCGGCCTTGCCGGCTGCCTGCGGCGTGCCGGCCACCACGATCGTGAGCTTGCCTTTTGCGAGAACGCGCTTGGCCGCCCGGCGCACATCGTCAATCGTCACTGCGTTGATGAGGCCGTTGCGCTTCTGCAGGTAGCTGATCGGCAATCCTTCGTCCTGGAAGACGTTCAGTTGCCCGGTGATGCCGACGTTCGACGCGAAGGCGAGTGGAAACGATCCGGTGAGATAGGTCTTGGCGTCATCGAGCTCCTGCTGCGTCGGGCCGTTCGCCGCGAAATCGGCGATCGTCTTGCGGATGACGTCGATCGTTTCCCGCACCGAACCGGCCTTCGTCGCCACAAGTCCCGCGAAATATCCCGCGCGCGAAAGCGTATTGACCGAGGTGGAGATGTCGTAGGTGAGGCCGCGCTTCTCGCGCACTTCCGTCGTGAGGCGCGATGAAAAGCCGCCGCCGCCCAGAATGTAGTTGGCGACGTAAAGCGGGATGAAGTCCTTGTCCTTGCGCGGCAACGAGGGCATCGCGAAGATGATGTTGGGCTGCGGCACGGGCATGGGGATGATCTTCACGCCCGGCATGCCCATGTGGCGCACCGGCGGTATCGGCTGCGGCGTCCGGATCGGCAGCGTGCGGAAGGCGCTGGCGATCAGCTTCTTGAGCGCATCGGTGTCGACGTCGCCGGACACCGCGATATGCATTCCGCCGCGCACCCAGTGCCCGGCCGCGAAGTTCTTCAGGTCGGCGCGCGTGATCGCGGAAATTGAAGCGGCGTCGCCGTTCTCGCTGTGCCCATAAGGATGGCCGGCAAAAAAGCGGCTGTAGAATGCTTTCTCCGCGACGGTGGAGGGATTTTCGTCCTCCTCCTGCAGTGCCGACAAATATTGCGCCCGCACGCGCGCGATGGCGTCCTGATCGAACCGCGGTTTGGAGAGCGCGAGGCCGAGAAGGCGGAAGGCCTCGGACGCGTTCTCCTTGAGCGTCACCAGCTTGATTGTCATCCAGTCGCGATCCACTGAGGCGTCGAGCCGGATGGCGTGGTCACTCAGGGCCGTCTGGTAGGCTTCCGAATTGTACGGTCCGGCGCCTTCGTCGAGCATCGACGCGGCGAAGCTCGCCAGTCCCGCCTTGTCCGCCGGGTCGTAGCCCGAGCCCGCAGGGAATGCGACCGTCATGGCGACGATCGGCAGCGTGTGGTCTTCCTCGAACCACACCTGCACGCCCTTGCCCATGTCGACGGCCTTCACATTCGCCGCCTGCGCAGGCACGGCGAACGCAAACAGCAATGCGAATGCAAGAAGGATGCGGCGCGGGCTCATCGCGGTTTCCCCGGCTGGAGATACCCTGTTACGGATTCCCGCTTCACCAGATCGTGCGCTGCGGCATCGCGCACCGATTTGGCGTCGACCGCGCGGATGCGGTCGGGCCAGCTGTCGACGTCGTTCGTCGTCAAGCCGATTGCCAGCGCCTGGCCGTAAGCCGACGCCAGTGAGAACTGACTGTCGCGCTGATAGAGCGCGTCCGCGACGAGCTGGGTCTTCGCGCGATTCAAATCCGCGGAGGCCGGGAGCTTCTTCGCGGCGGAGGCGAGTATCTGGTCGATGGCATGCTCGAGTTGATCGAGCCGCACGCCGTTGCGCGGAATGGCATAGATGCCGAACTCGCCGTTGTCGCGGGCATAGCCGTCGTAGTCCGCCCCGATATTCGTCGCCAGGCGGCGCTTCACGACGAGTTCGCGATAGAGGATTCCCGTGGCGTCGCCGCCCAGGAGCTGAGCCAGCGTTTCCAGCGCCTCCGCCTGGCCGGGTTTGGCCTCCGGATAGCTCACCACGCGGTAAAGCCGCATGAACAGCGGCACTTTCACGTCCTCGCGATAAACCGACAGCCGCGTCTCGCCCATGCGCGGGGGCTGCGCGAACTCCCAGCGCGGGGCAACGCTGCGCGCCGGCACCTTGTCGTATGCGGCCGTTGCTGCCGCCTGCACTTCATCCCGCGTCACGTCGCCCGCAACGATGAGGATCGCGTTGTTGGGTGCGTAATGGTGCGTATAGAAATCCTGCGCTTCCTTGCGCCCGATATGGCGGATTTCCTCCGGCCAACCGATCACGGGCCGCCCATAAGGATGCGAGAGATCGAGCGCCGCTTCCATTTGCTCGCGCATGAGCGCCTGCGGATCGTTTTCGATGCGCATGCGGCGCTCTTCGAGGACGACGTTGCGCTCGGTATTCACGTTGGAATCGGAGAGATCGAGATTGGCGATGCGGTCCGCTTCAAGGTTCATCACCAGCGGCAGGCGGTCCTTCGCGATCTGCTCGTAGAAGGCCGTGTAGTCATGCGTGGTAAAGGCGTTCGTCTGGCCGCCATTGCGCGCCACTGTCTGCGCGAACTGATCGCCCTTCACCGTGGGCGTGCCGCGAAACATCATGTGTTCGAAGAAGTGCGCCATGCCGGAGAGGCCCGGTGGATCGTCAACCGAACCGACCCGGAACCACAGCATCTGCGTCACGACCGGCGCACGGTGATCGGGGACGACGACGACCTGCATCCCATTCTGAAGCGCGAACTGGAAAACATGATCCTGCTGGGCGCCTGCGGGCGCCGCGAAGAGGAAAGCCCCGGCAATCGCAGCGATCGCCGCGCATGTCGAACGTCGTGCTATCGGCATGAAGAAGCCTTGCGGAAACTCAGAAGGGCCACCAGCTACTGCTGTTGCCGCTGTCCTTGTCGATGGTGGCGTTTTCGGTGGATTTCTTGGATTGCGGCTCGCCGCTCTTGTCGCCGATGCGCGCGGCTTCGGCGCTGGCATCGACCGGCTTGTCGCCGGGATCGCTCGGCCCGCCGAAGAGGAGCGAATCCGTCAGTGAACCGGTGTCTTCCGCGTTCCTGTTGTCGGAAGCGATCTTGCGGCGAATGGTGTCGTCGGCGGTCGCGGCGCCGGATTGCGCGAGGAGCAACTTCTCAGCCTGGCTGAAATTGCCGTTGATCGTGGCGGCAACGGCGGCAGTGTCGTCGCCATAGAGGGCGGCCTGAGCCGACTGCGTCGGGGAGACTTGATTGAGAGGAGCGGCACCGGGTTTCGGCGGATGCAGATTGTAATCCGGCGGGATGATGAGCGGCGCCTTCGAAACCACCGCGAACTCATCCGGCGGTTCCTTCGTGATGCCGGCGGCGGAGCGGATCGTGTCACAGGACATGAGCGAAAGGCCGGCGGCGACCAATACGCAGGCGCGCCACAAACTCCGCTTGGGAAACTCGGCCATCAAATGATCTCCAGCTCTACCTGTCCGCGCGCGCCGCATGGTCCGGCCGCAAAAGGGCATCATACAAAAGCGCCGCTACCCCGAAGGTGATCGCGCAGTCGGCGATGTTGAACACATACCAATCGTAGCCAAGGGCGTAAAAGTGAAAAAAGTCGGCAACCTTTCCGTAGATCAGCCGATCTACCAGATTTCCCAGCGCGCCGCCGATCACAAGGCCGAGGCCGACAGCCAGGGCCGGACGGGTTGCGTTCCAGAGCCAGTAACCCAGCCCGCCCACGGCCGCCAATGAAAAGATGGCCAGAAAGGTGGTTCCCCAGGGCCCGTGCGCGGGGAACAACCCGTAGGATACCCCCGGATTCCAGACCATCACGAGGTTAAAAAAGGGCAGGACCTCGATCGCGTCCCCCGGCGCCATGTTCATGAAGCCAAGGCCGTAGAGCATCAGGATCTTGCAGCCCTGATCGAGGATGAGAGCGATGGCCGCGGCGGCCAGCCCCCAATCGCGGGATGTCATGCGGCGTTCTCCAGGGCATCGACCGCCGCGGAGCAGCGGTTGCAAAGGTCGGGGTGTTTCGGGTTCTGGCCGACCTCCAGGAGGATCATCCAGCAGCGGGCGCACTTGTCGCCCTGGGCA
>JBQCFD010000146.1:0-2490 GCA_051959625.1 Rhizomicrobium sp.
GGGAATGCGGCGCGACATTGATCCCGGTCGATTCCGAGCACAACGCCGCATTCCAGCTCCTGAACTTCGATGAGGCGCATGCCATCGAACGGGTGACGCTGACTGCGTCCGGCGGGCCGTTCAGGAACTGGCCGAGCGAACGCATGAAAGCAGCGACGCCGGAGGAGGCGGTGGCCCATCCGAACTGGTCGATGGGCGCCAAGATCTCCGTCGACAGCGCAACGCTGATGAACAAGGGCCTGGAACTGATCGAAGCGCATTTCCTGTTCTCGCTGGCGCCGGAAAAGCTGGCCGTGATCGTTCATCCGCAATCGATCGTGCATTGCCTGGTTTCGTACGCGGACGGCTCGACACTCGCCCATTTCTCGGCACCGGATATGCGCACGCCCATCGCGCACGCGCTCGCGTGGCCCAGGCGCATGTCCTCGCCGTCGCGGCGGCTCGATCTGGCAATGCTGAACACGCTCACCTTCGAAGCGCCGGATGCCAAGCGCTTTCCCTGTCTAGGATTGGCGCAGGATTGCCTGCGCACCGGAGGGCTCGCGCCGACGGTACTCAATGCCGCGAACGAGGTTGCGGTGCAGGCCTTCCTCGGCCGCCGCATCGGATTCCTCGATATCGCGCGCGTGGTGGAGGGCACTCTATCGGCGCGCATCGCCAACGGATCGACCGCGCCAAGCGATGTGACCGGTGTTCTCGACGTGGACCGCCAGGCACGCGATCTCGCCCAGACAATTTGCAGCCGCATGGCCGCCTAGCTTGAATCGGGAGTCAGGATGCTCGACGCACTGCATGGATTGATAAGCTGGATACCGCTCGGATTGCCGGCATTTCTGTTCGTCGTAACCGTGGTGGTGTTCTTTCACGAGCTCGGGCATTTCGCGGTTGCGCGCCTGTTCAACGTCACTGTCGAGACATTCTCCATCGGCTTTGGCCGGCCGGTCGCGCGCTGGAAAGACAAGAAGGGCACCGAGTGGAAGATTTCCTGGCTTCCATTGGGCGGCTTCGTGAAGTTTCTGGGCGACGACAATGCGGCGAGCGTTCCGGATCGTGAAAAACTGGCGGAGATGACGCCGGAGCAGCAGGCGAACGCATTTCAGCAAAAGCCGCTCTATCAACGGGCGCTCGTCGTGGCTGCCGGACCGGTCGCGAACTACATCCTCGCCATCGTCATCTTCGCCTGCGTATTGATGTTCGTCGGGCAGGCGACGCTCCTTACCACCGTGGGAACCGTGACGCCCAAAGCGCCGGCGGCGGTCGCGGGCATCCGAGCCGGCGACGTGGTCCACACGATCAACGGCAAAAAGGTGGAAACCTTCGACGAATTGGTGGACGCCGTTCACGCTGACAAGTCACGCGACATGGCCGTCGGGTTTACGCGGAATGGACAGCCCATGAACGTGCAGGTCCGCCCGCGCACGATCCGCGCGTCGAACCTCTATGGCGACAAGGTCGCCTTTGTCGGCATAGGAGTTTCGCCTGCTCTGACCGATTCCAATGCCCGGTTTTCTCCGATGGGACCGGGCAGGGCGCTCCAGGCGGCCGTTAACCAGACCTGGTTCGTGACCGATACCTCGCTGACCTATCTGTGGCGCATCGTCACCGGGCGGTCGGGCAGCGACCAACTCACCGGCCCGTTGGGCATGGCGAATGTGTCCAAGCAGGCCGCTTCGGCGGGTTTCATAAACCTCCTTCAGCTGGCAGCTCTACTTTCTGTAAGCATCGGGCTGATAAACCTTTTTCCCGTTCCGATCCTCGACGGGGGCCACCTTCTGTATTATGCATTCGAAGCGGTTCTGGGCCGGCCTTTGGGAGAGCGGGCACAGGACGTGGGATTTAGGCTGGGGTTGGCGGCGGTTCTTGGGCTTTTCGTATTGGCCACCTGGAACGACCTCGTCCGGCTAAATCTATTCTGAAACGCCCCGCGCGGCCGGTTAACCACCGTCCTCGCCCTATTGAGACGAGCGGATGAGCCTGATCGCCTTCCTTTTCGCCCGGTGCAAGCGCGCGGCCCTGATTCTGGCGTGCGTTGCGGCGGCAGCTTCTCCGGCGATGGGCCAAGCGCTCAATCCGCAGCCATCTACCGCGAATGTCGCCGCGCCGGCACAGCCTCCCGGCCCTATCATCCAGGCGATCGTCGTGCGCGGCACGCAACGCATCGAGCCTGCGACGGTCATGTCCTATCTGACCGTTCATCAGGGCGATAACTACGACGAGCAGCAGGTCGACCAGTCGCTGAAGACGTTGTTTGCCACCGGCCTGTTCGCGGACGTGAAGTTCGGCTGGGACGGCCAGACCCTCACCGTCAACGTGGTCGAGAATCCCATCATCAACCAGATCGTGTTCGAGGGCGAAGACAAGGTTTCGGAGAAGGACCTCAAGAAGGAGGTTCAGCTCAAGCCGCGCACCGTTTTCACGCGCGCGAAAGTGCAGGCGGACGTCGGCCGCATCATCGAGCTCTATCGGCGCAACGGCAAATTCGCGGCGACG
>JBQCFD010000147.1:0-3942 GCA_051959625.1 Rhizomicrobium sp.
CACGGCATCCTTGAACACGCCGCTGCCGGAGATGGACGCCGATTTCACGCCGCCGCCATCCAAGAGCTCGCGCCACTGATCGGCACTATCGGCATTGGTCACATCCACCGTCTGCGCGTTGAACGACAATGTCGTCGCGCGCAAACCGGCGACGGTGGTGAAGGTTTCGGGATCGGCGCCATCGCCGATCTTGATAAGCAGGTCCTTGCCGCGTTGTGCGGTCATATATCTCTCCATGTCCAAAGATTGTCATCCCGGCCAAGCGATGCGGCAGCATCGCGCCGAGCCGGGACCCATCGAACGACTGCGCGAGGGGTCCCGGAGAGCTTCGCTGCGCTCCGCTTCCGGGATGACAGGGTTGCTAGCTCGGCTCGGTCACGGCCCTGAACCGCAGCGTTGCGCTGTAGCTTTCGCCGTCGGTCTGCCGCGCGTAGTCGCAATCCTGAAACCGCAGATCGACCAGCGCGTGGCCGTCGAGCGAGAGGGTCGCGTTGTTGAGGCGGAAGCGGATCGCGTCGGCGATGCTTTTGCTTTCCGCGTGGCCGCCGGCTTGCGACCACGCGGTAACCGGGAAGACGTGTTCGCTGCCCTCTTCCGTCGCGGTGCCGGCGTTGGTTTCCTTGCCGTCGCCAAGCACGACATAGGGAAACACCGGATTGAGCGGCACGGCGTCGTAGATCCGCGGCGGCGTGCCGAGGAGCGATTGCAGCGTGTCGTCCGCCGAGAGCGCGGCGAACACCGCGCTTTGCAGCGCGAAGCTGGCGTTGGTCATGGCAATTCCTCGCAGAGCAAGGTGAGCGTGGGCGATCCGTCATCCAGAACATCCAGGATGCGGAAGGTGCGCGTGCCGATCACGACGCGGCGCGCGGGCTCGATGGCCGGATGGCGCCGCACCGCGATGCGATAACGCGCGCGAGTACGGATCGCCTGCGCGACATAATCCTCGTCGCCGGAGAGCGCTTCCAGTTTTGCCCACACGGTTGCGGCGGTGTCCCAGGTTTCCGTGTATCCGCCCGCGCCGTCCGGTGCGGTGGCGCGCGACAGAATCCGCGCGCGCTGGTTCAGCTCGCCGATCACAGCTTCACCACGCGATAAGGCGCGAGAAGCGCGAGCGCTTCCTGCGGGATGTCCGCCGCCTCGTCGCCGCGATGGGCATAGAGCGCGGCGACGATCATCAGGATCGCCTGCTGGATCGGCGCGGGCACGGCGCCGGCGTCGCCGTAACCGGCGGTGAAGGCCACGGCGATGGCGTTCAGCGCACGCAAAGCGACGGGCGGCGACGCGTTCGGCTTCAGCGCCAGCCGCGCGGGCGATGCGGCGGGGTCGAGTTGATACGTCGCGGCATCGAGAACCGTGGCACCATCGTCCTGCGCATATGCGGTGACCGACGCCACGCTCTGCAGCGGCGGCAGCGGAATCTCGATGATGCCGCCGCAGGGCCAGCCATCGAGCCACAGCGTCCAGCTTTGCGTGACGAAAGCGCGGCCCGTGTGCCATTCGGCGCGGGCACGCGCGGCGGCGATGAGCGATGTGATCAGCGCATCATCATCGGTGGTGTCCACCCGCAGATGCGCTTTCGCCTGGTCGAGCGTGACCGGCTCTGCGGCGGGAGGGGTGGTGAGGGATAGAGACATGGATAGACTTTCTGCCCTCCCCTTGAGGGAGGGCCGATAAATTCGAAGCGCAGCGAAGAATTTTCGGGGAGGGGTCAGAGCGCTGTCGCGCACCCCTCCCCGAAACGCTCCGCGTTTCGACCCTCCCTCAAGGGGAGGGTGGAACGTGGCACTTGCCTTTACGACGCCGCGAACTTCATCAGCTTGATGGCTTCGAAATTCTGCACGCCGCCGCCGACGCGCTTGGTCGTGTAGAACAGCACGTAAGGTTTCGCGCTGAACGGATCGCGCAGCACGTTGATGCCGACGCGGTCCACGATCAGATAGCCGCGCGCGAAATCGCCGAAGGCGATGGAGAGCGAATTCGCGCCGATGTCCGGCATGTCCTCGGCTTCCGCCACCGGATAACCCAGCAGCGATGCCGGCTGCCCGATCGCGGTGCCCGGCTGCCAGATATAGTTGTCATCGCCATCCTTGAACTTGCGCACCGCCGCTTCGGTCTTGCGGTTCATCACCCAGGTGCCGTTGGCGCGGTAACCCTGCTTCGGCGCATAGGCGAGGGTGATGAGCGCATCCGACGGATCGGTGCTCGCGAACGCGCCGGCGGCGCCGGACGCGATGTAGCCGAGATTGCCCCAGCTCCACGATGCATCCGCCACCGCGGTGTAATGCAGGAAGCCCGTCGGCTTGGCGGAACCGTCGCCATTGATGAAGGCGGCGCCTTCCTGCTCGGCGAAGACGATCTGCACTTCATTGGCGAGCCATTGCTCGATGTCGACCTGCGCGTCATCCAGCAGCGTCTGCGTGGCGGCAGGCATCGCGTAGAGCTCCATCGCCGGAAAATCGAGCGCGGCGATGGTGGGCGTGGTGGTCTGCGTGCGGGAGTCGGTTTCGCCGACCCAGCCGGATGCGGCTTCCACCGTCGTCACCGGCTTGCGATAGGTGTTGCCGCCGATCTGCTGCACCGTGGCGAGCGCGCGGATGGGCGAGGCTTTCGCCAGCACCCGGTCGATGGTCTGCGCGATCTCCAGCGGCACGACATAGCCGCCATCGGCGTTGCTGCCGGCCGACATCGCCTTGCTTTCGAAACCGGCGCCGTCGCCCTTGCGCATGTAGCGGTCGAACGCGGCCTTGCGCTCGCGCTGGCCGCGCGGCTCGGATTTGGTTTCGCCCAGCGCGGGGCGCGCGGCGGCGATGGTCAGCTCGTCGATCAACGATTTCTGCTCGCTGAGGGCGGCGTTGATGCGATCCACCTTCTCTTCCAGCACGACGTCGCCGCCGCGCTTTTCGATTTCGGCAAGGCGCGCATCGTTCGATTCCTTGAACGCCTCGAAAGCGCGCAGGAAGTCGCCGAACGCGTGCTTGATCTCGCGGGTATCGCCCGCACCGTCTTTGGTTTCCAGTTCCATTCACAATTCCTTTTCAAACAAAACTGTCATCCCCAGCCGAGCGACAGCGAGGGGAAGGGGACCCAGGCATCGACACCGTGACGGTGTTTCCGACCTGGGTCCCCTTCCCTCGCCGCTGCGCGGCTCGCCGGGGATGACACGGTGATTAAGTACGAAGAGCTTCAGCAGCGGCGCTGATCGCACGCGCTGCATCGTTCTTCTTGCCAACAGCCGTGACCTGGCTTTGCGCGAGCAGCGGGAAGGTCACGACCGAAATTTCCCAAAGCTCGATTTCAAGTAGATGGCGAAGGCCGGTTTTCGCATCGCGCCTGGCGCGCACCGTGCGAAAGCCGATGGAGAGGCCATTCAGCGCGCCTTCGCCCAAGAGCGCCAGGCATTCGCGGCCGCGCTGCGTGTCGGTGACGATGCGGCCACGGACGTAAAGCCCGCGCGTATCCTCGCGGATGATCTGCCACACGCCGATGGGCTCATGCGCGAAGTGCTGGTAGAGCATCCGCACCTTCGCCGGCCCGCGGCGCGCGAGCGATTGGGCGAACGCGCCGTGCTCCACCACATCGCCGGCGGAGTCGACCACGCCGAAAAGCGACGCGTAACCTTCGAATTCATCGTTCGACAGCGCGGAGATCCGCGCAGGCGCAGTGAATTGCGCGAGGCGGCGAGCCTCGCGTTGGATGAGAGATGACATATCTTTTTCCGTTAACTCAGCTTGTCATCCCCGGCAGCGACCGGAGGGGGCGAGGGGAAGGGGACCCAGATGGAAAATCGGAGCTCATTCTCGAAACAAAAAAGCGCGACATGGCCGCCCTCGTGGCGGCCATCCATTTTCCAGAGACTTCACCGAACATGGCCAATGCCTCTGGAAAATGGATCACCGGGACAAGCCCGGTGATGTCGGATGTATTTTCAAGAATGAGAAAATT
>JBQCFD010000148.1:0-4987 GCA_051959625.1 Rhizomicrobium sp.
ACGACGATACGCGATTACAAGGCGATGCTCGATCACGCGCGCAATGTCGGCGGCCCTGCCCTGCGCAAGATGACGTTCCACCAGCGCGCCAAGATGCTGAAGGCGCTGGGCGATGCGATCATGGCGAAGAAGGATGAGCTATACGAACTCTCGTACAACACCGGCGCGACGAAGGCTGATAGCTGGATCGATATCGAAGGTGGCGCGGGCACGTTGTTCGCCTACTCGTCCAAAGGCCGCCGCGAACTGCCGAACGACACCATCATCGTGGAAGGCGCGCCGGAAGGCTTGTCCAAGCGCGGCACCTTCATGGGCCAGCATGTGCTGACGTCGCGCCAGGGTGCAGCGGTGCATATCAACGCGTTCAACTTTCCGGTCTGGGGCATGCTGGAAAAGCTTGGCCCCACGCTGCTCGCCGGAATGCCCGCGATTGTGAAGCCCGCGACGGCGACGGCGTATCTCACCGAAGCCGCGTACCGGATCATGATAGAGGCGAACGTGCTGCCGAAGGGCGCGCTGCAACTGATCATCGGGCCGACAGGCGATCTGTTCGATCATCTGAACGGACAGGACGTCGTGTCTTTCACCGGCTCCGCCGACACCGCGCAGAAGCTGCAACGTCATCCCGTCATTGCGCGCGAGAGCGTGCGCTTCATCGCGGAGCGGGATTCGCTCAACGCTGCGGTGCTGGGGCTGGACGCCGTTGCCGGCACACCGGAATTCGATCTCTTCGTGAAGGAGGTCGTGCGGGAGATGACGGTGAAGGCGGGCCAGAAATGCACCGCCATCCGCCGCGCGCTGGTGCCGGCTGCGCAGATGGATGCGGTGGAAACGGCATTGAAGAAGGCATTGGCCGAAATTGTCGTCGGCGATCCGCGCGACGAAAAAACGCAAATGGGCGCGCTCGTCTCCACCGCGCAGCGCAACGACGTGCGCGGGAAGATCGACACGCTGTCGAAGGAAGCACGGGTCGTGTTTGGCGATCCCAACAAAGCGGGCGGCAAAGGCGCGTTTCTCCCGCCGGTGCTGCTGCGCTGCGACGATCCGGCGAAGGCTAAGCGCGTCCACGATACCGAAGCCTTCGGTCCTGTCGCCACGCTAATGCCTTACAAAGATATGGGCGAGGCCATCGCGCTGGTGAATCGCGGGCAAGGCTCGCTGGTGATGTCGCTCTATACGTACGATCCGAAGGTCGCGCGCGATGTGCTGACCGGTTCGGGCGCGTTCCACGGGCGCCTGTTCATTCTCGATCGCGACAGCGCGAAGGAATCCACCGGTCACGGCTCGCCGCTTCCGACGCTGATCCATGGCGGCCCCGGCCGCGCAGGCGGCGGCGAAGAGATGGGCGGGCTGCACGGCGTGCATCATTACATGCAGCGCACCGCGCTTCAGGGTTCGCCCCGCATGCTGACCGGCGTGACGCAGGAATGGATGCGCGGCGCGCCGGAGATGCGCGAAGGCCCGCATCCCTTCCGTATGCGCTTCAACGAACTGGAACTCGGCAAGACGCTCATCACCCAGCCGCGCACGATCACGCTGGAGGACATCGAGCATTTCGCGCATTTCACCGGCGACACCTTTTATGCGCACATGGACGAGGAAGCGGCGAAGGCCAATCCGCTGTTCGGCGGGCGCGTGGCGCATGGCTATCTGCTGCTCTCCTTCGCGGCGGGATTGTTCGTCGATCCGCCGCCGGGGCCGGTGCTGGCCAATTACGGGCTCGACAATCTGCGCTTCACCAAGCCGGTGAAACCGGGCGACACGATCACGGTGCAACTCACCGCGAAATCCAAGTCGCTGCGCAATCCGGAAATGGGCGAAGTGCGCTGGCAGGTGATCGTGACCAACCAGAACGGCGAGCTGGCGGCGACCTATGAGCTGCTGACGATGAACGCCGTGTGATGCTGCCGGTCTTCGCATCGCGGGCGGAAATTCAAGCCCATCAGCTGGAAAAGCTGAGATGGTCGGTCGCGCATGCGTATGACAACACGCCCTATTATCGCGCGAAATGCGATGCGGCGGGTGTCGCGCCGCGCGATCTTAAATCGCTGGCCGATCTTTCGCGTTTTCCTTTCACCAAGAAGACCGACTTTCGCGAAAACTACCCCTTCGGCATGTTCGCTGTGCCGCACGATCAATGTGTGCGGCTGCATGCTTCCTCCGGCACCAGCGGCAAGCCCACCATCGTGGGCTACACGCAGAGCGATCTCGATCTGTGGAATCACCTCATCGCGCGCTGCATTCTCGTGGCCGGCGGTCGGCGCGGCGATGTCTTGCACAACGCCTATGGCTACGGGCTTTTCACCGGTGGCCTCGGCCTGCACGGCGGCGCGGAGAAGCTCGGCTGCACGGTGGTGCCCGCGAGCGGCGGGCAGACGGAGCGGCAGATACAGCTCATCTGCGATCTGAAGCCGCGCATCATCTGCTGCACGCCGAGCTACATGCTGGCGCTGGGTGAAGCGCTGGAGCGCGCGGGCATCGATCCGCGGGACACGTCACTCGAAATCGGCATCCACGGCGCGGAGCCGTGGAGCGAAGAGATGCGCGGCGAGATCGAAAAGCGTTTCGACATTGCGGCGCTCGATATCTACGGCCTTTCCGAAGTGCTGGGTCCCGGCGTGGCACAGGAACGCGCCGATGCGCGCGGCGCTCTCACAATCTGGGAAGATGCGTTCCTGCCGGAGATTGTCGATCCCGATACCGGCGCGCCGCTGCCCGATGGCGAGGAAGGCGAACTGGTCTTCACCTCGCTCTCCAAGGAAGCGTTGCCGATCATCCGCTATCGCACCGGCGATCTGTCGCGGCTCTCCGCGCCGGTGGGCGATCTGCCGATGCGGCGGATGGACCGCATCACCGGCCGCAGCGACGACATGCTCATCATTCGCGGCGTCAACATCTTTCCCCGTCAGATCGAGGAGTTGATCGTTTCGGAGCCGGCGCTGTCGCCGCACTACCGCATCGACGTGCACCGCGACGGCGCGCTGGACCGGCTGGTCGTCACCTGCGAGGCCGCATTCGCTTGCGACATTGCCACTTGCGATGTCGCGCGCGAGTCCGTGTCCGTGCGGATGAAGTCGCGGTACGGACTGCACGCGGAGATCGTGATTGCCGATCCGGGCTCCCTGCCCCGCTCCGAAGGCAAGGCGAAACGCGTGTTCGATCACCGGAGGGCGAAACCATGAAGCTGCAATGCGATCGCGGCGGCGAAGGCGCGCGGCTTCTGGTGCTCCTGCACGGCCTCGGCGCGACGCGCAATGTCTGGCGCGGCATGATCGCGGCGGGCCGCTGGAACGGGCGCTGGATCGCGCCCGATCTGCGCGGGCATGGTGCTTCGGCGCATGCATCCGGCTACGCGCTTGGACTTCATGCCGCCGATGTGGCGGAGACAATCCAATCGCTCGGCAAGTTCGATAAGATCGTCGTGCTCGGCCACTCCATGGGCGGCGTGATCGCGCTGGCGCTGGCCTCCGGCTGGTTCGGCACCGTGCCCGCACGCTGCTTCGGCCTCGGCATCAAGGTCGCGTGGAACGACGAGGAACGCGCCGGCATGGCGAAGATGGCGGCGATGCCGGTGAAAAGCTTCGCCGACAAGACTGAAGCCATCGCGCGTTATCTCAAGGTATCCGGCCTGCATGGTCTTGTTTCCGCCGATAGCGAGACAGCGGCGGCCGGAGTCGTTCAGACGAAGGACGGCTGGCGCCTTGCTTTCGATCCTGCGACCGCTTCCGTGGGTGTGCCACCGATGCGCGAACTGATCGCGGCTGCGCAGGCGCCCGTCCATCTTGCGTGCGGCCAGACGGATTCCATGGTCACCCGCGAACAGATGGCGGCGTACGATTCCGACGCGCGCAGCCTTCCCGGCGGCCACAATGTGATGGTGGAGAATCCCGCTGCCGTGTGGGGCTGGATCGGCGGGTTCGGCGCGTGAGTCTCGCGGACGGATTCGACCTGCGGCATCTGCCGGACTCGTTCTACGACGATCCCTTCCCCGTCTATCGCGCGCTGCGCGAGCAAACGCCGGTGCGGCGCATGTCGGACGGAAGCGTGCTTCTCACACACTACGCCGATCTCTCCGACGTTTATCACGACGCCGAAACCTTCAGCTCCGACAAGAAGCGCGAATTCGCGCCGAAATATGGTTCAGAGTCCCGCCTGTTCCGTCACCACACCACGAGCCTGGTGTTCAACGATGCGCCCTATCACACGCGCGTGCGCCGCTCGATCCTGGGAGCACTCATTCCCAAAGCATTGAACCGGCTCGAACCAAAGCTGGAAGCATTGGTCGCGCGTCTGCTCGATGACGCCGAAGCGCGCGGCGGCATGGAAGCCATAAGTGAATTTGCGGGCGCGATTCCGTTCGAGGTGTTCGGTGATCTTCTGGACATTCCCGATGAAGACCGCGCACCGCTACGCGACTGGTCGCTCGCTATTCTCGGTGCGCTGGAGCCGGTGCTGTCGGTGGAGGCTAAAGCGCGTGGCGAGCAATCGCTGGCGGATTTTCACATCTATCTCTCCAAATTGATCGCGCAGCGCCGCGCCAGGCCGGGCCATGCGGAGACCGACGTGCTGACGCGCCTGATCCAGAGCGAAGGCGAGCCGTTGAGTGAAGTGGAGCTGGCGGAAAACTGCGTGTTCCTGCTCAACGCCGGGCATGAGACGACGACCAATCTCATCGGCAATGCTATCGAATTGCTGGCGCGCTTTCCCCGCGAGCGCGTACGGCTGATTGCGCAGCCGGATCTGCTGCGCTCTGCCGTCGAGGAAGTGTTGCGCTACGAAAGCTCCAACCAGCTCGGCAACCGCGTGACCACGCGCGAAACGCGCATCGGTGGGGAAAGGCTGGCAGCCGGCACGTTCGTCACGCTCTGCATCGGCGCGGCCAATCGCGATCCGCAAGCGTTCGATGGCCCGGAGCGGTTCGATATTGCGCGCCATCCGAACCGGCATCTGGCTTTTGCAGCGGGACCGCATCAATGCGCGGGCATGT
>JBQCFD010000149.1:0-29305 GCA_051959625.1 Rhizomicrobium sp.
ATTCCGGAGAAATCGCCCAGCGCCTTCTTCACCGCCTGGCCGATCACGATGCCCGTGTCTTCGGTGGTGTGGTGATAATCGATGTGCAGATCGCCTTCGGCGCGAACCTTGAGGTCCATCATCGAGTGGCGGCCGAAACTCTCCAGCATGTGGTCGAGGAAACCGATGCCGGTCTCGATGTCGCACTCCCCGGTTCCGTCGAGGTCCAGCGAAACTGCGATTTCGGTTTCCCGCGTCTTTCGTTCCACGGTTGCGGTGCGCATGGGCGAGGCCTATGTGAATCCTTCCGGGACATATAACAGCCCCAGGGATTAAGCGGAAATGACCCCGAAACAATCCGAAGACAAGCGCTGGCGGTCCACCACCATTCTCTCCGTCCGCAAGGCCGGCAAGGTGGTCGTCGCGGGCGATGGGCAGGTGACCTTGGGCGCCACCATCATGAAAGCCAATGCCCGCAAGGTGCGCCGCCTCGGCAAGGGTGACGTTATCGCCGGTTTCGCGGGCGCCACCGCGGATGCCTTCGCGCTGTTCGAGCGGCTGGAAGCAAAGCTCGAGCAGCATCCCGGCAATCTTGCGCGCGCCTGCGTGGAACTGGCGAAGGATTGGCGCACCGACAAATATCTGCGGCGCCTCGAAGCAATGATGGCGGTGGCCGATGCGAAAGTGTCCCTCATCCTGTCTGGCACCGGCGATGTGGTGGAGCCGGAGGACGGCCTGATCGGCATCGGCTCCGGCGGTCCCTATGCCCTGTCCGCCGCCAAGGCGCTGCTCGACTCGGGCGCGGGTGCAGAAGACATCGCCATGCGCGCCATGCGCATCGCCGCGGACATCTGCATTTACACCAACGGCAACATCATCATCGAAAGCCTCGACTCCGTATGACGTCCTTCTTCACGCCGCGCGAAATCGTTTCGGAACTGGATCGCTTCATCGTGGGCCAGCAGGACGCCAAGCGCGCCGTCGCCATCGCACTGCGCAACCGCTGGCGCCGCCAGCAATTGCCCGAGGCGATGCGCGAGGAAGTGTTGCCGAAAAACATTTTGATGATCGGCCCCACCGGTGTCGGCAAGACGGAAATCTCGCGCCGCCTCGCCAGGCTCGCCGAAGCGCCGTTCCTGAAAGTGGAAGCGACCAAGTTCACCGAAGTCGGCTATGTCGGCCGCGACGTGGAGCAGATCGCGCGCGATCTCGTCGAGATCGCCATCACCCAGGTGCGCGAAAGAAAGCGCCGCGATGTCGAGGCGCAAGCGGAGGCGCGCGCGGAAGATCGCGTGCTCGATGCGCTCGTCGGCGCCAACGCCACTGCATCCACGCGCGAAACCTTCCGCATGAAGCTTCGCAACGGCGAGCTCAACGGGAAGGAAGTCGAGATCGAGATGAAGGACCAGAGCGGCATGCCAGCCTTCGAGATCCCGGGAATGCCCAATGCGCAGATCAGCATGGTCTCGCTGGGCGACATGTTCGGCAAGGCTTTCGGCGGCAAATCGAAGCCGCGCCGCATGACGGTGGCCGAAGCGCACGAACCGCTGGTGGCGGAGGAAGCCGACAAGCTGCTCGACAACGATACCATCGTGCGCGACGCCATCGAAAGCGTGGAGCAGAACGGAATCGTGTTCCTGGACGAGATCGACAAGATCTGCGCGCGCTCGGAATTCCGCGGCGGCGGCGACGTCTCGCGTGAAGGCGTTCAGCGCGATCTTCTGCCGCTCATCGAAGGCACCACGGTCGCCACCAAGCATGGCAGCGTGAAGACCGACCACATCCTCTTCATCGCGTCGGGCGCTTTCCACACTGCCAAGCCGTCCGACCTTTTGCCCGAGTTGCAGGGCCGCCTGCCGATCCGCGTGGAGCTGAAGGCGCTGTCGCGCGACGATTTCCGCCGCATACTGACCGAGCCGGAAGCCAGCCTCATCAAGCAATATTCCGCGCTGATGCACACCGAAGGCGTCACGCTGACCTTCACCGACGACGGCATCGATGCGCTGGCAGATATCGCGGCCCAGGTGAACGCCACCGTCGAGAACATTGGGGCGCGCCGGCTCCATACCGTGATGGAGCGCGTGCTGGACGAAATCAGCTTCACGGCGACCGATAACTCCAACACCAAACTCGTCGTCGATGCCGCCTACGTGAACGCGCGCATCGGCGATCTCGCCAAGGACCAGGACCTGTCGCGGTTTATCCTGTGACCGCTGCCTGAAACCAACTCTCTCGTTCCAAATTCGTTATGGCCGGGATGAACCCGGCCGTGACGGTTAAGGAACGAGTACAACAAGGCTCACAAGCCTCACCGAACGCCGGGTGCACCCGGCGGCATCTTTTCGAATTGCAGCTTGTCCGGATCGATATGTGCCCATGGCTGCGCACTCTTTGTATAGAGAGCGCCGCCGATGGTCAGCCAGCTCGGATCGTCCAGTGTCCCGGCTTTCACGACCCACATTTTCCCGCCCGGGGGTTCGCTGAACAGCGGCGTCCCGCAATTGTCACAGAAGCCGCGCGCGGCCTTTTGCCCGGAATCCCCGACGGTGAAGAACCGTTTGGGTGTCCCCTTCATGAGCCGGAAAGCGCCGGCCGGCACCACGACTGCGGTGGTGTGGCTGCCGCCGCTCGCATATTGGCAATCGCGGCAATGGCAATCCATCACCGCGATGGGCTCGGAGGAAACTTGGTAGCGGATCGCGCCGCAACGGCATCCGCCCTCGAAAGGAACCGGCATCGAAATCTCCCTTTTGGCTTGTCTTTTTGAGCTTAAGACTGGCATCGGCGCCGATCCAGTTGACCCTGCGGCCAAAGCTTGCAAATAGTCCCGCCGCTTTTCTCACGAACCACAAGGATTGGGTGATGCGGGCGAACTATCTCTTCACATCTGAAAGCGTCTCCGAAGGCCACCCGGACAAGGTCAGCGACCGCATTTCCGACGAGGTGGTGGATGCGTTCTATCGTGAAGGCCCCAAGAGCGGCTTGTCGGAGTGGGACATCCGTGCCGCCTGCGAAACGCTGTGCACCACCAACCGCGTGGTGATCGCGGGCGAGACGCGCGGCCCCAAGAGCATCGGCCCGGCGGAAGTGGAAGAGATCGCGCGCAAGGCGATCAAGGACATCGGCTACGAGCAGGAAGGCTTCCACTGGAAGCATGCGCAAGTCGAAGTACTGCTGCACGCGCAATCCGCGCATATCGCGCAAGGCGTCGATGCATCGGGCAACAAGGATGAGGGCGCGGGCGACCAGGGCATCATGTTCGGTTACGCCTGCCGGGAGACGCCCGCGCTTATGCCGGCGCCGCTGTTCTACAGCCACAAGATCCTGAAGCTGCTCGCGGATGCGCGCCACTCGGGCAAGGAGCCCGTGCTGCAGCCGGATGCGAAAAGCCAGGTCACGCTGCGCTATGAGAACGGCAAGCCGGTGGAAGCGACGCAGATCGTCCTTTCCACCCAGCACACCAGCGAAGATCAGACCTCGAACGACATTCGCAAGGTTGTTGAGCCCTACATCCGGCAGGCGCTGCCGAAGGAATGGATCAACGACAAGACCATCTGGCACATCAATCCGACGGGTTCTTTCGTGATCGGCGGGCCGGACGGCGACTGCGGTCTCACCGGCCGCAAGATCATCGTGGACACTTACGGCGGCGCGGCTCCGCACGGCGGCGGCGCGTTCTCCGGCAAGGACCCGACGAAAGTGGACCGTTCGGCGGCTTATGCCGCGCGTTATCTCGCGAAGAACGTGGTGGCGGCTGGCCTCGCCGATCGCTGCACGATCCAGATTTCCTATGCCATCGGCGTCGCCGATCCGCTGTCGGTCTATGTCGACACGCACGGCACCGGCAAAGTCGACGAGGCGAAGCTCGAAACGGTTCTCCCGCAGCTTATGAGCCTGAAACCGCGCGGCATCCGCACGCATCTCAAGCTCAATCGTCCGATCTATGCGCGCACCTCCGCCTATGGCCATTTCGGCCGCGAGCCGGATGCCGATGGCGGTTTCAGTTGGGAAAAGACCGATCTCGCCGATCAGCTCAAATCTGCTTTCTGATGCTTCGGGGCATTGCTTTCGCAATGCACCTCAGCATGACGAATGCTGGCTTGCGTCATCCTGAGGTGCGAGCGTTGGCGAGCCACGAAGGATGACAGCAGGCCACGCCGAGCGTCATCGCCGCAAGCTCTATGGACGGCGGAAGGGCCCGGCCCTTTCCGTCCGCCAGGAGCATTTGCTCGAAACGGTGCTCCCGAAGCTGACGCCGCAGCTTCAGCAAGGTCTCGATCCAAAGCGCTATTTCGGCGATGTCGACGACGTCTGGCTCGAGATCGGATTCGGCGCGGGCGAGCATCTGCATTGGCAGGCGTTGCATCATCCGCGCATTGGAATGATCGGCGCCGAGCCGTTCGTGAATGGCGTCGCCAAGCTTCTGTCGAAGATCGCGGACGAACCGGCGCCCAATGTCCGCATCCACATGGACGATGCGCGCGATATCATCGCGGCGTTGCCGGATGCAAGTCTCGGTCGCGTGTTCGTGCTGTTTCCCGATCCCTGGCCCAAGCTGCGTCATCACAAGCGCCGCTTCCTCCAGACCGAGATGCTCGATCAACTCGCCCGCGTGATGAAACCCGGCGCGGAATTGCGCTTCGGCTCCGATGATGCGCCGCTGGTCGAATACACGCTGGAGCGGCTGATGGCGCATGCGTCCTTCGAATGGACAGCGGCCCGCGCGACGGACTGGCGGGGGCGCTCCGCCGATTGGCCGCAAACGCGCTACGAAGCCAAGCAGCTTCACGGCGTGCCGGCATTTCTGACGTTCCGCCGGCGCTAGTCAGAATTTCCCGAACGGCATGGCCGATCCCAGGAATGCGACGCTGTTCCACAATCCGTGCAGGATCATCGTCAGGATCAGCGAACGCGAGAAATAGCGCACCGCGCCGAGCATCAGGCCGATGATGAAGATCGAAGCGATGGAAGCGAGCCCGTACTGGATGTGCAGCACGGACCAGCCGAGCGCGGTCACGACGACCGCCGCGGTCGCACCGAAGCGAAGCTCGATCGTCTTGTAGAGAAATCCGCGGAAGGTGATTTCCTCACCGATAGGCGCAGCTACGGTCACCGCGCCGACGAGAAGCCAGAGCAGATGATCCCGCTGCGCGCTGAAGAACATGCCGCGCATGAATTCGAGCGCGCGCGGATCGCTGAACCGGCTGCTCACCAGATCGATGGCGGCCAAGGTGAGCACAAGGGCGGCGATGCCGAGCATGAAGTCGCGCAAGGCCGGAAGGCGAAGGCCCAGATACAGACGCACGTCGCGCGTGCGGATGCGCGTAAATCCCAAAAAAACGAGCAGAAGCACAAGCGACGAGGTGAAGGTGATGATGGAAATGGCGGCGCCGTTCGTGGCCAGATGATGAAGCGCCTGCGGGCGCTCGGGATGAAGCAGGGCCTGCCATCCCAGAAAGCTCAGAAGTCCCAATAACTGCGCCAGCAACAGCGCAATGGCGGCCGCCACCGTCCATAGGATCGCGGGCCACGTGCGCGAGGGCGGAAAATCGGCGGAGATTTCGGACATATCTCAGTCTTTGAAGCAAAAAATCGGGCGCCTGCAAGCGCTTGCGCGGTTTCGGAGCGGCCGGCCACCCTTGCATTTGGGCCAATTGAAGCCTATATCGCCCTTCATCCCAGACAACAGAACGTACTGTTGTGTGGCGGTCCGAAAGGATCGCCGCGCGGGAACGGCTTTGGAGTAACGCTTATTATCTCGCAGTTGTCGCATTTGCAGCCGATCATCGAACCGGCGGTGGAAGCCGCGGGCTACAGGCTCGTGCGCCTGCGGCTGATGGCCGGCAAGACCAAGACGCTCCAGATCATGGCGGAGCGTCCCGACGGCACGATGAATGTGGATGATTGCGCGGAACTGTCGCGCGCGTTGTCCGAGTTCCTCGATACGGAAGATCCGATCGAGGGCGACTACAATCTGGAAGTTTCCTCGCCCGGCATCGACCGCCCGCTGACGCGCCAGTCCGATTTTGCGCGCTGGGCCGGTCACGAAGCGCGCATCGATCTCGTTAATCCGGACGAGACCGGGCGCAGGAAGTTCAAGGGCCTGTTGCTCGGGCTGGATGGCAACGACGTGATGCTGGAGGCGGACGGCAAACGTCTGAAATTTCCCTTCCGCGCCATCGCGGAAGCGAAATTGGTTCTCACCGACAAACTCATTCAGGAAGATTTGAAGGCGCGTAAAGCGCAATAGGAGCGCCGGCGCGGGCCGGGGCGACGAAGTTAACCAGGAGAAGACGACAATGGCCGCTATTGCCGCCAACAGGACAGAGTTGCTGCAGATCGCAGACGCGGTCGCGCGCGACAAGAACATCGAGAAATCGGTGGTCATTGCCGCGATGGAAGAGGCGATGCAGCGCGCGGCCAAGGCCCATTACGGCGCCGAGAACGAGATCAAGGTCGATATCGACCCCAAGACCGGCGAGACGCATGTCTCGCGCTATCTCCATGTCGTGGAGCAGGTTGAGAACGACAAGACCGAGATCAGCCTCGCCGATGCCAAGGCGCGCAACCCCGCCGCGATGGTGGGCGACATCATCGCCGAGACGCTGCCGCCGGTCGATTTCAACCGCATCAACGCGCAGAACGCCAAGCAGGTGATCGTGCAGAAGGTGCGCGATGCCGAGCGCGAACGTCAGTACGACGAATACAAGGATCGCATTGGCGAGATCGTGCATGGTATCGTCAAGCGCGTGGAGTTCGGCTCCGTCGTCGTGGATCTGGGCCGCGCCGAAGGCGTGGTGCGCCGCGACGAGATGATCCCGCGCGAGACCTTCCGCACCGGCGATCGCATCCGCGCCTATATCTACGACGTGCGCCGCGAGACTCGCGGGCCGCAGATCTTCCTGTCGCGGTCGCATCCGCAATTCATGGTGCGGCTCTTCGCTCAGGAAGTTCCTGAGATTTATGACGGCATCATTGAGATCCGGGCAGTGGCGCGCGACCCGGGCAGCCGCGCCAAGATCGCGGTGATCTCCAAGGACTCGAGCATCGATCCGGTCGGCGCCTGCGTCGGCATGCGCGGCGTGCGCGTGCAGGCGGTGGTGCAGGAACTGCAGGGCGAGCGCATCGACATCATTCCGTGGTCCACGGAAGCGGCGACGTTCATCGTCAACGCGCTGGCGCCCGCGGAAGTCTCCAAGGTGGTGCTCGACGAAGACACCCACCGCACCGAAGTCGTGGTGCCGGACGAGCAATTGTCGCTCGCCATCGGCCGCCGCGGCCAGAACGTGCGTCTGGCGTCGCAACTCACCGGCTGGCAGCTCGACATCCTGACGGAAGCCGAAGAATCGGAGCGCCGCCAGAAGGAATTCGCCGAACGCACCACGCTGTTCATGGACTCGCTCGACGTGGATGAGACCGTCGCGCAGCTGCTCGCCTCGGAAGGCTTCGCATCCATCGAGGATGTGGCCTTCGTGCCGATCGACGAGCTTTCCTCCGTCGAGGGCTTCGACGAGGAGACCGCGCAGGAGCTCCAGACGCGCGCGCTCGAATTCATCGAGGCCAAGAACAAGGAGCTCGACGACAAGCGCAAGGAACTCGGCGTCGACGACGATGTTCTGGATGTGCCGGGCGTGACGGCCGCCATCGCGGTCGCCCTGGGCGAAGCCGGGATCAAGACGGTTGAGGATCTCGCCGGCTGCGCCACCGACGATCTCATCGGCTACTACGAGACCAACAAGGAAAAGGAGCGCGTGCGCGTGCCGGGCGCGCTCGAGAGCTTCAACCTCACCGCAGAGGACGCCAACGCCATCATCATGAAGGCGCGCGTGAAGGCGGGCTGGGTAGAAGAAGAGCCCGAGCCGCAGGACGAGGAACTCGCCGAAGAGGCCGAGAAGGCGGAGGACGCTTGACGCTGGCCATCGCCATGGAAAAGGACGACACCGCGATGCGCGAACGAAAGTGCATCGTCACGGGAGAGGTGCGCGATGAGGCGCATCTCATCCGGTTTGTCGTCTCGCCCGATGGCGATGTCGTGCCCGACGTGGCGGCAAAGCTGCCGGGTCGCGGCATGTGGGTCGGCGCGGATCGCGTCACGCTGGAACGCGCCATCGCGAAAAACCACTTTGCCAAGGCGGCCAAGACTAATGTGAAGGTCTCCGCCGATCTTCCGGCGCTCGTCGAAAAGCAGATTGCGCAGCGCATGCTGAACGATCTGGGTCTTGCGAAGCGCGCCGGCGCCCTCATCCTGGGCTTCGACAACGTGGCGCGCGCGCTCGAAAGCGCGGCACCTCCGCCGGTTCTCGTCGAAGCCGCCGACGGATCGAATGACGGCAAGCGAAAGCTCTACGCCGCGGCGCATGCGCGCGGGGCAAAACCGGCCGTTGTCGAATGCCTGACCAAGGCCGAATTGAGCGTGGCCTTGGGCAAAGAGAATGTGATACATGCCGCCCTCAAAGCGGGCGCGCTGGCCGAAAGGCTGATCTTCGAGGCGGGCCGGCTATCCGGCTTCCGTGCCGTCAAAACGGATGCAGGTTCGACCCCTGCGCATGAAGGAATTGCATGACCGATACGAACGATACCAAGCGTCCCGCAAAGACGCTCACGCTGAAAAAGACGGAGACTTCGACCGTCAAGCAGAGCTTCAGCCATGGCCGCACCAAGGCGGTGGTGGTGGAGAAGAAGCGCACGGCGCATCCGCCGGGCGCCAAGCCCGTTGCCGCCCCGAAGAAGGAAGCGCCCGCAGCCGAGGCCGCGAAGCCGGCGGCGAAGACCGCCGCCCCCGCGCGCGATTCCTCGCGCTCCGGCGTTGTCCTGCGCCAGCTGACCGAAGAAGAGAAGGCCCGCCGCGGCGCCGCTCTTGCCGACGCGCGCGTGCATGAGGAAGAAGCCCGTCGTCAGGCCGAGGAAGATGCGCGCCGCCGCGCCGAAGAAGAATCCAAGCTCCAGAAGGAGCGTGAGGCGGCACTCCGCCGCAAGGCCGAAGAGGACAAGCGCAAGGCTGCCGAAGAGGAAGCGCGCCGTCACGCCGAAGAAGAAGCGGCCCGCCGCGACAAGAAGGCGGAAACGCCGGCGCGCCCCGGCGGCGTCACCGCCGAACCTTCGCGCAATCGCCGCATCGTGGCCGAGGAAGACGACGAAGCGCCGAAGAAAGTCGGCGCCGGAAAAGCCGCGCCGAAAACTCCCGCTGTCCGCAAGGCGCCGGGCGAAGAACGCCGCCGCGGAAAGCTCACGGTCACGCGCGCGCTCGACGACGATCAGGGTGAACGCACGCGTTCGGTAGCCGCCTACAAGCGGCATCTGCAGCGCATCAACAAGGGCCAGCAGCAACAGGCGGCCGGTCCGGCCGGTCCGCGCGAAGTCACGATTCCGGAGACGATCACCGTCGCCGAGTTGGCAAACCGCATGGCCCGCCGCTCCGTCGACGTCATCAAAGTGCTGATGAAGAACGGAATGATGGTAACGGCGAACGACGTGCTCGATGCCGATACCGCGGAGCTCGTCGCCACGGAATACGGCCACACCGTCAAGCGCGTCGCGGAATCCGACGTGCTCGAAGGATTGAAGGGCACGGCAGACGAAAGCGGCGACACGGTTCCGCGTCCGCCGGTCGTCACCGTCATGGGTCACGTCGACCACGGCAAGACTTCGCTGCTCGATGCGCTGCGCAAGACCGATGTCGTTTCCGGCGAAGCCGGCGGCATCACCCAGCATATCGGCGCTTATCAGGTGAACCTGAAGCACGGCCAGAAGATCACTTTCCTCGACACGCCCGGCCACGCGGCCTTCACGCAGATGCGTGCCCGCGGCGCCAAGGTCACCGACCTCGTCGTGCTCGTCGTCGCCGCAGACGACGGCGTCATGCCGCAGACGGTGGAGGCGATCAGCCACGCCAAGGCCGCGCATGTTCCGATCATCGTTGCCGTCAACAAGGTCGACAAGGGCGATGCGAACCCCGCGCGGGTGAAGACCGAGCTGCTGCAGCACGAGATTCAGGTGGAAGATCTGGGCGGCGACGTGCTGTCGGTCGACGTTTCCGCGACCAAGGGCATGAATCTCGACAAGCTTGAGGACGCGATCCTGTTGCAAGCCGAGGTTCTCGACCTCAAGGCCAATCCGAACCGTTCCGCCGAAGGCGCGGTCATCGAAGCCAAGCTGGACAAGGGCCGCGGACCGCTCGCCACCGTTCTGGTGCAGCGCGGAACGCTCAAGACGGGCGACATCGTTGTCGCCGGCTCCGAATGGGGCCGCGTTCGCGTGCTGGTGAACGATCGCGGCGAAACCGTGCCGACCGCGGGGCCCGCAACGCCGGTGGAAGTGCTGGGCCTTTCGGGTGTGCCGGAGGCCGGCGACGAATTCGTGGTCGTGAACGATGAATCGCGCGCCCGCGAAGTCACCGAATATATCGCCCGCAAGCGCCGCGAAGCCCGCCATGCCACGTCCTCGCGCCAATCGCTGGACCAGCTGCTCAAGCAGCAGAAGGAAGGCGAGAAGCGCCTTCTGCCGCTGGTCGTGAAGGCCGATGTGCAGGGTTCGGTCGAAGCCATCCAGGGTGCGCTTGCCAAGCTTGGCACCGATGAAGTCGGCGCGCAGGTGCTTCAGTCCGGCGTCGGCGCGATCACCGAATCCGACGTGATCCTCGCCCATGCATCGGGCGGCGCGATCATCGGCTTCAACGTGCGCGCCAACGCCCAGGCGCGCGAGCGCGCCAAGCGCGACGGCGTGGAGATCCGCTACTACAACATCATCTACAACGTCGTGGACGATGTGAAAGCGGCGCTCACGGGTCTGCTGGCGCCGGAAATGCGCGAGAAGTTCCTCGGCAATGCGGAAGTGCTGGAGGTGTTCAACATCTCCAAAGTCGGCAAGGTGGCCGGCTGCCGCGTGACCGAAGGCGTCGTGCGCCGCGGCGCGAAGGTGCGCCTCATCCGCGACAACGTCGTCATCCACGAAGGCGAGCTCTCCACGCTCAAACGCTTCAAGGACGAAGTGCGCGAAGTGCAGACCGGCCAGGAATGCGGCATGGCCTTCGCAGGCTATCAGGACCTGCAGAAGGGCGACGTGATCGAGTGCTTCGAGGTCGAGACCATCAAGCGCGCGCTTTAAGCCTGTCATCCCGGCCGGCGCAACTCATCTGGGCGCGGCCGGGATCCAGGTGTTTCGAATAGGCCGGGTTCCAGTCCCGGGTTCTCCTTTTTGGCGGTTGCCCGAGGGGAATAAGGAGCGGAAATTCCAATGCCCCGTCATCGCCAACATCATCATTCCAACGCGGGCCCCACGCAGCGGCAGCTGCGCGTCGGCGAGATGCTGCGTCACGCGCTGTCAGACGTTTTGCGCCGCGGCGATATCCGTGACGAAGATCTTGCCGGCGTTTCGGTGACGATCACGCAGGTGAAGCCGTCCGCCGACATGCGCCATGCCACCGTGTTCTGCGAGCCGCTCGGCGGCAAGAACGCGGACCGGATCATCAAGGCGCTGAACCGCCACAAGGCGTTCATCCGCGGCGAGATGGGGCACATGATCGCGCTCAAATTCACGCCTGATCTGCGTTTCGTCGAGGACGATTCCTTCGCGGAAGCCGAGAAGATCGAGAATCTTCTGAAGTCCGAGCGCGTGCGCCGCGACTTGCAGAAACCTGTTGACGACTCCGAAGACGACAATGGGTCGTAAGAAGAAGGGCTCGCCGGTCCACGGCTGGGTGATCGTGGACAAGCCCAAAGGCGTCACCTCCACGCAGGTCGTGGGTCAGGTGCGCCGCATCTTCGATGCGCAGAAGGCCGGCCACGCCGGTACGCTCGACCCGATGGCCACCGGCGTGCTCGCCATCGCGCTGGGCGAAGCGACCAAGACCGTTCCTTATGCAATGGATGCGGCGAAGACCTATCGTTTCACGGCCTGCTGGGGCGAGGGGCGCGACAGCGACGATGCCGAAGGCAACGTCACCGGCACATCGGCCGCACGTCCGAGCCGGGCGGAAATCGAAGCCGCCATTCCCCGTTTCGTGGGCGAGATCAGCCAGGTGCCCCCCGCCTATTCGGCGATCAAGGTCGAAGGGGAGCGCGCTTATGATCTGGCGCGGGAGGGTGAGCCCGTCAATCTCGAACCCCGGGTCGTCCAGATCGACGAGGTCCGGCTGCTGGACTCGCCGGATCCCGACCACGCCGTGTTCGAAATGCATTGCGGCAAAGGGACTTACGTCCGGGCCTGGGTGCGGGACATGGCGCTGGCCTTGGGAACCTTGGGCCATGTTTCGGAGCTCCGCCGCACCGCCATCGGCGGGTTCTCCGAAAACCAGGCAGTGCCCCTAGAAACCCTGAGGGGTTTTATGCATAGTCCCGCCGCTTTTGAGCACTTGAGGCCCATTTCGACCGCGCTGGACGGCATCCCGGCGCTGGCCGTCACGGGTCCGGATGCGGTTCGCCTCCGTAGCGGCAATCCGATCCTGATGCGTGCGAACCTCTTCGCCCGCATCGCGGATGCTTTTCCGGATGAGGACGATCTCTCAGGTCTCACGGTCTATCTCGCCACGGGAGAGGGAGAGCCGGTTGCTCTCGCCGAACTCGCCCAAGGGGAGCTCAGGCCGTTTCGTGTTTTCAACTTCGGATGACCGGAAAGAAAAGAAATGACGATTACCGCAGAGCGTAAAGCAGAACTCATCAAGGAATACGCGACGAAGCCGAACGATACCGGCTCGCCGGAAGTGCAGGTGGCCGTGCTCTCCGAGCGGATCGCCAACCTGACCGAGCACTTCAAGGGACACGTCAAGGACAACCACTCGCGCCGCGGCCTCATCAAGATGGTGTCGCAACGCCGCCGTCTCCTCGATTACATCAAGGCAACCGACGAGAAGCGTTATGACTCGCTGATCAACCGGTTGGGCCTGCGCCGCTGAGCGCGCCGTCTTCCATCGAAGGCCAAGACACCAAAGCGTGGGCGGGGATGGCTCTGCCCGCGCGTTACCCGTTTGTCCGTGAGAGATAAGAGACTCGCCGCAAACACGCCCGCTGCAATCCGGCAGTGGGGAATGAAGGAACAATAGACATGTTCAACATCCACAAAGAAACGATCGAATGGGGCGGCCGCACGCTGACCCTCGAAACCGGCAAGGTCGCGCGTCAGGCCGACGGCGCCGTCGTCGCCACCTATGGCGAAACCGTCGTGCTGGCGACCGTCGTCAGCGCGCACAGCCCGAAGCCGGGTCAGGATTTCTTCCCGCTCACCGTGAACTACCAGGAGCGTTACTACGCTGCCGGCAAGATCCCGGGCGGCTACTTCAAGCGCGAGCGCGCGCCGACGGAGCGCGAGACGCTGATCTCGCGTCTTACCGACCGTCCGATCCGCCCGCTCTTCGCCGAAGGCTACAAGAACGACACCCTCGTAGCGGTGCAGGTTCTCAGCCACGACATGGAGAACGATCCCGACGTCATCGGCATGGTCGCGGCCTCCGCGGCGCTGACGATCTCCGGCGTGCCGTTCATGGGCCCGCTGGGCGCGGCCCGCGTCGGCTACTTCGACGGCGAATACCGCCTCAATCCCGCGATCGACGATTATCCGAACTCCAAGCTCGACCTCGTCGTCGCCGGTACGCGCGACGCGGTGATGATGGTGGAATCCGAAGCCCAGGAGCTTTCGGAAGCCGTCATGCTTGGCGCGGTGATGTTCGGCCACCAGCAAATGCAGACCGTCATTGATGCGATCATTCGCCTGGCCGAGAAGGCCGCGAAAGATCCGCGCCCGCTGCCGGAAGATGTGCACGCCAAGTTGCGTGACACGCTGAAGTCTTCGAGCGCCTCCGAACTGGCCGAAGCGTTCAAGATCAAGCAGAAGCACGAGCGCCGCGATGCCATCGCCGCGATCCGCAAGAAATATGCGGATCAGTATGTCGGCGAAGGCGAAGGCAAGGTCGCCGCGAACGTGTTCTCCGACCTCATGCACGACGTGGAAGCCCACGTCATGCGCAACGCGGTGCTCGACACCAAGACGCGCATCGACGGCCGGGACCTCGTCACGGTTCGCCCGATCGTCGCGGAAGTCGGCGTCCTGCCGCGCACGCACGGTTCGGCGCTGTTCACCCGCGGCGAGACGCAGGCGCTGGTCGTAACCACCCTGGGCACCGCCGAAGATGAGCAGTTCCAGGACCAGCTCGAAGGCACGATCAAGCAGAGCTTCATGCTCCACTACAACATGCCGCCCTATGCCGTCGGTGAAACGGGACGCATGGGTGCGCCGGGCCGCCGCGAAGTGGGCCACGGCAAGCTGGCGTGGCGCGCGATCCATCCGATGCTGCCGAGCAAGGAAGAGTTCCCCTACACGCTGCGCGTGGTGTCGGAGATCACCGAGTCCAACGGCTCCTCATCGATGGCATCGGTCTGCGGCGCGTCGCTGGCGCTGATGGATGCGGGCGTTCCGATCAAGAAGCCGACCGCAGGCATCGCGATGGGCCTCATCCTCGAAGGTCAACGATACGCTGTCCTGTCGGACATTCTGGGTGACGAAGATCACCTGGGTGACATGGACTTCAAGGTCGCGGGCACCGAAGACGGCATCACCGCCCTTCAGATGGACATCAAGATCGCGGGCATCTCCGAAGAGATCATGCGCGTTGCGCTGGATCAGGCGAGGAACGGCCGCCATCACATCCTGGGCGAGATGAACAAGGCGCTGAACCACAGCCGCGATCAGCTCGGCGAGCACGCGCCGCGCATCGAGCAGATCAAGATTCCGACGGACAAGATCCGCGAAGTGATCGGCTCGGGCGGCAAGGTGATCCGCGAGATCGTCGAAAAGACCGGCGCCAAGATCAACATCGAGGACGACGGCACGGTGAAGATCGCCTCCGCCGACGGTGAATCGATCAAGGCCGCGCTCAAGTGGATCAAGGGAATCGTGGCCGAGCCGGAAGTCGGCGAGATTTACGACGGCAAGGTCGTGAAGGTGATGGATTTCGGCGCCTTCGTGAACTTCTTCGGTCCCAAGGACGGACTTGTCCACGTCTCCGAGCTTGCGCCGCATCGCGTGGCGAAGCCGTCGGACGTGGTCAAGGAAGGCCAGGCCGTGAAGGTGAAGCTGCTAGGCTTCGACGACCGCGGCAAGGTCCGTCTTTCCATGAAGGCGGTCGATCAAGCGACCGGCGAAGACCTGACCAAGAAGAAGGCCGAAGCCGCGCCGGAACAGGCCCAGCAATCCTGATCCTTGCGTTTCACGCATAGTGTCGATCCGCCCGCGGGAGATGTCTCGCGGGCGGTTTCGTTTTAGCGTTTCGGCCGGAGGACCATCATGCCCAAGATCGATATCGCAAAAACCGGCGAGCGGCGCGGATCCGGCTATCCTTCGCCATTCGACAAGCCTTGTCTTGAACGCGCGCGAAAGACATTGGGTGATGCCGGCGGATTATCAGACTTCGGCGTCAACATGCTGACCCTGCCGCCCGGCGCCTGGTCGAGCCAGCGCCACTGGCACACGAAGGAAGACGAATTCGTCTACGTTCTGTCCGGCGAAGTGGTGCTGGTGGACGACAGGGGCGAACACATCTTGCGCTCGGGCGATTGCGCCGCATTCCCGAAAGGCGACGGGAATGGCCATCATCTGATCAACAAATCGAAAAACGACGCGGTGTGCCTGGAAGTGGGGACGCGTTCGACGGACGACTTTTGCACCTATCCCGACATCGACCTTCAGATCGATTCCCGCATCGACAAGTACGCTCACAAGGATGGCACTCTCTACCCCGAGAAATAGTGCGCCGTTTTCCGGCGAGAGATGATGCTGACCGCGCCTCTTTATCACGGCTATACGGCCCTTGATCTTGTCATCGTCGTTTTGGCGGTGGTGGTGATGCCGGCAATGTCCGCCCTGGCGGGCCGCAAGCTCGCGCGCGAAGCGCCGGACGCTGGCAAGCTCACACCGCGCTATGTGCGCATCATCCTGCGCGGCGCTCTCTTTGCCGTTCTCGTTGTGGCGGCGTGGTGGACGGAAAAGCGGCCCTTCGCCGCATTGGGCCTCGCGCCGCATCTGAGCATCTGGGACTACGCGGGATTCGGGCTCGCGTTCTTGATGGGTCTTGTGATGCTCGCGCAGAGCGCCACACTCGCATCTGCGCCGGCCGAGAAGGTCGAGCGGGCCATGAAGGCGGTCCGCAGCGCCAAGATCACGCCCAACACGAACCAGGAACTGGCGCTCTTCATGCTGATGTCGGTATCGGCGGGCATTTGGGAAGAGCTTGTCTATCGCGGCTTTCTGATCTGGTTTCTCGTGCCGCTGACCGGCATTGCCGGAGCGGTTGCAATCTCTGCCGCGATTTTCGGTCTTGGCCACATCTATCAGGGCGTGCGCGGTTTGGTTCAGACGGCCTGTGTCGGCCTTGTTTTCGGAACACTTTATATTCTGACGGCAAGCCTGTGGTGGCTGATGGTGTTGCATGCCGTGGTGGACATGGCGGGCGGCATCACCACATTCCAGGTCAAGCGTGCGGCGGCGCGCCGCGCTCCGGCCGGAAACCATGTCGCGTGAATGTTGGTTAATCGCGGTTCACCATTCTTGTGCCGCCGCCTGCCTCCCGGCTAGTTTGCCGCCACACTGGGGTGGTCTTCATGCAAGCCGCGATGCGCTTTCTGAGCCTGATCCTGATCGTGCTCGGCCTCATGCTGCTGGGCGCGGACGTGATCGCTTCGCTGGAGAAGGGCGGCGAGATCACCGTGCGCTCGCTCGACGAGGTCTGGATGATGATCAATGCGTCGAGCAATCAGGCTTTCCACGCATGGCTCCAGCACACCGTCCCGCAACCTGGCGCGCGCTGGATCGAAACCGTCATGAGTTTCTGGAGCTGGGCGGTGGTCGGCCTTCCCGGCGTGATCCTTGCGTTCCTGTTCGGCCGCCGTTCCGGCGAAAGCTGATTATTTTTCCTCGCGCGTGGCGCCCGGGACCCACAGCACGTCGCCGGCGCCCTTGTCGTTGGCGAAGCGCGCAGCGACGAACAGGTGATCCGATAGCCGGTTCACATATTTGATCGCGGCCGGGTTGATGGGCTCTTGGCCCGCCAGCTCCGTCATCAACCGTTCGGCCCGGCGCACGATGGTGCGCGCCAGATGCAGATGGGCGGCCGCAGCCGATCCGCCCGGCAGCACGAAAGAGCTCAGCGGCTTCAGTTCCACATTCATGGAATCGATTTCGGATTCCAGCCGGTCCACCTGGCCATCGGTGATCCGCAACCGCCCTTCGTTGCGCTTGGTGGATTCGGGCACGCAAAGGTCCGCGCCGAGATCGAACAGATCGTTCTGGATGCGCGCCAGCATGTCATCCATCTGGCCATGGGTATGCAGCCGCACCAGCCCGATGGCCGCGTTGGCTTCGTCGACCGTGCCGTAAGCGGAAATGCGCAAGGCATGTTTCGGCAGGCGCGACCCGTCGCCCAACGCGGTTTCGCCTTTGTCGCCGGTACGGGTGTAAATCCGGTTCAGTGTCACCATATGAGGAATCTAGGCGGGAAAACCGCGCCCTTCCAGCAGCATTTCTCGGCAGTTGCAGCGTTGGGGCGCATGGCTATGATCCGCCCGAAATTCCAGACAAAGACCACCATGCCCGTCGAAGTGCCCGAAATCATCGAAGTTGACGATACCCGCGTTGCCTGTGACGGCTCCGGCGGCGCGCTCGGCCACCCCAAGGTGTATCTGGAGATGGGCGACGAGAAATATGTCGAGTGCCCCTATTGCGATCGCCGCTTCGTGCTGCGCGCCGGAGCCCACGCGCATTGAGCAAAGCCGCCGTCAAACCTGCAGCTGACAAGAAGCCGCTCAAAAAGGGCGATCATCTCTACCTGATCGATGGCTCGGGCTATCTCTTCCGCGCCTATCACGCGCTGCCGCCGCTAAGCCGCAAGTCCGACGGCCTTCCGACCGGTGCGGTGTCCGGCTACTGCAACATGCTCTGGAAGCTGCTGGAGGACATGAAGGACGGCGATGTGCCCACCCACATCGCGGTCATCTTCGACGCGGGCAAGACGACGTTCCGCAACAAGATCTATCCGCAATACAAGGCCAACAGGCCCGATCCGCCCGAAGACCTGATCCCGCAATTCCCGCTGGTGCGCGAAGCCACGCGCGCTTTCGGCGTGGCTTGCGTTGAGATGGCCGATTTCGAGGCCGACGATCTCATCGCCACCTATGCCTGCATGGCGATGGCCGCCGGCGCGCGCTGTACCATCGTCTCCTCCGACAAGGATCTCATGCAGCTTGTCGTGGATGGGAAGATCGAGCTTCTCGACACGATGAAGAACAGGCGCCTGGCGACGCCGGAAGTGCTGGAAAAATTCGGGGTGCCGCCCACGAAGGTCATCGAGGTGCAGGCGCTGGCCGGCGATTCCACCGACAATGTTCCCGGTGTGCGCGGAATCGGGGTGAAGACCGCCGCGGAACTCATCAACCAATATGGCGATCTGGAAACGCTGCTGAAGCGCGCCGGCGAGATCAAACAGCCCAAGCGGCGCGAGACTCTGATCGAGAACGCGGAGAATGCGCGCATCTCCAAGAAGCTCGTCACCCTCGACAGCAAGGTGAAGGTGAAGGAGCAGCCGGACGAATTCTTCGCGCATGAACCGGAAGCGGAAAAGCTGATCGGCTTTTTGAAGGCGATGGAGTTCAATTCGCTGACGCGTCGTGCCGCCGCCCATTTCGGCATCGACGATCCCGATTCCATCCAGGCCGCGGCCGATCCCGCGGAGAAGGCTTTGCCGGCCCCGGGCAAGGCAAGTCCGGTCAAGCTCGCTCCCGTCTCGGAAGAGAAAGCGCTCATCGCTGGCGGCAAGAGCAGGGCGCCGGGCGCGGTGATGGATCGCGGCGACGTTGTGCGCGCCATCGACTATCAGAAATATGAAAGCGTGACGACGCTCGAGCGGCTGGATCACTGGATCGCGCGCGCGCGCGAGGTGGGCCATTTCGCCGTGGATACCGAGACCACGTCGCTCGATCCCTTGCAGGCTACGCTTTGCGGCGTGTCGATGGCGGTGGCGCCGGGCGAAGCCTGTTACATACCGTGCGGCCATCGCAGCGGCGACGGGCTCGATCTCGCGGGCGACAAGGGCAAGATCGCGCAGATTCCGGAAGCCGAAGTCCTGAAACGCCTGAAGCCGCTTCTGGAAGACGATTCGATTCTCAAGATCGGCCAGAACATCAAATACGACTATCTCGTTTTCCTCGAGCGCGGCATCCGCATCGCCCCGCTCGACGATACCCTCGCCATCTCGTTCGTTCTGGACAGTGTGCTGCATGGCCATGGCATGGACGAGCTGTCGGAGATCAACCTGAAGCACAAGCCGATCTCCTTCACCGACGTCACCGGCAAGGGCAAGGAGAAGATCACCTTCGAGTGCGTGCCGGTCGATCAGGCGACGAAATATTCCGCCGAGGACGCGGACGTTACGCTGCGCCTGCATTGTCTTCTGAAGCCGCGGCTCGTGGCCGAGGGCAAGGTCACGGTATATGAAACGCTGGAGCGCCCGCTCATCCCGGTGCTGGCCGATATGGAGCGCGAGGGAATCCTCATCGATCCGGATTTCCTGCGCAAACTCTCCAACGACTTTGCCAGGAAACAGCTCGGTTTCGAGAAGGACATCTACAAACTGGCCGGTGGCGAGTTCAACATCGGCTCGCCCAAGCAGCTTGGCGAGCTGCTCTTCGATCGCATGAAGATCCCCGGCGGCACGCGCACCAAGACAGGGGCGTGGTCCACCGATGTGGGCGTGCTGGAAGACGTCGCGGCGCAAGGCCACGCGATCGCCCAGAAGGTTCTGGACTGGCGCCAGCTCTCCAAGTTGCGCGGCACCTATACCGAAGCGCTGCCCGGCTATGTGAATCCGAAGACGGGCCGCGTCCACACGTCCTACTCGCTCGCCGCCGCCAGCACGGGGCGTCTCGCCTCGACCGATCCGAACCTGCAGAACATCCCGATCCGTACCGAGGATGGCCGCAAGATCCGCCAGGCGTTCGTGGCCGCGAAGGGCAACAAGCTCGTCAGCGCCGACTACAGCCAGATCGAGCTGCGTCTGCTCGCCCATATCGCGGACATTCCCCAGCTCAAGAAGGCATTCGCAGACGGGCTGGACATTCACGCCATGACGGCGTCGGAAATTTTCGGCGTTCCGGTTAAAGGGATGCCGCCGGAGACGCGCCGCCGCGCCAAGGCGATCAATTTCGGCATCGTTTACGGCATTTCCGGCTTCGGCCTCGCAAACCAGCTTGGCATCGCGCGCGAGGAAGCCAACGACTATATCAAGAAATACTTCCAGCGATTCCCAGGCATCCGCGACTACATGGAATCGACGAAGGAGTTTGCGCGCGAGCATGGCTATGTCGAAACCCTGTTCGGCCGGCGCGTGCATATCCGGGAAATCCGTTCGCCCAATCCGAGCTATCGGGCCGGCGCGGAGCGCGCGGCGATCAATGCCCCCATTCAGGGAACGGCTGCGGATGTCATCCGCCGTGCCATGATCCGCGTGCCTGGCGCGCTCGCCGAGAAGAAGCTCAAGGCCAGGATGCTGCTGCAGGTGCATGACGAACTGGTGTTCGAAGTGCCCGAGAAGGAATGCGAGAAGCTCATCGCCACCGCCAAACAGGCAATGGAGCATGCCTCATTGCCGGCGCTCAAATTGTCGGTGCCGCTCGTGGTGGATGCGCGTGCCGCCGCCAATTGGGACGAAGCGCACTAGTCCTCTTCATATTCGAATTCGATGAAATAGATCTTCTCGCCGCGGCCGTGTTTCGCAGTCTTGAGAAGATCGACGACGCCTTCGAAACCGGAATCGCGCGCCATCTTCGGCGTGATCTGTTCGAGCGCGATCTCGCGCATCGCCGTCACACGGATGTGTCCGGATTCGAGCGGATAGCGCCCACCGAGCTTGACGCGCGGACTTTGCCAGATGCGCACGCTCGTCGTGATCTCGCCGCGCTCGATCGGCGCGCGCAATCGCTTCAGGAAGCTGATCGGCATGCGGCCGAGTATCGGGCGGCGGCGGGCTTAGATGCAATCGGCGGCGTCAGGCCGCGATCGCTTTAAGTCCCACTTCCGCGGTGATGCCCGCCTGGTTGAGCGTGGCCATCAACTCGTTCATGGCCAGGTCGGCGTTGGGCGTTTCGCCCTTCGCTTTCGCATTGTGCGCCGCATAGTTCGTCATGAAGCCCGGCCGGCCCAGATGGGCAAGAACAAGGCCCCGCGCGCGTTCCGAAAGGCGCCCCTCGGTCAAGGTTCCACTTGTGATGACGCGCAGAAGAGCGATGGCCTTCTCCACGTCGCCGCTGGACTTGCCCTCGATCGATTCCAGCAGCTTCGCGCGGCCCTCCGCTTCGTTCGCCACCTTGTCGAGCGCGTCGCAGATTTCCTGCTTCTGCACGTCCTGGAAGCCTGAGCGGCGCACCCGCTTCTGCAGATCGGCAAGGCTTTGCAGTCTTTGCAGGGCCGGCACCTTGGCAAAGACATAGAACTGCTCGAACCCGTGCGACGTGATGAGCGGTGTGAAGAAGGTCGCGAGCTGTCGCTTGTTCTCCGCGCCGATGATATTTTCCTCGATCAGAAGGAGCCGCTCCATCTTGCCGGCGATATCGCCAGCTTCCGCGAGATGCTCGTTGATCGATTCATTGGTGACGAGACGCTTGGAGCGCAGCGTGAAGGCCGCGATCAGCTCTTCGTGACTCAGATATTTTCCCTGTCCCAGCACCAGCTTGTTGGCGATGCGGCGCAGGGTCTTCAACTCGTCCACCAGCGAATCCGGGCACAGTCGTTTGACGCTTTTCAGCTCGGCCAGGATGCGGCCCGCGATGGCGGTGCGCGCGGCGGGAAGATCGTCGAGCTTGAAATGGCGCGTCACCGCAGCGACGCCCGATTTGGCGTCGTCCGTCGGCTCGCCCAGAAACACATGGACCAGCGTCCACAAGGCGGCGCCCAGATTTTCGTGGCGCCCGATTAGTTCGTGCAAAGCCGCGGATCCCGCGAGAATCTCCGCGCCGATGGAATCGACGGCCGCCAGGAGAACCTCGCCGACGTCCTGGTTTCTTTCCGCTTCCTTCAGCATGGAAAGAAGCCGCATCAGCTTTTCGTCCCAGCCCGTCGTGTCGGCAAGATAATGCGCGATGGCGCCGTTGAAGAGATAGGTTTTGTCGCTTTCGCCGGCGATCTTCCTGGCAAGTGCCGCGAATTCGCCCTGCTTGGCCTTCGGGAAATAGTCGCGCCGCGCATCGTTGTAGACGCGGTTCATGGCCTTGGTGGCGAGATCGTTCAGGTTCTTGACGATCTGCTGCACGGGCTTTGTGGTCGAAGCGGCCTGCGCCACCGCCACTTTCTGGATTGCGTGCTGATAGGTGGTGCCCGTCGCTTCCAGCGTCTCCAGCGCGTCGGCACGATGGATGAGTTCGGTGATCGTCAGTCTCTGGCGCGCCAGATGGTCCGCCAGAAGCCGCGCCATGGTGCTGCGCGAATGGTACGAATAGAGATCGTCGGGCTTGAAACAGGGGAGGGCGTGCGGCGCGTCTTCCTGCGCCGGCTCGACCTTCATCTGGTTGTGGCCGTCTTCGAAGATCTTCAGCGTCTGATAATCGCCGGTCTCGGTGTCGTAGCTTTCCTTGACGACCTTCACCCCGGTCGCCTGGTTGTTTTCCATGAGCGTGTGCGCCATCCCGATCGCGATATCGCGCGAATTGGAGACGTCGTGCATTTGCCAGCCGCCCTTGGCACCCTGACGGCGGAAAACCTCGTAGTGAACTTCACGCGACATACGGCCTGCCCCGAGCGGCAGGCGAATATGACAGGACGGCCTTTAACCGCCGGTTAAGGCTGACGGCCGTTCACCAGGCCCCGGATTGTGGGATTTTTCCCGCAAAGCGCACATTCCGGGTCGGGCTTTACGGCGATGGTCCGAAACCGTGTTGCCAGTGCCTCATAGATCAGAAGCCGGCCGGCCATGCTTTCACCGATGCCGGTGATCTCTTTGATGACCTCGAGCGCCTGCAGCGTCCCCATCACGCCGGCCGCCGCCCCCAGCACGCCGGTCTCCGAGCAGTTGGGCGCGGTGCCCGGCGGCGGCGGCTCGGGAAAGATACAGCGATAACAGGGGCAGCCGGTCACATGCGCCTTGTAGGTCGCAAGCTGTCCGTCGAATTCGGTGACGGCAGCGGAAACCAGTGTCTTCTGCGCAAAGAAACAGGCGTCGTTGATGAGAAAGCGCGTGGCGAAATTGTCGGACCCGTCGGCCACGATGTCGTATTGGCCAATGATCTCCAGCGTGTTCTGCGCATCGAGCCGGTGCTCGTGGACGCGGACTTCGACATGCGGATTGATGGCGTGCGCGGCATCACGCGCGCTTTGCGTTTTCGCCCGGCCGATGTCGGCGGTGCGATGGGCGATCTGCCGCTGCAAATTGGAGAGCGACACCGCATCGAAATCGGCGATTCCGAGGGTGCCTACCCCAGCGGCCGCGAGATACAGGATCGCGGGACTGCCAAGCCCGCCGGCGCCCACCACCAGCACGCGGGCGCGCTTCAGCTTTGCCTGCCCGGGTCCGCCCACCTCGCGCAGGACGATGTGGCGGGCGTATCGCTCCAGCTCGTCATCCGACAGGCTCATGGCGGGGCTATAACCCATTGCCTTTCCCCAGGAAATTGAAATCGCGGCGGATCGCCCCATGCTGCGATTTCGCTATCCTTTTCAAGGACTTGATCCTATAGAGACGACCACGAAAACCAATTCTGGAAGTTTCGTTGAAGCTGCTGGGGGCCGATAGTAGTTTGGCCCTCAAAGGCAATGACAAGCCGCCCTTGGGGTGGCCATTCCACGGGGTGTGCAATGTCTGATGCGCAGGCTTTCGGCCTGGAGAAACAGGGCTTTCGCAAGCTGAAGGCCGTGAACTGGAATCTGACGGTTCCCGAACTTTACGAGCATGCGATCCGCCGGGGCGAAGGCCATCTCGCCAAGGATGGCCCCTTTGTCGTCCTGACCGGCCAGCACACCGGCCGTTCCGCCACCGACAAGTTCGTCGTGCGCGACGCTTCCACCGAAAACACCGTCTGGTGGGACGAGAACCGTTCCATGACGCCCGCACAGTTCGATGCGCTTTATGCCGACATGATGGCGTTCGCGGAAGGCAAGGAACTTTACGCGAAGGATCTTTACGGCGGCGCCGATCTTTCCCACCGCCTGCCGGTGCGCATCGTCACCGAATATGCCTGGCACTCTCTCTTCGTGCACCAGCTGCTGATCCGCCCGACGGCCGAGCAGCTCGGGGACTTCGCGCCGGAATTTGTCATCGTCGATCTGCCGAGCTTCGAGGCCGATCCGGCCAAGCACGGTTCCAAGACCAAGACGATCATCGCGGTGAACTTCGCCAAGAAGATGATCCTGATCGGCGGCACCTCCTATGCCGGCGAGATGAAGAAGTCCGTTTTCACCGTGATGAATTATCTCCTCCCGCCCAAGCGCATCATGTCGATGCATTGCTCCGCCAATGTCGGGAAGGACGGCAAGGCCGCAATCTTCTTCGGGCTGTCGGGCACCGGCAAGACGACGTTGTCCGCGGATGCCTCGCGCACGCTGATCGGCGATGACGAGCATGGCTGGAGCGAACACGGCGTCTTCAATATCGAAGGGGGCTGTTACGCCAAGGTTATCCGCCTGTCGCGCGAGAACGAGCCGGAGATCTATGCGACGACCGAGCGCTTCGGCACGGTGCTCGAAAACGTGGACATGGATCCCAAAACGCGCACGCTGGATCTCGACAGCGCCAAATATGCGGAGAACACCCGCGCCGCCTATCCGATCGACTTCATTCCGAATGCAAGCGAAACGGGCCGCGCCGGTCATCCGAAGAATGTGATCCTGCTGACGGCTGATGCGTTTGGCGTGTTGCCGCCGATCGTGCGCCTGACCCCCTCACAGGCGATGTATCACTTCTTGTCCGGCTTCACCGCGAAAGTGGCGGGGACCGAGAAAGGCCTCGGCAAGGAGCCGCAGCCCACATTCTCCACCTGCTTCGGCGCGCCCTTCATGCCGCGCCATCCCAGCGAATACGGCAATCTGCTGCGCGATCTCATCGCGGAGCACGGTTCGGATTGCTGGCTGGTGAACACGGGTTGGACCGGCGGGGCCTTCGGTACGGGCTCGCGCATGCCGATCAAGGCGACGCGCGCGCTTCTCGCCGCGGCGCTCGATGGTTCTCTCGCCAATGTCGAGATGCGGATCGACCCGCACTTCAAGTTCCGCGTGCCGGTGGCGGTGCCCGGCGTGGATTCGAAGATTCTCAATCCGCGCGACACATGGACCGACAAGCAAGCCTATGACGCGCAAGCCAAGAAGCTGGTCTCGATGTTCCGCGACAACTTCAAGAAGTTCGAAGCCCATGTCGGCAAGGACGTTCTCGAAGCCGCGCCGATCCTGGCGGAAGCTGCGGAGTAAGCTCCGAAGTCCCAAAGACAAAGGCCCGCGAGCGACCGCGGGCCTTTTGCTTTTGCGGCTATCTCAGACCGCCTTGCGATAGACCCATACGCGGGCCGGCGGGAGGTTCAGGAGAACAAGCGCCGCCCGCCGCACCGTCGTGCCTTGCGGCGCGGGAATCGGCGGCTCGAAGCCGTAGGAGAATTGCACGTAGGGCGCGCCGGGCTTGAGCTTGGCGAGCGCGCCTTCGATCAGTGCGCGGCGCCGCGCCACCGGATGATTGAGCAAAGGCAAACCCGATACGACGGCGGCAAACTGCTCGCCATTGCCGTTGCCGAGCGTTTTCTTCAGGTCGAATGCATCGCCCTGCACCACATGCACGCCGGGAAAGCGGTCGCGCACCATCTTGGCGAAGTCCGGATCGTATTCGATGGCGGTGATGCGCTCCGGCGCGATGCCGCGCTCGATCAGCGCTTCGGTGACGACGCCGGTTCCGGGCCCCAGTTCCAGCACCGGTCCCGGCACGGATGGATCGACCTGGCGGGCGATCGCCTGGGACAAGGCGGGCGAGGACGGCGCAATGGCGCCGACATTCTTGGGGCGGGCGATCAAACCTTTGAGGAAATGGAGGTGCTCGGCGGCGCTGTTCGAGGGCATATGTCTTCCTATCAAAAACCCCGTTGCATTTCAGCTATTCCATCCCGGCAATTGACCCCCGCCTTGTCCGGGATGGAACCTGTATCTGGAGAATGGCCGAAAAGGCCATCGGTTCGCAAAGGATGTGAAACATGGCTTCCCAGAAGGACAGGTTCACTCAGTTTCGGGATGCGCACGCCAAAGGCAAGATTCTTGTCCTGCCCAACGCCTGGGACGCGGCCAGCGCCCGCATGGGGGCCGACGCCGGCGCCAAAGCCATCGCCACCTCCAGCGCGGCCGTCGCCTGGTGCCACGGCTATGCCGACGGCGAGACCATGCCGCGCGAGGTCGTAATGACGGCCACGCGCGAGGTGCTCCGTGTGGTCGACTTGCCGGTGACGGTCGATAGTGAGGCCGGCTACTCGGCCGACCCGGCCAAGGTAGCGGACCATGTGATGGCGCTGATCGAGCTCGGTGTCGCGGGTATCAACCTCGAAGACGGCGAAGACGAGCCTGGCCTCCTTGTTGCCAAGATCCGGGCGATCAAGTCCGCCGCGAAGGCGAAGGGTGCCGACATCTTCGTCAATGCGCGCGCCGACGTGTATCTCAAGAACCTGGTGCCGGACGATGCGAAGCTGAAAGAGATCATCCGCCGCGGCGTTCTCTATCGCGATGCCGGCGCGGACGGATTTTTCGCGCCGGCGGTCACGGCGCCGGGCGACATTCGCGCCGTCGTGGACGCGGTCGATCTGCCGGTGAACATTCTGATGATGCGCGCCGTCCCACCGATCGCGGAGATGAAGGCCGCGGGTGTCCGCCGCATATCGACCGGCGCGCTCATCGGGCGCTCCGCATACGGCAAGGCGGCAAAAGCGATCCGCATGCTGTTGGACGATGGAAAGCCGGACGCGATCTTCGAAACCAGCAACGATTGTCCGGACTTCAACAAGGCGTTCGGCTGAGACCTTGACCCGATAGGGTTGCGGGCGGACCATTCTCCGGGGACCGGGGGATACCACATGCGTCGCGCCATATTTTCCGGCGTTGTCTGCGCCGCGGCACTTGGACTCGCATCGTCCGCTTTCGCGTTCGGCACTGTGCGCGCACTCGGGCAGAATGCCGAGCATGAACGCATTACGCGTCACGCCCTGGGGTGCATGGTTTTCGAAGACGGTGACTGCTTCGAGAAAAGGTCGCTCAAAGAGTTGGCTGGCGACAAGGACAATTTCGGCGCCATCGGCATTCCCGATCGCGGCGAGCTCATCTCCGTCAACAAGGCGCATTGCGACAGCGGCGATTATTTCGACATCCCGGATTATCCGCAGACGAAAGCGCAAGCGCAGATCGCGTTGGAGCGTTGCCGCTCGGAGATGCTGGACCACATGCGCGAGGCCGTGGCCGACGCCGCGGAGCTTGTCAACGCGAATGGCGGGCTGCGCGACAGCCAGCTTTCCATCCCTTGCGTCTTCGTCGGCCAGATGAAGGGCCACGCGAAGTGCAACGTCCTGCAGGATCTTGGATTGCTGCTTCATGCGTCGCAGGACTTCTATTCGCACACCAACTGGGTCGATGTGCCGGACGCATCGACGCCGGTGAGCGTCGAGAACCCGCCGGGGTTGAATCGGCGGGGCCGTGCGCCTTGGCTCGATCTGCGCAATCCCGCACCTGTGTTTCCGGACGGATTGATCTCCGGATGTTTCCAGAACCTGCCGGAAGAGCGCCACTGCAATTACGGCCCGGGACAGAGCGAGCATCGCGTGAAGCATCTGGTGGTGAACAAGGACGATGGCGTCATCGACCCCATCCCAGGCGCAGGCACCACCATCCGCGGCCGCCATGACGACAATTTCGCCCATGCAGTGGACGCGGCCATCGACGACACGCGCGACAAATGGGCGGATTTCCGCGAGCGATTGGTCGCGACGTACGGACCGCGACAGGGTGCTCTCATGGCGTGCGCCGTCAGCCACGATCATCCGATGGAAGATTGCCGGTGAGCGCTTAGGCTTCGCCCTTCCAGAATTCCTTGACCTTGGCGAAGAAGCCTTCGGATTCCGGCTGCGAGCCGGGAGCGGCCTCTTCTTCGAATTGCTTGAGCAGTTCTTTCTGCTTTTTGGTGAGCTTCACCGGCGTTTCCACCATCAGCTCGACATAGAGATCGCCGCTCATGCCGCCGCCGCGCAATACCGGCATGCCTTTGCCGCGCAGGCGAAACTGGCGGCCGGATTGCGTGCCTTCGGGGATCGCGACTTTCGCCCGTCCGCCATCCAGCGTCGGCACTTCGATCGCGCCGCCAAGCGATGCCGTAACAAAGCTCACCGGGGCGCGGCAATAAAGATCGTGTCCGTCGCGCTGGAAGATGTCGTGCGGCGCGACCGAGATGAAGATGTAGAGATCGCCCGGAGGTCCGCCGTTCATGCCCGCCTGGCCTTCGCCCGCGAGGCGGATGCGCGTGCCTTCCTCGACGCCTGCGGGAATATCGACGGAGAGCGTACGCTCCTTTTGCACGAGCCCCGCACCCTGACAGGTCTTGCAGGGGTGTTTGATGATGCGGCCGTTGCCGCGGCATTGCGGACAGGTGCGCTCCAGCGTGAAGAAACCCTGCTGTGCGCGGACTTTGCCGATGCCGGAGCAGGTCGGGCACTGCTCGGGTTTGTGCCCCGCCTCCGCGCCCGTGCCGCCACAGGTTTCGCATGCGACCGCGCTCGGAACCTTGATTTGCGCGGCGCGGCCCTTGAAGGATTCTTCCAGGGAAATTTCGAGATTGAAACGCAGATCCTGTCCGCGGTTCTGGCGGCGCGCCTTGCGCCCGCCCGTGAACTCGCCGAACAGGTCATCGAAGATGTCGGTGAAGCTGGACGCGAAATCGAACGGGTTGCGACCGCCCATGCCGTTGCCCATGCCGCCATGCTCGAACGCGGCATGGCCGAAGCGATCGTAGGCAGACCGCTTCTGGTCGTCCTTCAGGACCTCGTAGGCTTCGTTGACTTCCTTGAAGCGGATTTCAGCGGTGGTGTCGCCGTGATTGCGGTCGGGATGATGCTCCTTGGCCGCCTTGCGATAGGCGGACTTGATCACGTCGGCTGTCGCCGTGCGCTCGATCCCCAGAACTTCGTAATAACACCGCTTTGCCATCGGCTACGCCAACCGTCCCAAACAATGACCCGCATCCCCCTTTATCGGGAGATGCGGGTCAGAGACTACCAATTCAAGTCCTACACATCGGTTTCTAGCCCCCCGGCCGACCGAGCGCTGCTTAGGCAGCGCCCTTCTTGTCGTCATTGAC
>JBQCFD010000150.1:0-15042 GCA_051959625.1 Rhizomicrobium sp.
GTTGTCGCCTCGCCGCGCGCAACCTCCTCCTCGAGACTGGAGTTCTCCTCGCGCAGGACGGCCTCGCGACCTTTGCCTTGCTGGATTTCCAGCATGGCGGTCGCGAATGTCTCTGGGTCACTGCGATTGTCTGTCGAAGACACCTGAGATCCGGCCACACCATTCCCCGCCACCTCGGGGAAACGCCGGCGAGAGGTGTTTGTTCCGGGCCGTTTTCCTTGCCGATGAAGAGCTTAGACCAGCCGGCTCTGGTTTACCGCCGCGGCGATGAATGACGAGAACAACGGATGCGGATCCAGCGGCTTCGACTTCAACTCCGGGTGGAACTGCACGCCGATGAACCACGGATGATCGGGGATCTCCATGATCTCCGGCAAGCGCTTGTCCGGCGACCAGCCCGACACCTTGAAGCCCTGCTTCTCGAGCAAAGGCGTGTATTCGGTGTTCACTTCGTAGCGATGGCGATGGCGCTCGCTGATATCCGTGGCGCCGTAAACCTCCGCCACGCGGCTGCCGGGCGTGAGGATCGACTCATAGGCGCCCAACCGCATCGTGCCCCCCATATCGCCATCGGCACTGCGCTTCTCGACCTGGTTGCCTTTTACCCATTCCGTCATCAACCCGATCACGGGATGTTTGGGCTTGCCGATCTCGGTGGTGCCCGCGCCTTCCAGTCCCGCCAGATCGCGCGCGGCTTCGATCACCGCCATGTGCAGGCCGTAGCAGATGCCGAAGAACGGTACCTTGCGTTCACGCGCGAATTTAACCGCGCTCATCTTGCCTTCAGTGCCGCGTTCGCCGAACCCGCCGGGCACCAGGATACCGTGGACGTTCTCGAGGAAGCTCGCCGCGTCGTCACGCTCGAAAATCTCGCTATCGATCCAGTCCATGTGGACTTTCACATTGTTGGCGATGCCGCCATGGGTGAGAGCCTCGGAAAGGGATTTGTAGGAATCCTTCACCTGCATGTATTTGCCGACGACGGCGATGCGGACCTCGCCTTCGGGATTCTTCACGCGATCCACCACCTGCTGCCAGCGCGAAAGATCCGGCGTGCGGGCATCGGTGATATGGAAATGCTTGAGAAGCTGCGTGTCGAGGCCCACCTCATGATAGGCAATCGGCACACGATAGATCGTGTCGAGGTCGAGCGCGGGGATGACCCGCTCCGCCGGCACGTTACAAAAGAGGCCGATCTTGCGGCGCTCCTCTTCCGGGATGGGGTGCGAGGCGCGGCACAGCAGGATATCCGGCTGGATGCCGATGGCGCGCAACTCCTTCACGGAGTGCTGGGTCGGCTTGGTCTTGAGTTCGCCCGCAGCGTCGATATAGGGCACGAGCGTCAGATGGACGAAGGCGGTGCGTTCCCGGCCCAGCTCGTTTCCGAGCTGACGGATGGCCTCGAAGAACGGCAGGCCTTCAATGTCGCCGACCGTGCCGCCGATCTCACAGAGGAGGAAATCCAGGTCCTCCGTCCCGTCCATGACAAATTCCTTGATCATGTCCGTGACGTGCGGAATGACCTGCACGGTGCGGCCCAGATAGCCGCCCCGGCGCTCCTTCTCGATCACCCGCTGATAAATGCGGCCCGAGGTGATGTTGTCGGATTTCGTCGCCGCAACGCCGGTGAACCGCTCATAGTGACCGAGGTCGAGATCGGTCTCCGCACCGTCGTCGGTGACGTACACTTCGCCGTGCTGGAACGGCGACATCGTTCCCGGATCGACGTTGAGATAGGGGTCCAGTTTCCGCAAACGGACTTTGTACCCGCGAGCTTGTAGCAAAGCCCCGAGTGCGGCAGACGCGAGCCCTTTTCCTAGAGAGGAGACCACGCCGCCGGTGATGAAGATCAACCGCGCCATGGGAGGCCAACATGACGATTCGGTTTCGACTCCACAAGAACAATCATCATGCCCGAAACACATTTCTCACGGCACGTGAGAAATTTCGCAGAAGAGTTTGAATAAAAAAGATTCTTAGTGCGGAGCCGGCACCGCAGGTGCTTTCGGTCCCGGCGCTTTCGGAGGCTGAACCGGAGGCAGCGCGGGCTTTGCCGTATTGCTCAGCGGAGTCGATTCGAGAATCGAGGCCTGTTGCGGCCGGCCATGCAGCGCGAGCATCGTCAGTGCCAGGCTGGTGACGAAGAAGACCACCGCCAGCATCGCGGTCGTGCGGGTCAACGCGTCGCCCGCGCCTCGCGGGCTGAAAAGCCCGCCCAGACCGGAGCCGCCGCCGCCCATGCCCAGCGCGCCGCCTTCCGAGCGCTGGAGCAGGATCACGATCACGAGCGCGACCGAAACGATGAGCTGAATGACAACGAGGACGGTTTCCATGGCGGCCCTGCGGAATACGGCCGGGGTCTTAGACGAAAGGCTCCCGGAAGGGAAGCGCCGCAGCCGCGCCCCTTAAACCGCCGCTTTCGGCGGGTTCAGGACGCCAGCGCCTGCTCGTCCCGGGCGCGGATGATCGCCACGGTGGAGTCGATCTCCGCCAGATGGTCGGTGGAGGACTTCTCCGGGGTGAACACCTGGTTGAGGCTCAGAGCCGCGTGTCCCAGAAGGTGCATCGAGGCGTTCCGGTCGACGTCCAGTTCGAGGCCCTCTACCGCGCCGATGACCGCCTCGCAGTGCTCGATCGCGGCCTCGAATTCCGTTTCGGTGCAGCGCTGCGCCACGGTCTGGGTGAGCGCCTTCAGCTTTCCGAGATTGGATTCGTACTTCGAGGTGCCCGGCGGGCTGTCCTGTATCAGCCGCCACAGGATGCAGATCTGGAACCCGTCGCGGCGCAGCTTTTCTGTGTTCAGGGTTTTGCGCGCGGTCCGGAGCATGACGTCCAGTTTCTGGGTCATCTCCTCGGTCGTCATCGGCTCCTTGACCTTCATCTTCAGCGAATTGGGTGGCTGAAAGAGCTGGACGTTGGAGCGCTTGCCGGGTTCGCGCCCGCGGTCCGGTCCCACATAGTCGGTGGTGATCACGAAGCTCTTTCGGCGCTCGACATGGCTTAGAATGCGCTGCCCGAGCACCGAGGTCGAAAATGGGCGCAGCAAAAGATCGTCCGCGCCGGAATTGATGACATTCGTCACCAGCGCTCCGGAATTCTCCCAAGCGGTCACGATGATGACGATGAATGGATTGTATCCTGTGGCGCCTTGCCGGAGGCTCTGGATCAGCGCGCAAAGCTCTTCCTCCGCGCCTTGCGCTTCGCACAGCACCAGATCCGGCGCTCTGCGCTTCATGCACTCCTGCAGCGCCTCTATGGTGGACACGGTTTCGATGCGCCGAAAGCCGATCGTGTAAAGCAGCGAACGCGTCGCCGTGCGGTTCGCGGCGACGGGATCGTAGATAAGCGTTTCTGCTGTCTCGTAAGACAAGCGCGACATGCGGACTTTCCGCTCTTTTTATCCCCAATTGTCATGAGGATGACTATTGGGGGTTAAGGAACGGTGGCCCTACGTAGTTAAGATAATCGCGAACAAGCCTTGAAAATTGCACTGAATTCGGCGGCCTTCAGGCTCGCGCCGCCGATGAGGCCACCACCGACATTCGCAATAGCAAGGATTTCAGCGGCGTTCGCGGGTTTCATGGAACCGCCATAGAGTATCCGCGTGGTTTGTCCGTCTTTACCAAACCGTCTCACGAGACATGCGCGGATGTGCGCATGCACTTCCGCAACCTCTGTTTTGGTGGGCGTGCGCCCGGTTCCGATCGCCCAGATTGGCTCATAGGCGATCGACGTGTTCGCTGCGGTGAGGCCGTCCGGCACACTTGCATCGATCTGCTCGCCGCACACATTGAGCGCATGCCCGTCCTGCCGCTGTGCTTCCGTCTCGCCGATGCAGATGATGGCGGCAAGACCGGCGCGCCACGCGGCCTTCGCCTTCACCGAAACGATGGCGTCGGTTTCGCCGTGATACTGGCGGCGCTCGGAATGACCGACGATCACGGCCGAAGCACCGGCATCCTTGAGCATCTCCGCGCTGATATCCCCGGTGAAGGCGCCGCTTGGTTCTGCATGGCAATCCTGGCCCCCGATCGGGATGCGGCCCCTGGCCTGTGCCACGGCCTTCGCGATCAGCGTCGCCGGCGGGCATATCAGCACGTCGCAAGGCGGCGGATCGCCCGCGACCATGGCGGCCACGGCCTCGACCTCCGCCAAGGACGCAGTCGTCCCATTCATCTTCCAGTTTCCGGCTATCAACTGACGCATCGCTTCCTCAACGCAGAAATTCGACCGGCAGGGCCCAGGCACCGATGACCCGCTGCGGAAAAAACGGCCCAAATCCCCATTTGCGCCGTGCCTTGCCCCTGCTACACCCCCTCCCTATCATCCGCCGCCTTTCGCCGCCACTTTGCCGGGTTTTTCCATGCTTCAGACGATGCGCAAGTACACCAAGTCGTGGATCTCCTCGATCTTCATGGGGGCGCTGGCGCTTAGTTTCGGCGTGTGGGGCATCGCCGACATCTTCAAGGGCACGACGGACACGAACGTCGCGACGGTCGGCAGCACCGCCATCGGCTCGGACGTGTATCAGCGCGAATACAACAACATGCTCAAGCAGCAAGCCGATGCAAGCGGGCGGCCCATGCAGTCCGACGTCGCGCGCAAGCTGGGCGTTCCCGGCCAGGTCCTCAACCAGCTGGTCAACCGCGCAGCGCTCGACAATGTCGCGGCGAAGCTGGGGCTGACCACGGCCGATGCACCCGTGGTGTCGGAGATACGTGCGGCGCGCGCATTTGCCGGCCCTCTCGGCACTTTCGATCACGACGTATTCCTGCGCGCGATCAACGACCGCGGCTATACCGAGCAGGGCTTTCTCGAGCTGGTGCGAAACGACATCACGCGCAATCAGTTGCTGGCGCCGGGGCGCGCGGGCTTCGCGCTGCCAGACGGCTATGTGGCCGCGCTTTTCTCCTATCTGAACGAAGTGCGCGCTGCGGATTATGTCATACTCCCCGCCAACGCCGGCGGCACCGTTCCCACGCCGACGGATGCTCAGCTGACGGCCTATGTGAAGAGCCACGCGGCGCAATTCAGCACCCCGGAATACCGCGAACTGGATTACGCCGAGATCAGCCCGGACGATATCGCCGGCCAGACCAAGCCAACCGACACCCAGCTCCGCCAGCAATATGAGTTGCGCAAGGACGATCCGCGCTTCGGCTACCAGGTTCCGGAAAAACGCGACGTGGAGCAGATCACATTCTCCACCGAGGCCGAGGCGAAAGCGGCCAAGGCCAAGATCGATGCCGGCACGAGCTTTGCGGACGCGGCGAAGGCAGCCGGCAAAACGGTGGACGGCCTGGGCAGCCTCGCGAAAGCGGATCTCGGCACGCGCGGACCGGCCGTATTCGCGCTCGCCGCCAACGGCGTTACCGAGCCCCAGAAGAACCTCACCGGCTGGGTTCTGCTTCATGTCACCAAGATCACGCCGGGCGTGAACAAGTCGTTCGACGACGTCAAGGCCGATATCGCCAAGGACGTGGTGACGGAGTTGGCGCAGGCCAAGCTCGGCGACATCTCGAACGCCTTTACCGACGCCAATAGCGGCGGCCTCAGCCTTATCGAGGCGGGCAAGAAGGTGGGCATGCACACCGGCCATCTCGCCGCCGTCGATGCGACCGGACACGCGCCGGATGGCAGCGTCACGCCCATCGCGGCAGATCCGGATTTCGTGAAGCAGGTGTTCACAGCGGAAGTCGGCGAGGACGGCGATCCCTTCCCCGTGAAGAGCGGAAAAGTCTATGTCCTCAAGGTCGACGGCGTCATTCCGCCCAAGCTCAAGCCGCTCGATCAGGTGCGCGCGCAAGCCACGGCGCAATGGACGGAAGAGCAGCGGCAGAAGATGCTTGTTGCGAAGGCCGACGCGCTGGTCGCGCAGGCCGATGCCCAGCACAATTTGAGTGCCGCGGCAGCCGTAGCCGGAACACCGATCGAGCACAGCGGCCGGCTCTATCGCAACATGCCGCAGGACACGACCGGCAAGCTGTCCGGCGTCCTGATCGGCAAAATTTTCGAAGCGCGCCCGGGGACTGCCGTGGCCGCGCCAGGCGCCAACGGCCAATACATCGTGGCACGCGTGACCGGTGTCATGCATCGTCCGTTGCCCAAGGAGTCGATTGCCTTCATTCAGGGATCGCGCCAGTTGAACGCACAATCGGCACAGGACATGGACCTGCTCCTTGCCGACGCAGCTCGCGACAACCAGCATGTGAAGATCAATCAGGCGAACGCCGATCGCGTTACGGGCACGGGCGAAGGCTCGTGAGCGACCGATGGCGATCGAACCGGACTTTACGGCGTTCGCGCGCAACTATGACGCGGGCCGCGCCCAGGCGATACACGCGCGCCTGATCGCCGATCTGGAAACGCCGGTTTCGGCGTTTCTCAAGCTCGGCGAAGGCCGCGACAACGCGTTTCTTCTCGAGAGCGTTCAGGGCGGCGAGGCGCGCGGCCGCTATTCGATCATCGGCATCAAGCCGGACCTGATCTGGCGCTGCCGGGACGGCAAGGCGGAGATCAACCGCAACGCTCGCGCCAATGCCGACGCCTTCGCGCCCGCCGATCTTGCGGACAAGCCGCTCGAATCCCTGCGCAAGCTCGTCAAAGCGACGCAGATGCCGCTGCATCCGTCGTTACCGCCGATGGCCGTAGGACTGTTCGGTTATCTGGGTTACGACATGGTGCGTCTTATCGAGCCCAGGCTCGGCGCGCCGAAATCCGATCCGCTCAACCTTCCCGACGCGATCCTGCTCAGGCCCACCGTCATCGCGATCTTCGACAACATCCGCGACGAGATCGTCCTCGTCTCGCCGGTATGGCCGGAAGCCGGCGTCGACGCGCGGGCGGCCTATGCGCGCGCGTCCGAGCGATTGAACGATGCCATCGCGGACATCGAGCGCCCGGCGCCGGCGGCACCGCATCCGCCGGAAAACCTTCCGGGCGTCACGCAGATCGACTCGAACACGACGCACGGGGACTACCTGAAGATCGTGGAGCGCGCCAAGGAATACATCCGCGCGGGCGACGTATTTCAGGTCGTGCCGAGCCAGCGCTTCCGCCGCGACTTCAAGCTGCCGCCTTTTGCGCTCTATCGCGCGCTCCGGCGTCTCAACCCGTCGCCATTCCTCTACCACCTCGCCTTCCCCGGTTTCTCCATCGTCGGATCGTCGCCGGAGATTCTCGTGCGTCTGCGCGACGGCGTCGTGACCATTCGCCCCATCGCGGGCACACGCAGACGCGGCGCAACGCCGGAAGCGGACAATGCGCTGGCGCAAGAGCTTATGAACGATCCCAAGGAACGCGCCGAACATCTCATGCTGGTCGATCTCGGCCGCAACGATGTGGGCCGGGTGGCCGAAGTCGGTCAGGTGAAGGTCACCGACAGTTTCTTCATCGAGCGCTACAGCCATGTGATGCATCTGGTGTCCAATGTGGAGGGCACGATCCGCCCGGGGCTCGATGCGATCGATGCGCTGGCGGCGGGATTGCCTGCAGGCACGCTTTCGGGCGCGCCGAAAATCCGCGCCATGGAGTTGATCGACGAATTCGAGAAGGAAAAGCGCGGCGCGGTCTATGCCGGCGCGGTAGGCTATTTCGCCGCCAACGGCTCGATGGACACCTGCATCGTGCTGCGCACAGCCGTCGTGAAGGACGGCGTCATGTATGTGCAGGCCGGCGGCGGCGTGGTGGCGGACAGCGATCCGGAATCCGAATTCCAGGAGACCGTGAACAAGGCGAAAGCGCTCATGGCGGCGGCGGACGAAGCCGTGCGTTATGCGTCCTCAGCGCGACGCGGCCAGTGAACGGACCTCGCGCTCAGTCTTCATCCGGATCGCAACGCTCGCCGGGATAAGCTCCACGCCGCGCGCGGCCGCATCCTTCGTCCAGCGCTCGAGCGCATCCATCGTCGCGGGATGCGGATGACCGATGGCGATGACCACGCCCGTCTCCTTCGCGACCGCTTCGGCGTGGGCAAGCTCGGAGGCAATCGCGGACGGCGTCACGACATCGTCCAGGAACACGTCGCGGCCCGCGCTCTGCACGCCGAGGGCGCGCGCCAGCGTCACCACCTCGGTTCCCGGAGAGGTGCGCGAATCCAGGAAGAACACGTGACGGCTCGCGATGTGTTCGATTACCGGAATGAGGGACTCCCGGTCCGCGGTGAACCGGCTGCCTTCGTGATTGTTGATGCCCGAGAAAGCGGGAATGCGCGACAGCGCCCAATCGAGACGTGCGATGTTCGTCGCGCTGTCGAGACTGGTCAGTAAAGCGTTGGGGCCGGGATCGGTGCGCCCGTCCGGTTCCATCGGCACATGCACAAGGATCTGATGCCCAGCCTTCAACGCCTGCCGCGCCAGACGCGGCGAGGCGTCGGGATAGGGGAGGAATGACAGGCTCACATCCCGTGGCAGCGCAATGGCGCGGCGCGTGTCGACGGCATCCGCGCCAAGATCGTCGATGACGATCGCGACCGCCGGAATGCGGCGCGGCGGGCCGGCCACGCCGGCAGCACCGCTGAATTTCGCGAACGCGACCCGCGCCTGCAGCCATTGCGGAAAGCCCTGCCCCGCTTCCAGCACATGCGGCGCGTAGAGCCCGTTGCCGGCACGCACGGTTACGGGAAATGACGCGATGGCATTGACCGGAGGGCCCGCTTCCGCAGCCATGATGCCTGGCGGCACCAGCAGGCCGGCCAATTGCGGCAGGCCCGATACGGCGCGCATGCCGCCGAAAATCATGGCCAGCAGGAGAATGCACCAGAACAGCGCCTCGGTGCCCCATCGCACGCTGTCGAAGCGTCGGCGGCCCGCGGCTTTTCGAATCGAACGCCCCTGCAACATATGCCAATAGGAAAGCCGCCTCTGTGTCTGTCAACCGAAGCTGCGATTGCACGGACCGGGGCCACTCGGGCAAAATGCGAAGAACCTCGGCGAAATCCTTGTTTGGCGGTGTGAATTGCTTCTTCTGATCGATAATTACGATAGCTTCACCTACAACCTCTTCCACTATCTGGGAGAGTTGGGGGCGGACGTCGCCGTCAAGCGCAACGACGAGCTGAGAGCCGAGGATGCGCTCGCCCTGAAGCCGGAAGCCATCGTGCTTTCTCCGGGACCGTGCACGCCCAACGAAGCCGGGATCTGCATGGACCTCATCCGCAAGGCCGGCGGCCGGGTGCCGATCCTCGGCGTCTGCCTCGGCCATCAGGCGATCGGCCAGGTCTATGGCGGCCAGATCGTGCGTGCGCCGGAGCCGATGCACGGAAAGGTGAGCCGCATCCATCACACCGGCAAAAGCGTGTTCCGCGGTCTCAACAACGATTTCGAAGCCACCCGCTATCACTCCCTCACCATCGCGCCGGATTCGCTGCCCGCATCTCTGGAAGTGACAGCGACAAGCAGCGATGGTGTGATTCAGGGCGTGATGCACAACACCCATCCCGTCCACGGCGTGCAATGTCATCCCGAGAGCATCGCAAGCGAGAACGGCCATGCCTTGCTTCGCAACTTCCTCGCCATCGCGCAGGAATTCGCGCGCGTCCCGGCATGAGCCGCACGGACTTCCGGCCGTATCTCGAAACGGTCCAAAGCGGCAGCGCCCTCGACTACGAAGAGGCCGGAAAGGCGTTCGCGGCAATCATGTCGGGCAATGTTGCGGAAACAGACCTTGCCGATTTCCTGATCGCGATGTCGAAGCGCAGATGCGCAATCTCAGAGATCGTAGGCGGCGCGCGGGCGATGCGCGGCGCCATGCGCAAGATCAAGGCTCCCGCCAACGCCATCGATCTCTGCGGCACTGGCGGCGACGGGCACGACACGTTCAACATCTCGACCGCGACGGGATTTGTGGTTGCGGCGTGCGCCATTCCCGTGGCCAAGCACGGCAACCGCAGCGCCTCGTCGCGTTCGGGCACCGCAGACGTGCTGGAAGCGCTTGGCGTGAAAATCGATCTTGAACCCGCACAGGCGGAGATTTGCCTGGCGGAGACGAATTTCTGTTTCCTCTTTGCGCCGCACTATCACCCTGCGATGAAATATGTCGGACCGGTGCGCAAGCGACTTGGCTTCCGGACGATCTTCAATCTGCTCGGCCCCCTCTCCAATCCTGCGGAGGTCAAGCGCCAACTGATCGGCGTGTTTGCATCGGATTGGATCGAGACGCTCGCCCATGTGCTCAAAGAACTGGGAAGCGAGAAAGCCTGGCTGGTCCATGGCGAGGACGGGCTCGACGAGCTCACCACGACGGGCGAAACCTATGCCGCCATTCTCGATTCCGGTGTGGTGACGCGCCGCGATGTCAGGCCGGAAGAAATCGGCCTGGCGCGCGTGACGCTGGCCGCACTGAAAGGTGGTGACGCTCGTGAAAACGCCACTTCCTTGCTCCGCCTGCTGGGCGGCGAGTGCGGCGCATTCCGCGACATCGTCCTGCTAAACGCCGCGGCGGCGCTGGTTGTGGCCGGTAAAGTGAACAATCTGAAGGATGGCGCGTTGATGGCGACGGAAGCCATCGACAGCGGCGCGGCGAAATCGGTTTTGTCGCGCGTCATCGCCTTTTCCCGGAAAATCGCCGCATGACAATTCTGGACGACATCGCCAGGTACAAGCGTGAGGAGATCGCCCAGGCGAAGGCCCGGCTGCCGCAGCTCGCTCTTGAGGAGACCGCCAAAGCGATCGATGCGCCGCGGGGTTTCCGTGACGCGCTGCTGAAAGCCCAGAAGGAAAAGCGCTACGGGCTGATCGCGGAGATCAAGAAGGCCAGCCCGTCAAAAGGCCTGATCCGCGCGGACTTCGACCCGCCCCTGCTCGCGCGCCAGTATGAGGAAGGCGGCGCGACATGTCTTTCCGTTCTGACCGACACCCCATCGTTTCAGGGCGCGCCCGATTTCCTGCGCCAGGCCCGGCTCGCCTCGCGCCTGCCCTGCCTGCGCAAGGATTTCATGTTCGAACCCTACCAGGTGGTCGAAGCGCGCGCGTGGGGCGCCGATTGCATCCTCGTCATCATGGCGGCGGTGACCGACGCCGAAGCGCGCGCGCTGATCGAAGAGGCGGGACGCTGGAAAATGGATGCACTGATCGAAGTCCACGACGAGGCCGAGCTTGATCGCGCGGTCGCGCTGGGCGCGACCATGATCGGCATCAACAATCGCGACCTGCGGACCTTCATTACCGACATCCTGGTGACCCTGAATCTCGCCCCCAAGATTCCCCAAAACGTCCTCGTGGTCGCGGAAAGCGGCCTGTCCGAGGCGGAAGACCTGGAACGGGTCGCCGAGGCGGGCGTGACGAGCATCCTGGTGGGCGAAAGCCTTATGCGGCAAGGGGACGTGGTGGCAGCGACACGCGGGCTGCTCGGCGCTAAATTTCCCGCATGAACAAACTAACCCATCTGGACGAGACCGGCGCGGCGCGCATGGTCGACGTTTCGGGCAAGGACGCGACGGATCGCCAGGCCGCCGCCGAAGCCGTGATCGTGCTGTCGGAAGAGGCCTATGAAGCCGCGGTGAGCGGCAACGGTCCCAAGGGCGACGTGCTGGCCGCTGCCCGCATCGCAGGGATCATGGCCGCTAAGAAAACCTCCGAGCTCATTCCGCTGTGCCATCCCATCGCTATCGCCAAGGCTGGGATCGACTTCGAGCCATTGGCCGATCGTCATGCGCTACGCATTCTTGCGACCGTGAAGACAGTAGGGCAGACCGGCGTGGAAATGGAGGCACTGACGGCGGCAAGCGTGGCCGCGCTGACGGTTTACGACATGGTGAAAGCCGTGGACCGCGCGGCCGTCATCGAAAGCGTCCGGCTGATCTCCAAATCCGGCGGCAAGAGCGGGAGCTACTTCGCCACGGGGCGTAATACTACGCCACCGAAACTTCCGGGCACCCGCAAGGCGGCGACGTTGATGAACGAGGTTGCCGCACCGCGCATCCCCGGCCACAACGCCGCGCGCGACGCCTTCCGCGCCTTCATGACGGCGCACCATCTGCGTGTCAGCGAGTGGACGAAACAGGCCGGCGTTCCGGCCGCGCAGGTCTATGCCTATCTGACCGGCAAGACCCGCGCACTGACGCCGGACGTCGTCAAACGTCTCGCCCGCGCCGCGCACGTGCGCGAAGAAGACATGTTCACATGATCTCGGTCGAAGAGGCTGAGAAGCGCATCGTCGCCGCGTTCAAGCCGACAACGCTCGAAACCGTTTCCATCGCCGATGCCGCGGGCCGCGTGCTGGCGTCTGATGCCGTCGCGAAATCGGATCAGCCGCCAGCGCCCGTATCGTCCATGGACGGCTATGCAGTGCGCGCTGCGGACGCAGGCCATGTTCCCGTCACACTGCGCGTAATAGGCACGTCGCCCGCCGGTCATCCATTTTCGGGAAACCTGAATGCGGGCGAGGCGGTGCGCATCTTCACCGGTGGTGTCGTGCCGGAGGGCGCGGATGGCATCGTGATCCAGGAAAATACCGAAATCTCTGGCGACCGCGTCACGCTCAAGGAGCCGGCGACCGCCGGCAAACATATCCGCAAGGCGGGCCTCGATTTCGCGAAGGGCGAAGTTCTGGCCCACGCCGGCCAACGGCTCCACGCGAGAGATTTGTCGCTGCTTGCGGCGGGCGATATCGCCGAGGTGTCCGTGCGCCGCAAGCCGGTCATCGCCATTGCCGCAACCGGCGACGAGCTCTCGCGCCCCGGCGAACCGCGCAAGCCCGGGGGGATCGTTGCATCGTCAGGCTACGGATTGTCGGCGATGATCGCCCGCTGGGGCGGCGAACCGCGCGACCTTGGCATCATTCCCGACGACGCGAACGCGATCGCGGGGATCGCTTCCCAGCAAGCCGACCTTTTCGTCACGCTGGGCGGCGCTTCGGTCGGCGATCACGATCTCGTACAGAAGGCGCTTGGGCCGAGGGGATTTGCGCTCGATTTCTGGAAGATCGCGATGCGGCCGGGAAAGCCGCTGATCTTCGGACGGCTCGGCAAGACCCCACTTCTGGGTTTGCCCGGAAATGCGGTTTCCACGCTGGTGTGCGCCCTGCTCTTCCTGCGCCCCGCCATAGCGGCCGCGCTGGGAACGGACACCCGTCAGCCTCTCCATTCGGCAAGACTGTCGCGGGCGTTGCCGGCAAACGACCAGCGGCAGGATTACCTGCGCGCTCGCACGGAAATCCGTGGCGGCGAGCTTTGGGTCGAGGCCTTTCCGGTTCAGGATTCCTCGATGCTGAGCATTTTCGCGAAGGCGGATGCCCTCAGTGTGAGAGCGGCGCATGCTGGCGCGCTTGAACCTGGTGCCAGGGTCGATGTGCTCTTGCTGGACTGAATAGAAAAGGCGGAGGCATCTGCCTCCGCCTTTCGTTGTCCGGATCTTGTCCGTTAGAACGTGATCCACACGCCGTTGCGCCAATAGCCGCGGCCGTCGTGCTCGTGCCAGCGCCAATGGCGGTGATGATACCCGTCGCGCCAACGCCAGTTGTCGTCGTGCACGACAATGCCGAAGCCCGTCGGATAGGCATAACGGTCATGGGTGTGCCAGCAGACGCCGTCGTCATTGCACACCACATAGGCCGATGCGCTGGTCGCGGTCAGGGCGAGAGCACCTGCACCGATCAGCGCGGCGGTAATTGTTTTTCCGATATTCTTCATCCGTCTTCGTCCTCCAGGTGGCCTTTGCTATGGCCAAAAGCCCCTCTCGCATTGGCCACAACGGGGTTGCTGCCTGACCCGTTCCGCACCGCAGGCGCCGCCAAATTACGGGATTGACCCCCTCTCGGAACTAAAGTAGAACGATTCTCCGTGTTTCGGATTTGTTCGAGCCTGATTCGGGCCGGCCGGAAAACGGGAGAAACAGGGATCATGCTGACGCGCAAACAATACGAACTTCTGATGTTCATCCACGAACGCGTGCGCGAGACAGGCATTCCCCCGTCCTTCGACGAAATGAAGGATGCGCTCGACTTGAAATCCAAATCCGGAATCCATCGCCTCATCACGGCGCTGGAAGAACGCGGGTTCCTGCGCCGCATGGAAAAGCGCGCCCGGGCTCTGGAAGTGATGAAGCTTCCGGAGAACGTGGCGGAGAACCAGCGTCCCGCGACAACGCGCAGTCAGGCGCAGCGCCTCGTGCATCCCGCTCGCGGCCGGGAAAACCGTCTTTCCGCCGACGCCCGCAGTGCCGGTGCACCCAGGCGCACGGGCGAGAGTGAAAACTCGATTTCCGTGCCGGTGCTGGGCCGGATCGCGGCAGGAACACCCATCGAGGCGATCCAGAACAAGGTAGCCGAAGTGCCTGTACCCGGCGGCATGATCGGCCGCGGCGATCACTATGCGCTCGAGGTCACAGGCGACTCCATGATCAACGCGGGCATTCTCGACGGCGATACCGTCATCATCCAGGAAGCGGACAGCGCGAATACCGGCGAGATCGTGGTCGCGCTGGTCGACAATGAAGAAGCCACGCTGAAGCGGCTGCGCCGCCGTGGCGACTCGATCGCGCTGGAAGCTGCCAATCCGGCTTACGAAACCCGCCTCTATGGCGCGGATCGCGTGAAAGTTCAGGGCAAGCTGGTCGGCCTGATCCGCCGCTACTGAGTTTTCGGTCGGCGGCGGGGCGCCGGGCTCCACGGCCTCTCGCCGCGCAATTCGCGCACCGTCTCAACGTCGATGGAACGGCCAAGCCACACGGCATATGCGCCGTTGCGGGCCACGTCGAAGCGGTCGATTACCAACTTCGGACCCGAGCAGAGTCCGCGCACCGGCGCGGGACTGATCACGATGTCGGCCGTGGTGCAGTCCTCCGCCAGCGAAGTGGGGCGCGACGATGTGGCGACGAGCAGCCCGCCCTTGGCCTTCGCGACACACCCCTCGCCATCGCAATGAACATGATCGCGCGGCCCGGCAATGGCAGCCGTATAATTCCGCTCGTCGCCATCGCGCTTCAACCATTCGGCTGCGGAGAATTTGTCCGACGGTTTGCGCAGCAGCCTCAACGCGCCATCATCGCCCCGGATCGCGACCGTGGCACCGTCACGCGCGATCAACAGATCGGGTTGCCGCACCAG
>JBQCFD010000151.1:0-14295 GCA_051959625.1 Rhizomicrobium sp.
ACAAGCTCGCCCGCGCGAAGAACCGGATGCATTGCGATTACGCCTTCTATGCCGGCGCCACGCCGCAGAATGTCGGCGCGTTGGCGGAGCTGGAGCGAATGCCAGGTGTGTGCGGCGTGAAGGCGTTCCTCGGATCGTCCACCGGAACCCTGCTGCTCAGTCATCCCGATGATATTTTGGCGGCTTTGAAGGCGGGGCATCGCCGCATGGCCGTGCATTCCGAAGACGAGGACCGCTTGGAAACGCGCAAGGGGCTGCGTGTGAAGGGCGACCCGCGCTCGCATCCTGTGTGGCGCGACGAAGAAACCGCGCGAGCTTCCACCGAGCGGGTGCTTCGGCTGGCGCGCGAAGCCGGACGCCGCCTGCATGTCTTGCATGTGACGACGGCGGAGGAATTGCCGTTGCTTGCGGCGGCACGGGATTTCGCCACGGTGGAAACCACACCGCAGCACCTCACGCTCGTCGCGCCGGAGTGTTACGAGCGCCTCGGCACCTATGCGCAGATGAATCCGCCAATTCGCGATGCGCGCCATCGCGATGCCCTATGGCAAGGGGTGCGCGAAGGTCTGATTGACGTCATTGGTTCCGATCACGCACCGCACACCCGCGATGAGAAGGACAAGACCTATCCGGATACGCCCAGCGGAATGCCGGGCGTGCAGACGCTGGCGACGATCCTGCTGGATCATGTCAACGCCGGCCGCATGACGCTGGAACGTTTCGTCGATCTGACGAGCGCCGGCGCGGCGCGCATCTTCGGCATAGCGGGCAAAGGCCGCATCGCGCGCGGCTTCGATGCGGATTTCACGATCGTCGATCTGAAGAAGAAGCGGAAGATCGAGAATTCGTGGATCGCCTCGCGCTGCGGCTGGACGCCGTTCGACGGCATGACGACGACGGGCTGGCCCGTCGCCACCGTCATTCGCGGAAAGATCGTGATGCGAGATCATGCGCTCACCATGGCATCGCAGGGCGAGCCGTTGCGCTTCGTAGACACCCTGCAATCGGCCTGAACCGGCGCTTTTGCTTGACGGAGAGGGGAGAATTCTGCCTTTGTCGTCTGCCTGCCTCGACGAAAGTTCCCGCATGAAAGACCGTTTCCGGGCCCTCCTGGTCACAAAGGACGAATCCGGCCAGAAAATAGCGCTGGCCGAACTCGGCCTGAACGATCTGATGGATGGCGATGTCGTCGTCGCGATCTTGCATTCCACGGTGAACTACAAGGATGGGCTTGCGGTCACCGGCCGTTCTCCCGTGGTTCGCAAGTTTCCGATGATCCCCGGCATCGATTTTGCCGGGACGGTGGAGACATCGAGCAATCCAAATTTCAAGCCGGGCGACAGGGTCGTGCTCAACGGCTACGGCGTCGGCGAAGTGCATTTCGGCGGCTATAGCGAAGTCGCCCGCGTCAAGGGCGATTGGCTCGTGCCGCTGCCGAAGGCGTTCAAGCCTGCCGAGGCGATGGCGATCGGCACTGCGGGGTACACAGCGATGTTGTGCGTGCTCGCCCTGGAAGACGCCGGGGTCACGCCTGCGAAAGGTCCGGTGATCGTGACCGGCGCTGCCGGCGGCGTCGGCTCCGTTGCTGTCGCGATATTGGCCAAGCTCGGCTATCGCGTGATCGCATCGACGGGGCGGCCGGAAGAGGAAGCATATCTGAAATCGCTCGGTGCCTCGGAGATCATGGCGCGAAGCGAACTCAGCGGCGATCCGAAACCTTTGGCGAAGGAGCGCTGGGCGGGGGCGGTCGACAGCGTCGGCTCCAAGACGCTCGCCAACATCATCGCTTCGACGCAATATGGCGGGGCAGTCGCGGCCTGCGGACTGGCGGGCGGCATGGACCTTCCGACGAGTGTTGCGCCTTTCATCCTTCGCGGAATTTCGCTCCTCGGGATCGACTCGGTCCAAATGCGCCGCGAACGCCGCTTGCAGGCGTGGGACAGGCTGGCGCGAGACCTGGATGTGACGAAGCTTGCCGCGATGACATCCACCATCAAGCTTGCGGACGTGCCAAAGGCCGCGAACGATATCCTTGCCGGCAAGGTGCGCGGCCGCATCGTGGTCGACGTCGCGTGAATCTGCTTTTCTTCATAATCGCCGGCGTCGTGATCGGACTGATTGCAGCCGCGCCAATTGGCCCCGTCAATCTCATCTGTATCCGGCGCACGCTGGCTTTTGGTCCGCTCAATGGATTCATGGCGGGACTGGGTGCCGCCTGTGGCGATGGGTTGTTCGCAGCCGTCATCGGTTTCGGCGTAACGGCGGTTTCCCATTGGATCGAAGGCTATTCGCTCTATCTGCAGGTGGTCGGCGGCATCCTGCTGCTCTCATTCGGAATTCACACCTATTTGACGTTGCCCGATCCGGCGCTGAAGGCGGAAGCGAAGGAGAAGGCGAGCGAGCCATCATCGCTGATGCGTATCGGCGTCTCGACATTCGCTCTCACCATGACGAATCCGGCGACGCTGTTCGGCTTCGCGGCGATGTTCACGGGGCTGACGGGCCTGACGGGGGCTCAACCCACGCTGTTCCAGGCAGGTATTGTCGTTGCCAGCGTGTTTGTCGGATCCGCGCTTTGGTGGTTCACGCTCACGGAGATCATCGGCCACCTGCACACCAAGATCGATGCGCGCGTCATGCGCATCATCAATCACTCCTCCGGCGTGGCGATCGCATTGTTCGGCGTCGCCGTGCTGGTGCATGTAGCGCTGAAGTTCCTCTAGCCGCGAGCCAGTTTGGCCATACGGGCGATCACCTCTTCGGCTTCCGACATGATCTCGGCGATGATTTCGCGCGCGGGCTTCACTGCGTCGATAGCGCCGGAGCCCTGGCCCATGGCGAATGCAGAGCGTTCGCGCGAAAGCCCCTCGATCTGGCCGCCGATGCCGCCCATCACGCCGGCCTGCGATGACAACATCGCTTGCGCCGGAAATTTCTGGATGTCCTGTGGCCGCGATTCCCAGTCTTTCGTCCAATCATTCTGATGCACACGCATCGGCTTGCCGGAATAAGAGCGGGTGATGACGGTATCTTCATCGTTGGCATCCAGGATCACCTGCTTGTAGAGGGCGCCGGCATGCGCCTCGGTCGAGGCGATGAAGCGCGTGCCCATCCAGACGCCTTGCGCGCCCAGCGCCAGCGCCGCGGCGAGACCGCGGCCGTCGACAATGGAGCCCGCCGCAATCACCGGAATCTTCACGGCGTCTACGACCTGCGGAATCAGGGCCATCCCGGCGATGCGCCCCGTGTGGCCGCCGGCTTCCGTACCTTGCGCGACAACCGCGTCGAGACCGCCGGCTTCAGCCGCCTTCGCGTGTTTCACCGCGCCGTTGACGTTCATCACCTTGAGCCCGGCATCATGAAATTTCTTGACCAGATGCGGCGGGGGAACACCCAGACCCGAGATGAAGGCTGCCGCGCCGCCTGCGATGATGGCGTCGGCTGTCTTCTCCAGCGATTCCGGAACTGCCGCTAGAAGGTCGACGCCGAAGGGCTTGTCCGTCAGATCGCGGGTCTTTTTGATCTCTTCCGCGATCTCCATCGGTGTGCGCCCCGCCATGCCAAGCGTGCCGAAGCCGCCCGCGTTGGATACTGCGGCTGCGAGTTCGGCATAAGACACGCCACCCATGCCCGCGAGCATGATCGGATATTTGATGTTCAGCAGATCGCAGAGCGGCGTGCGCAGGGACATGGTGTTTCCTCGAATGTTTGTGCCAGCATTCCTCCTGTGGGGGGCGAGGGCAAGCGTCACGCGAAGCGGCGATGCGCCTCGCGTGTGAGACCGAGCGCCACCGAGAGAAAATCCGACCCTGCCGCAACGTTAGCTTGGGGCGCAGCTCGGCGAATGGCGCTGCGAACCGCCGGCACGCGGCTCGACCCGCCCGTGAAGAAGATCGTCTGCACGGCACCCGGCCCGACGCCAGCCCTCGTGATGCATTGGGCGGCCATCCGGGTGAGCGCACTTGTCTTGTCGGCTATGGCACGCTCAAACCCTGCGCGGGTGGCGTTTGCCTGCAGACCCGCTTCAAGGAATTCGAGGGGCAGGGTGTCTCGTTCGGCCTCGCTGAGCGCAATCTTGGCGTCTTCTACCGCAAAGGCGATGCGATGGCCTAGGTGACGGCGGATTGTCTTCAGGAGTCGCGAAATTCTGTCCGGGTCGACCGCCACGGCGAGCAGTTCGCGCACCTCGCGTTCGGTTTTGATGTTGTAGGCGAAATTGATCGTCGCCCAGGTCGCGAGCTCGTAATAGATCGCCTTGGGCATCGGCAAATCCTTGGTGACGAGCTGGGTGCCGAGGCCAAGCAGGGGCATCACGCTATCTATGTTGAGACGTGTATCGAAATCCGTCCCACCGATGCGCACGCCGGAATTGCCAAGCAGATCCTCGCGCCGGTCGGCGCGGTTCCTCCGATCGGGGCCAATCCGGATGACGGAAAAGTCCGATGTGCCGCCGCCGATATCGGCAATCAGCACCAGTTCTTCGCGGGCGACTCTCTCTTCGTAGTGATAGGCCGCCGCGATAGGTTCGTACTCGAACACCACGTCTCGAAAACCGACGCGCCGAGCGATATCTCTCAATACGCTTTCGGCGCGCGCGTCGGCTGCGTCGTCACCATCGACGAAGCGGACAGGCCGCCCGTGGACGACCTGCGTGATCTCATGGCCGGCGAATTCCTCAGCTTTTGACTTGAGATGACGCATGAACATCTCGACCACTTCGGTGAGCTTGATGCGTCGCCGCCCAACGGCGGTGGCCTCATCGATCAAGGGAGTGCCGAGAATCGTCTTCAGCGCCCGCATCAACCGCCCCTCATGTTCGGCGATGTAGCTGCCGATCGCCTCGCGTCCGAACATGACCCGGCCATGCTGCTCGAAATCGAAAAAGATGGCGCTCGGAATAAGCGTGGAATCGCCTTCGACAGGGGCGAGGGTCGCAGCACCTTCCCGCCAGACACCCAACGCCGAGTTGGAGGTGCCGAAATCCAGTCCGCAAGCCGCCATGAAAAGCCCCTGTGTTTCGAAAATGGGGCTCTCATCTATTACGCAAAAACGCGGCTTGCCAGTCTGATTCTCCACCCCTAAACTAAAGCCACATAGTGGGATGCGCGGAAACGCGCGTCCCAGTTTTGTTTGTATACGGACGAAATACTCCGCCTACGGAGCGTCAGAACTTCGTGTAGCCGCCGTCGATGATGAAAGTCTCGCCTGTGTGGTAGCTGGAAGCGTCGCTCGCCAGATACACCGCGATGCCGCCGAAATCCTCCGGCGTTCCCCAGCGCCGTGCCGGCACCCGGGGAATGACCTTCTCCTGGAACACCTTGTTCTCCTGTGCGCCTTTCGTCATGTCGGTGGCGATCCAGCCCGGCGCGATGGAGTTGCAGCGGATTCCGTAACGCGCCAGTTCCACCGCCAGCGCGCGCGCCATCGACATCACCGCGCCTTTCGTCGCGCCGTAGGCGGAATTGCGCGCGGCGCCCTCAATGCCGGCGGTACTCGCCACGACCACCAATGACCCGCTCGCATCGCCGTTCTTCGCGCGGTCGACCATGTGCTTGGCGGCTTCGCGGAAGGTCCAGAACACGCCATCCTCATTGACGGCGTGGACCTTGTGAAACAGTTCTGTCGTCATTTCGATCAGCGGCGACCCGCCGCCGATGCCGGCATTGGCCACAACACAATCCAGCCGCCCCATGTCCTTGAGCGCGGCGGCCATGCCGTCGATGACCTCCTGTTCGCTGGCCACGTTCACCTTGCGGGTGGCGACACGCCTGCCATAGGCCTTCAGCTTCTTCTCGGCGGCGGTGTTTTTCTCGGTATTGGTGCCCCAGATCACGATATCGGCGCCGGAAGCCGCCATCGCCTCGGCCATGCCAAGCCCGATGCCGCCATTGCCGCCGGTGACGAGCGCAACTTTTCCCGTGAGATCGAATGGCTTGTACATGCAGTCCTCCAATAGCGTTTGGCGCAGGCTAGTCCGCCGGAAAAATCCTGCAAGTGCCGCGATGTAACCATGTTCCCCCGGGCTTCTCCCAATCGTCGCGTGGCTGTGACATCCTCGCCCAGGGCCTTGGGTAAGGCCGGGTGAAGGGGAATTCATGACGTCCGAAATCGCGGTGATGAACCAGCGTGCCGTCGCGCTCGCCGCGGACTCGGCAATCACCCTTGTCGGCGGCGGCACGGTCGCGGTGCGCAACGATCAGCGCAAGCTTTTCAACCTCATCGAAGGTCAGCCCATCGGACTGATGTTCTTCGGCGTGGCCGACATCATGGGGCACCCCTGGGAGCATCTTATCGAACACTATCAAAGGAAGGTGCGGCCCAAGCCGTGCGCGCATGTGCGCGATTACGCGGTCGGGTTCACCGCGATGCTGGACAATCTCGAAGAGTTCTTTCCTCGCGCAAAGCAACGCGACGAGTATCGCCGCCTGCTGGCTTCGGTGTTTCGCTACATCTTTCACCTCGCGCAGTTCATGAGCGACAACGCGGACGGCCAGCGGCAGAGCGATATTGCCATCCTGGAGGCCGCTATCGAGCGCGTCTGGCGCGACTATCAATTCCGGGAGGATGGCAGCCCGCGCGCCGATCTCTCATGCTTCCCGCCGCATTTCGGCATCATCGTGCAGCGCGAATATGCACAGCAGATATCTGAAATCGTGGAATACGGGTTCAGCCAGTTTCAGCTTTCGCCGGCGGCGCAGACGCGGCTGCGCGAAATCGCCGTTTATGCGGTGGTAAAGGATCTGTTCCTGGAGGATGTGACGGGACTGGTGTTTGCCGGTTTCGGTGCGGAGGAACGCTATCCTCACGTCGTCACCTATTTCGCGTCCGCCATGGTGGGGGGGCGTCTCAAGCGGGCGGAGGCGTCGGCCGACTCCATCGACAGCGAGGTCAAATCGAAGATTCGCGTCTTTGCCGACAGCGAAGTGACGAACGCCTTCATCCGCGGGATCGATTTCAATCTCGAGCGCAGGCTTTACGGCGGTTTCCGCATGATGATGGGCGGGCTGGTGGACCAGGTGATCGCCGCGTTTCCGAACGCCGATACAGCCAAGCGCCATGAGGTGCGGGAGCAATTCCAGGGCAATTTCGTGCCGCGCTATTTCGAGGCGTTCCGCAGCATGATCGCGGACTATCAGCAGCAGACATTCATCAACCCCATTCTGCGCGTGCTGGAAATTGCGTCCCGTACGGAGCTGGCGGAAACGGCGAGGGAGCTGGTGGGGCTGAATATCTTCAAAAAGCGCATCATGGCGCAGAAGGAAACCGTCGGTGGCGCGATAGACGTGGCGATCATCAGCCGCGAGAATGGTTTCCAGTGGTTCTCCAAACAGGGCGGAGGCTGACATGGCGGAGCAAAGCCGGTTCACGGAAAGCGCGGCGCGGCTGGAGGGCGTTGTGCGTGCGCTGAAGACACGTCAAATCGAAGAGCATCAGGGGAGTGTGCAGTTCACGCCGTGGAGCCTGGCGGCCGAAAGTCCGGATGAACTATGGGCGAAGCAATTCGCCACCCAATGCATTGGCCCTGTCTGCTTCAAGGTCGCGCCGGGCAACGACATGACGCTGCCGACCCTTGCGCAATCGGTGCAGAGTTTCTCGCCTACGCAAACCACCGTGGTGCCCCGGCAAGCCACAGCCAAACCGATGGTAGCCGTCTCTACGGCTGCGAGACCGCAGCCGATCGGCGCCGCTATCGGCAAACCCACACGCCGGGGATTGCTTGCCCGGATGTTCCGGCGCTCCTAACCGCCCCACACCTCGCGCGCACTCTGCACGATGATGCGATGCAATTCGGGCCAGAGCGGCAGGGCCGCGACCTCTTCGCGGGTGAACCAGGTTGCATCCGCGGCGTCGGACGCCGCCACAGCCTCGCCTGAGACCAAGCGCGCCGAATAGTCGATGAGGACGAAATGAGCGTTGGCGGCGCCGGCTTCCGGGTCCAGGACGGTCTCCGCCACGCCAGCCAGGCCCAGCAAAGCCACTTCCAAGCCAGTCTCCTCGCGGATTTCCCTTCGGAGCGCGTCCTCGATGCTTTCGCCAAATTCCACCTTGCCGCCCGGAAGGCTCCACTGACCCTTGCGAGGTTCCTTGGTGCGGCGAATGAGCAAGACTTCCCTGCGGTCGTTCCAGATCACGGCCGCGACACCAAGGACAGGATATTGGGAGAGAGAGGCCGCCATACGGGTTGGTTAAGCCTAAAGCCCCTTGAATCCAACTCGTTACGCGGTATTCCTCTTAAACGGGTTCAAATCCCGGCCGCATGAGGGGTCAAAGTTTCGCCATTTCGGCGCAGTATCTGCGCGCCGCTTCATCAGGAGAACGGAATGCTTCGAATTGGATTGCTGGTCGCCGGCGCACTCGCGCTATTCACGGTTGCAGCGCAGGCGGCGGACCCGGCCCTCAGTCCTGAAGCGAACGCAGCCTTCCTGAAAGCGAATGCCTCCAAGCCGGGCGTTGTCACCGAACCGAGTGGATTGCAGTACAAGATCATCAAGAGCGGCTACGGAATGCGCCCGGGCCCGCTGGATCAGGTGACCGTCTACTACAAGGGCCAGCTCATCAACGGTGCGACTTTCGATGCGACCGAGCCCGGGTTTCCTGTCCAGTTCACAGTCAACAAACTTATTCCCGGATGGACCGAGGCGCTCGAACTCATGCGCACGGGCGATCACTGGCAACTCGTGATTCCGTCGAATCTCGCCTACGGACCGCGCGGCGCTGGCAGTGCGATCCCGCCGAATCAGACCCTTGTGTTCGATCTGGAACTTCTGAAGGTCAGCCCGCCGCCGCCTAAAGCGCCCGGTGCAGACGACGACAAGGACGCCACCGCGGGACCTGGCGCACAATAGCGCAAGGGCGGCCGCAACCGGCGCTTCGCCGGCTGCCGGCGTTGAGCAAGACAAAATGCCGGCAACCACGCCGGTGATGCGAAGGTGGGATGAGCAGATTCGTAACGTGGATGCGGGGCGTACCCAGCGGCACATGGAAGATTGCCGCCGCGCTGGGACTCGTTCTGGGCGCCACGCTGCTGTTCTGGGCCAGCCGTGACTATGAGGTGATCGCGCCCAACTGGGACGGGCTGGTGCGCGGCGTCGCCTACCAGCCGAGCCATACTTTCTCCCAGCACGATCAGCGCAAGCACGTCTCACCAGAGCGGATCGACCGCGATCTCGCCCAACTGTCCCGCCTGACGACGCATATCCGTACCTACACCGTCGACGGCGGCATGAACCGGGTGCCCGAGATTGCCCGGCGATATGGGATGACGGTCTCGCTCGGCATATGGATCGGTCCCGATCTTCAGGAAAACGAAAAGCAGATCGAACTCGGGATCAAAACCGCGCTCGCCAACCGGCGCACGATCGATCGGGTATTCGTCGGCAACGAGGTGATCTTCCGCGGCGATCTTTCGATCGATCAGCTCAACAGCTACATCAAGCGCGTGCGCGCAGCGCTGCCCAATCGCATCAAAGTGACGACGGCCGAGCCTTGGTCCACTTGGCTTCTGGCGCCCGAACTCGGCAAATATGTCGACGTCGTGGCGATCCACCTTCTTCCCTATTGGGAAGGAGAACAGCCTCGCGATGCGCTCAAATCCGTCGTCCATTGGTACGACGACGTCGCGAATGAATTCCCCGGCAAGCCTATCATCGTCGGCGAAGTCGGCTGGCCTTCGGAAGGGCCGGCGCGCAGAAACGCGGAACCTTCGATCGGTAACGAAGCCTTTTTCGATCGCGCGTTCGTTCAGCTGGCAATGGAGAAAGGCTACGACTATTACCTGATCGAAGCCTATGACCAGCCGTGGAAAGGTGGTCAGGAAGGTTCGGTGGGAGCGTTCTGGGGTCTCTACGACGCCAATGGCGACGCGAAATTCCCATTCACCGGCCTGTTCCGCTCTTTCCCGGAGTGGCGCATCTATGCGGCGCTCGCCGCGATCATCACGTTGCTGCTGGGCCTTCTGATCCTGAGCCGCATGCCGCGCGTGCATCAGGTGGGATATGTGGTGATGGGCGGCCTCGTGGCGCTCGTGGCGACCGGGCTTTTATCGCTGCTGGACGCGGTATCCCTTCAATATGTCAGCGTGGTCGATCTCGGCGTACTTGTGGCGATGGTGCCGCTGGTGCTGCTTGCGTCCACCATCGTGATTACGGAAGGCATCGAACTGGCAGCGAGCCTTTGGCGCGAGGAAAGCCGTGCCATGCACGCGGCGATCCCGGCAAGTGCGCCGAGAGTTTCCATCCATGTTCCCTGTTACAACGAACCGCCCGCCATGGTGATGGAGACTATCGATGCGCTGGCGCGGCTGGACTACGAAAATTTCGAGGTCATCGTTCTCGACAACAACACGCCGGATCGCGAGACCTGGCTCCCGGTGGAATCCCATTGTGCCGCGCTTGGCTCCCGCTTTCGCTTCTATCACATGGACGGTGTGAAGGGCTTCAAAGCCGGCGCGCTGAACGAAGCCCTCGCGCTGACCGATCCCAAAGCCGAATACATCGCCGTCATCGACAGCGACTATCAGGTCGAGCCTTATTGGCTGCGGCGCGCACTTCCGTATTTCGCTTCGGACGGCGTAGCGCTGGTGCAGGGGCCGCAAGACTATCGCGACGCCGGCCGCAGCCTTTTCAAGGCGATGTGCTACGAGGAGTATCGCGGCTTCTTCCACATTGGAATGGTCGAGCGCAACGAGCACGACGCCATCATCCAGCACGGCACCATGACGATCGTGCGCAAGCGTGCGCTGGAGGAGGTCAAGGGCTGGGCGCCGTGGTGCATCACCGAAGACACCGAACTGGGCCTGCGTCTCTTCGAAGCCGGCTACAGTGCCGCCTATATCCCGCAAAGCATGGGCAAGGGCCTCACTCCCGACACGCTGGGCGCCTTCATGACGCAGCGGTATCGCTGGGTGTATGGCGCGATGCAGATCCTGAAGCATCACGCAGGCGCGTTTTTCGCCGGCAAGACAAAACTGAACTGGGGCCAGCGCTATCAATTCATCTCCGGGTGGTTGCCGTGGATTTCGGACGCTCTGGGCATGGTCGTTACGGCCATTGCGCTGGTTTGGACCGCACTGATGTTTTTTGCCCCCAAAACATTCGATGTCCCCATGGCGGCATTATCGGCCACGGCGCTCGCTCTGTTCGGCGTCAAGCTGCTCAAGACGCTGCTGCTTTATCCGCGGAAAGTGCGATCGGGCCTTTTGGGCGCGATTGCGGCGTCGGTGGCGGGCCTGGCGCTTACGCACACCGTGGCAAAAGCTGTCTGGACCGGTCTCTTCACATCCGGCAAGCCCTTTTTGCGGACGCCGAAATGCGAGGACCCGGCGCGCCTCAGCCAGGTCCTTCGCATGGCGTGGCAGGAGACCGTGCTGTTCATCGCCTGCGCGCTTGCGTTTTGCTCGATGATCTCCGATCACACGCTCGACAGTCCGGCGATAATGCTCTGGATGACGATGCTCGTGATTCAGGCGACGCCCTATGCGGCCACGGTCATAACCGCCGTGCTGAGCGCTTTCTCGAATACGCTATACGACTCGGCGTTGGCCAGCGCCGGGCCGTCGGAAGCGCCCGAGCCCGAGCCGGAACCAGCGTTATCGCGGGCGGCGTAAGCCGGCGATTGCAGCATCTATCGGCGCCGCGATTATCCTGACATCCGCTTTCGTACGCGCCGCTTCGGCAGTCCGCGTTGGGCAGCGCCATCAGATCGCCACCACTTTTCCAGGATTGAGGATGTTGTTCGGATCGAAGGTGCGTTTGATGTTGCGCATCACCTCTAGCTCGGCGGCGCTCTTGTAGCGTTCGATCTCGTGCACCTTCATAACGCCGAGGCCGTGTTCGGCGCTGATCGAGCCGTGATAGCGGTTCACGATGTCATGCACCGCGTCTTGAATCTCGTTCCACCTTGCGAGGAAAGCAGCATTGTCGCCGCCCTTGGGCACCGTGAAATTGAAGTGGATGTTGCCGTCGCCCAGATGACCGAAAGGCACCGGCCTTACGCCGGGCACCATCCTTTCCACGGCCGCAATTCCGTCTTTCAAGAATGCCGGGATATCTTTTATCGGCACCGAAACGTCGTGCTTGATCGAGCCGCCTTCGGGTTTCTGGGCTTCCGACATAGTTTCGCGCAACTTCCACAGTGCTGCGCGCTGCGTCTCACTTTTAGCGATGACCGCGTCGGCAACAAGGTTGGAGGAGGAGAGCGCCCCCTCCATCATCTCTTCGAGATGACTGTTCGCGCCCCCGCTGGCTTCGGCCAACACGTACCAGGACGACGGCGCGGCCAGCGGGTCGGACGTCCCGGGTATATGCGCCAATACGAAATCGAGGCCGATCCGCGGCATCAGTTCGAATGCGCTCATCGCGCCGCCCGTCCCATCCTGGAGCCGCGACAGGAGATCGACGGCCGCCTGGACGTCGCGCACAGCTATCAGCGCAGTAACTTTCTCTGCCGGCTTCGCGAACAGTTTCAGCGCGACGGCCGTGACGACGCCGAGTGTTCCTTCCGCCCCAATGAAAAGCTGTTTCAGATCGTAACCGGTATTGTCCTTGCGCAAGGTCCTGAGCATGTCGAGGACTCGCCCGTCCGCGAGCACCACTTCGATCCCCAGCACAAGCTCGCGCGTATTGCCATATTTCAAGACGTGGACGCCGCCAGCATTGGTGGAGACGTTTCCGCCGATCGTGGCTGTGCCTTCCGAAGCGATGGAGAGTGGAAACAGGCGATCGGCCTTGTCCGCCGCGTCCTGCACGGCCGCGAGGGTAGCTCCAGCTTCTGCGGCCATGCTCATACCCGGCGGATCGACATGGCGAATCCGATTCAGGCGCGCGAGACTGAGGAGGATTTCGCCGTGGAATGGGATTTGTCCGCCGACAAGTCCTGTATTGCCGCCTTGCGGGACGATCGGGGTGCGCGTTTCATTGCAAATGGAAAGGATTCTGGCGACGCGCTCTGTGGTGTCTGGTTTGAGCAGCAGCGCCGCGTGGCCATGGTATTTGCCGCGCCATTCCTCCAGACGCGGTGCGATCTCGGCGTAATCTTCGCTCCAGCCCTTTGCGCCGGCAGCATTCTTCAGGCGCACTATGACGCCGGCATCGGTCATGTGCGTGGCGCCGCCGCGCGCCGCAGCCGGTCGTTGATCGCCTCGCCAAGGCCTTGTTGTGGGATTGGCATCACGGCAATGACGTCGGCCCCGCTCGCATCCAGTTCGCGCAGCATGGCGAAAAGATTGGCGGCCGCTTCCTTCATGTCGCCGGATGGGCTGAGGTTGCCGATCATTCGAACACCTTCCGGGACGTGCGGGCCGAAGGCAAGCAACGCCTCGCCGGGGTTCACATCTTTCGCGTTAAGGCGAAGGCGTGCACGCGGCGCGTAATGATTGATGAGCTGCCCCGGGGAAGAGACTTTTTCGCCTGCCTGTGCGAGCGGCCCCGCGACGCGTTCGACCTCTTCGCGTGTCAGCGCCCCGAGCCGCAAAAGAACGGGTTTGCCACTATCGAAGCCGATCACGGTCGACTCGAGGCCCAGCGTCGCTGCGCCGTCGTCCAGGATGAGGTCGATCGTTTCGCCGAATTCTTGCGCAACATGCGAAGCAAGCGTCGGGCTGACGCGGCCGGACACATTCGCGCTCGGCGCCGCGACGGGGCGGCCGGCTGCTTTCAACAGTTTTTGCGCCACGGCGCCCGAGGGGGATCGCACCGCGACCGTGTCCAGACCAGCGCTCACCAAGAGCGAGAGCTTCCTGTCCTTCCGCGGCAATACCAGCGTAAGCGGGCCGGGCCAGAACGTCTTTGCCAATGTCCGGGCAAGCGGATTGAATTCCACTTCAGCTTCGGCAGCCCCGATGTCCGGCACATGCACGATCAGCGGATTGAACTGCGGCCGGCCCTTGGCGGCGAAAATTGACGCCACCGCGCGATCGTTGGTGGCATCGGCGCCGAGGCCGTAGACGGTCTCCGTCGGGAATGCGACGAGCCCGCCCGCGCGGATGATTTCGCCGGCGCGGACTATCGCGGCAGTATCGGCAACACGCAGGTTGGAGAGAGAGGAAGTCATGCGCGAAATCTAAAGCAAGCCGCGTCTCAATTCATCCCGTCGCTCCGTCCTTGTGGGAGGAGATTATCAGTTCTGGGTGGCCGTGAGATCGATGTTCACCTTGACATCCCATGCGACCGTGCCGGGCTTGGCCCATTCGCCGGTACCGACATTGAACTGGTTGCGCATCACATCCGCTGTTCCCGTCATATGGGCCGTCTTTCCGTCGATGGTGAGTGTGAAGGGCAGGGTGAGCGGCCGGGTGAT
>JBQCFD010000152.1:0-6682 GCA_051959625.1 Rhizomicrobium sp.
GTCACGCACGTCTCCATGCCCATCGCTTTCACGCCCTCGACCATCTCGCACACCTTGTCGAGATCGCGATCCTTGGGCGAGCGCCACGCCGCCCCCATGCAGAAGCGCGTCGCCCCCGCCGCCTTCGCCGCGCGCGCGTCCGCCAGCACCGTCTCGATCTCCATGAGCTTGGAAGCTTTCAGCCCCGTCTCGTGGCTCGCGCTCTGCGAGCAATAGCCGCAATCTTCCGGGCAGCCGCCCGTCTTGATGGAGAGCAGGGTCGAAATCTGCACTTCGTCGGACGCGAAGTTCTGGCGATGCACCTGCGCCGCGCGGAACACCAGCTCGGTGAACGGCAGATCGAACAGCGCCGCAACCTCCGCCTTGGTCCAGTCGTTCCTGACTTGTCCGTCACGCAACTCTGGGGCAGGGGCGTTCATGCATCACCTTTATATGAGCCGGTGAAGCCATTATAGCGGGCGCTCCGGAGGCGCAAGTTGAACTCGCTAGACCGCTTTGCCACGTCCAAACTCGATGCGCTGGAGGCGCAGCATTTACGGCGTTCGCTTGTGGATTCCGTCCGCGAGGATGGCGTCTGGATCGAACGTAACGGAAGGCGGCTGCTGTCCTTCTCCTGCAACGACTATCTGAACCTCACGCATCACCCCAAGGTGAAGGCCGCGGCCATCGCGGCTATCGAAAAATACGGTGCGGGCGCGGGGGCTTCGCGGCTCATCACCGGCAACCATCCGCTGTTCGCGGAACTGGAAGCGCGGCTCGCCAAATTCAAACAGACCGACGCCGCTTGCGTGTTCGGCTCCGGCTACCTCGCCAATGCCGGGATCATCCCGACCCTGGTGGGCGAGAGCGATCTGCTGTTGATCGACGAACTCTCACACTCCTGCCTATGGGCCGGATCGCAGCTCTCGAATGCGATGGTGCAGACCTTCCGCCACAACGATCTCACCCATGTCGAAGAAATCCTCAGCCAGCATCGCGGCGAAGTTCGCCATGCGCTCATCGTCACCGACGGCGTGTTCTCGATGGACGGCGATCTCGCGCCGCTTGCTGAACTGGGCAAGCTTGCACAAGCATATGATGCCTGGCTGATGAGCGATGACGCACACGGCCTTGGCGTCGTCGCGAATGGCAAAGGCTCTGTTTTTGCGGGTGGCAAGAAAGCGGCCGTCGATCTGCAGATGGGCACGCTCTCCAAAGCCATCGGCTCTTATGGCGGCTATCTCTGCGCCTCGAGAGCCGTGATCGATCTCATCAAGACGCGCGCACGGACCTTCGTTTATTCCACCGGCCTGCCGCCGGCGAGCGTCGCCGCCGCCATCGCCGCGCTCGACATTATTGAGTCCGATGCCGCGCTCACCGCCCGCCCGCTGACCAATGCGCAGGCCTTCACCCGCGCGCTCAATCTGCCGCTGGCGCAAAGCCCCATCGTGCCGGTGATCCTGAACGACGAGGTGCGCGCGCTCGAAGCGCAGCAGCTTCTGGAGCGCGAGGGCTTTCTCGTCACCGCCATCCGCCCGCCTACGGTGCCACGCGGAACCGCGCGGCTTCGCCTCGCTTTCACCGCCGCGCATCCGCAAGGCGAGATCGCGCGTTTGGCACAAGTGATCCGCGAAAGAATTCTATGAGCGCCTACTTCGTCACCGCCACCGGCACGGATATAGGCAAGACCTTTGTCACTGCCGGCCTCATCCGCCATCTCAGGCAGGCGGGCGAAAAGGTCGATGCGTTCAAGCCCGTGGTCAGCGGCTTCGACATCGCCACCGCCGCGCTGTCCGACCCCGGCGTGCTGCTGGGTGCGCTGGATGAGCCGGTCACGCCGGAATCGCTGGACCGCCTCTCGCCCTGGCGCTTCGCGGCCCCCCTGTCGCCGGACATGGCCGCCGCCCGCGAGGGCACTGCACTGGACTTCGATGCGATCGTCTCGGCTTGCCGCAAGCGCATGGCCCAAAGCGAAGGCACATTGTTCATCGAGGGGGTCGGGGGCGTGATGGTGCCGCTGGACGAGACCCACACCGTGCTGGACTGGATGAAGGCTCTCGGCCTGCCCCTGATCCTGGTGACGGGCAGTTACCTGGGTACCATCAGCCATACGCTGTCCGCCATGCAATGCCTCGATAGCAAGGGTCTTCGTGTGAAAGCTCTTGTCATAAACGATAGCGGCGATGGGGCCGTGCCCATGGATGAAACGAAAGTCACCTTGGGCCGTTTCATTCCCGATGTGACGCTCATGGCCCTGCCCCGCGTCAAACGCCCGACGGATGCCGCTCAGAATTTTGCAGCTTTATGGCGCGCGATAGGCTAGAGCATCGCCCTTCGATTCAAAGAGTGCGTTCATGGCGTCGTCGTACAACTGCTCCAAGTGCCCCGGCTATTGCTGCTCCTATCCGTTGATCGAGATCGACAAGCGCGATGTCCAGCGGCTGGCCGATCACTTCGGCCTCAGCTTCCGCGAAGCGCGCAGGAAGTTCACCTACAAGGACCCGGAAGCCGAATATGCGCTGCGCCGCAAGGCCGACGATCATTTCGGCCGCATCTGCCGCTTCTTCGACACCGATGCCCGCCGTTGCACCGTCTATGAGGCGCGCCCGTCGACCTGCCGCAAATATCCCACGACCAATCGCTGCGGCTATTACGACTTCCTGACGGTCGAACGCTGGCAGCAGGACGACAAGGACCACGTCGCGTCGACGCATAATCTTTAAGCGCGCGCACCAACAAACACCGCTGTCATGGCCCGCCGGAGTGCGGGCCGTCAGGTGGTGCTTTACGAAGCTCTCCAAAAAGAACTCCGTCATGGCCGGGCTTGTCCCGGCCATCCATTAACGCACGCCATTGGCCTCTGGAAAATGGATGGCCGCCACGAGGGCGGCCATGACGAATATAAATTTATGGAATCGAGAAGACGTCATCTGGGTGGCCCGCTTTTGCGGGCCATGACAGCATGTGCGTGATTACGCACCCGCGCTCGGCCGCGCGCTCACCCGCTCATGCCACGCGCGCAGATGCTTCGCGTCCGCCGGCATGTCCATGTTCACGAACTTGGCGAAATCGATGCCGCAGAGGAGCACGATGTCGGCCATCGAATAATTGTCGCCAGCCAACCACGCGCGGCCATCGGCAAGCTCGGCGTCCAGCCAAGTCATCGCATGCGCCACGATCTTGCGGTTCTTCTGTCCGTATTCGGGGAATTGCGTCGGGTTCACGGCGGCGGTGCGCGGGTCGTCATTGATCCATACCTGGCCCATCGGCGCCCAAAGCCGGAACTCCGCCCGGCGCATCCACATCTCCACGAACGCCCCTTCGCGCGCGTCGCGGCCGAAGAGCGGCGGCTGCGGATGGAGCGCCTCGAAATAGCGGCAGATCGCGATGGATTCCGAGAGATAGGTGCCGTCATCCAGCTCCAGCACAGGGACCTGTCCGAGCGGGTTCTTCGCCAGAAATTCCGGCGCCTTGTGCTCGCGCTTCATCATACGCAGGCGCTCGGTCGGCACTTGGATGCCCTTCTCGGCGAGATAGATACGCACCTTGCGCGGGTTCGGCGCGGGCATGGTTTCGTCGTAGAGTTTCATCGCTTCTTTCCCCGCTGGCCCTTTGTTGACCCCGCGTGATCCGCCGGTATATTCCCGGCCTCCATTCGCACTCGTTCGTAAATGCCCCAGTGGCGGAATGGTAGACGCAGTAGACTCAAAATCTACCGCCCTTACGGGCGTGCTGGTTCAAGTCCGGCCTGGGGCACCACCTTTACACAGCGAATAGGAGCACCCATGTCCCTCGAAATGCGCTCTACCTGCGAGAAATGCGAGAAGCCCCTGCCGGCCGACAGCGCAGACGCCCGCATCTGCTCCTATGAATGCACCTTTTGCGCGGATTGCGCGGACCGGATGGGCAAGTGCCCCAATTGCGGCGGCGAGCTTCAGCCGCGCCCGCGCCGGATGAAAAAGTGAACTACCGCCATTCCTTCCACGCGGGCAATTTCGCCGACGTGGTGAAACACCTGGCGCTGGTATCCGCCATCTCGCATCTGAAGAAGAAGGACAAGCCCTTCGCCGTGATCGACACCCATGGCGGCCGTGGCCTCTACGATCTGACGAGCCGCGAGGCCAAACGCACCGGGGAGCACGAAAGCGGCATCGCGCGGCTGGCGGACATCGGGCATGCCGATGGCGTGTTGGGTGAATATCTGTCGCTCGCGCGCGGCACGGAGGGACAATATCCGGGCTCGCCGCTCATCGCGGTAAAGATGTTGCGCCCGCAGGATCGTCTCGTCGCCATCGAGAAGCATCCGGAGGAATATGCCGAGCTGCGCCGGAGCCTGCGTCCCTTCGCGCGGGCGCGGGTGGTGGAGGGCGATGGCTACAGGGAGCTTCTCGCGCTGCTGCCGCCGCCGGAACGGCGCGGTCTCATCCTTATCGATCCGCCTTACGAGGATGAGCGCGAATTCGAGCATGCGGCTGCCGGGATGCTCACGGCTTACCTCCGCTTCGCAACCGGCGTCTACATGCTGTGGTTTCCCGTCAAGTCGCCGTCCGCGGCGGATGCGTTCTGCGGGGAGATCGCCAATCGCGGCATCGACAAGTTGTTGCGCATCGGCGTCTCCATCACGCCACCGCCCGCCAAGCCCGGCCGCGAACCGCTCGCCGCCGCGGGGCTCCTCGTCGTCAACCCGCCCTTCGGTCTGGACGAAGACATGCGCGCCGCGGCGCGGGTCATCGAACCCGCGCTCGCCGCAAAAGTGACGGTAGAGTCGTTGGCCGGCGCCTAGCCTTTCGCCGTCGCGATATAGCGGTCGATCACGCTGTCGAGCACGTCCAGCGGCACGCGGCCGGCATTCAGGCCGGCGTCGTGAAAATCCTTGATCGAGTATTTCGCGCCCAGCGCCTTCTTCGCGCGCGCCCGCGCATTTACCCACACGGTGTGGCCGATCTTGTAGGAGCAGGCCTGTCCCGGCGACACGCAATAGCGCTCCACCTCGCGCGAGGCGAAGCCTGGCGGGTTGCCGTCGCCGTCCATGAAGTACTTGATCGCCTGCTCGCGGCTCCATTTCAGGTGATGGATGCCGGTGTCGACCACGCAGCGATTGGCGCGGAAGAGCTGGAAGTTGAGATAGCCGATGCGGCCCAGGGGATCGTCGTCATACATGCCGATCTCGTCCGCGAGCTGCTCGGCATAGAGCGCCCAGCCTTCGGCATAGCTGGAGAAGCTCGTCGTCTTGCGGATCAGCGGCAGCGATTTGTTGGACAGAGCGAGGCCGCCTTCCATCTGATGGCCGGGCAGTCCTTCATGGAAGATCACGCTGGAGAGCATGTAGCGCGGCCAGTCCGCCGTGCTGTGCAGATTGATGTAGACGATGCCGGGCCGCGATCCGTCCAGCGACGGCGCCTGGCTGAACGCGGAGGCCGCACCGGCTTCGGTCTGCGGCGGCACGCGGCGCACCTCGAAGCTGTAGGGCGGCACGCGGTTGAACACCGTGGGCAGCTTCGGCTTGATCTCGTTGAGCCGCGTGTTGCAGAAGGCGATGGCTTGCGCCTTTCCGGCGTCGTTGTCGGGGTAGAGCTGGGTGGGATCTTTCGCCAGCGCCGCGAGCCGTTCGCCCACCGTGCCTTTCGTCATGCCGTGCTTCTTCAGGAGCTCGTCGATGCGCGCGCTGATCTCCGCGCCCTGATCCAGGCCGAGCTTGTGCACTTCGTCCGGCGTCATGTTGGTCGTGGTGCCGAAATGGAGCGCGGCGGCGTAATAGTCCGCGCCGTCCTTGATCTTCCACACGCCGGCGTCGTGCGTGGCGCTCGCGCGCAGGGTCTTCGCTTCCGCGATCTGGCGGTCGAGCGCGGGGCCTACCTTGTCGTTATAGATCTTCGCGGCGTTCGCGGCGTAGCTGTCCGGCAGCCCTTTCTCCTTGGCGCGGCGCGCGATGGAGGTGACGAGAAGCGATTTGTCCGCAGCCGTGCGCGTCGCCGTCATCTGCTCCAGCGTGCGGTCCAGGATGAAGTCCGGTGGCGATATGCCCATGCCGGCATCGTGCTTCATGCGGTCGGTATTGTTGTCGAGCTGCACCGCGAAGGCTTCCATGCGTGACAGATAGGCATCGGCATCCGCGGCATTCTCGATGCGGTGCTTGGTATCGAGGAAGTCTGGCACCGATTGATAGACGCCTGTGAGCTGGCTCACCGGATAAGGCGAGGGGCCGAACGCGGAGCCGCCGAAATCGAACTTCGCCACGCGCGCGCGGCTGTCGCCGACATATGCCAGCGTGTCGTAATTCACCCGGTCCATGCCGGAGAGCGCCTTCGCGTCCAGCGCTTTCAGCCGCGAGAGCTGGCTTGCGTTCTGCGCGTTGCGCGCTGCGATCCCGGCGGCGGATTCATCCGCCAGCTTGCTCTTGAGATCGGCATGCTCGCCCTTGTCCAGCCCCAGCAGCGTCGCCCGTTCCGGCGACATGACCAGATCTTCCTGGAAGAAGGCATCCATCAGCCCATCGAGTTTCGCGGCCGTGGGATTGGCGGGCGTGTCGGCGAACGCAAATTTTGGCAGCGCGAAGGCCGCAGCGGTCGCGGCGGTCGAGGCAAGAAGCTGGCGGCGGTGAAGCATGATGTCCCCTTTGTTTTTCTGTTGCGCGAGACTAGTGGGGCCAAATCGCGCGGAGCAAGCAACGCGCCTGTCAAACAGGCGCGGAGCGAAACTTTGC
>JBQCFD010000153.1:0-14165 GCA_051959625.1 Rhizomicrobium sp.
CCTGATGGTCCGGTTCCCTCCCTTCCGCGTCGGCGACCGCAGCGACCTGTCGGTCCCGAAGGGCGCGCCCGCGCGCGGATCGCTGTACGACGCCGACGCGTTCGGCCGGTTCGCCGAGACCCTCGCCCGGTTCCTCGGCACCGGCCGGTACCTGGTCGGCCAGACCGCGTTCGTGATCTTCTGGATCATCCTCAACATCGTCGCTGGCGTTCGTCACTGGGACCCGTACCCGTTCATCCTGCTCAACCTGGCCCTGTCGTTCCAGGCGGCCTACGCCGCGCCGATCATCATGATGAGCCAGACCCGTCAGGCCGATATCGACCGCAAGGCCGCGGAGAACGATTACAAGATCAACATCAAGGCCGAGCTCGAGATCGAGTCCCTGCACCAGAAGCTCGACCAGATGCGTGAACTGGAGATCCTGCGCCTCACCGAGGAAGTGCGCGCGCTCACCGACCTGCTGAGACAATCCGAAGCCAACCACGGCCGGCGCACGTAACCCGTTGAAATTCGCCGAATTGCACCGCGCGAATTGCAAGCCCGCGCGGATGGAAATTCCGCGCCGCCGTTCCTAGCTTTCGAGCGAAGCAACGGAGCAACGGGTATGATCGTTCGCGTGTGGAAAGGCCTCGTGCCAAAGCAGAAGAAGGCCGCGTATATCGAATATCTCCACAAGACCGGATTGTCCGATTACGCGAATACGCCGGGCAACAAAGGCGTTTTCCTGCTCTGCCGCGATGTGGGCGGCGATGTCGAGTTCACGACCATGACATGGTGGGACAGCATCGACGCCATCAAGCGCTTCGCCGGCGAGGATTACAGCCGTGCGCGTTACTATCCGGAGGATGCGGAATTCCTGCGCGAATTCGCGCCCACCGTCGAACATTACGAGATGGCCTACGCATCCAGAGCCTGACGGCGGAACCGGAAGGCGGCGCGGGCGGTTTCTGGCATATGCCCGCGCTCGACTCCGAAGCCCTGCTGGCCGTCCATTACGACGAACGGCACCGGCTCCTGCGCGCAACCTTCCGCACCAGCCGCAAGACCTGCGTGTACAAGGGCGTGGCGCCCGACGTGTATGCCGCGCTCATGGCCGCCCGCTCCCGCGGCGCCTGGTTCAACGCGAATATCCGCGACCACTATCCCTTTGAAGAAGTGAAGCAATTCGGCCGCCGCGGCCAGTGACGGAAAATCGTGATCGCCCTGCCCTTGACCTTGGGCAGGTCCGTCATTATTAAACCAGTCAGTTAATTAACCCGATGGTTTAATACGAATGGCCGCCACCGATCATCTCAGCGAAACCTTCCAGGCGCTCGCCGATCCGACCCGCCGGGCGATTCTCGCGCGCCTGGCGCTGGGCGACGCTTCGGTGAACGAGCTCGCCGAGCCCTTCGAGATGAGCCTGCCGGCGGTCTCCAAGCATCTGAAGGTTCTCGAGCATGCGGGCCTCATCACGCGCGGGCGCGAGGCGCAGTACCGCCCGTGCCACATCGAGCCCGAAGCGCTGATGACGATCGACGAATGGCTCGAGCGCTATCGCAAGCTCTGGAACGAGCGGTTCGACCGCCTCGAGACCTATCTCAAGGAACTCCAGTCTCAGGAGAAGAAAAATGGCAAGAAGCGCAAATAGCATCCGGCTGGAACCGGAAGATCGCGTACTTGTGATCGAACGCGTCTTCAACGCGCCGCGCGAGCTGGTGTGGGATGCCTTCACGAAAACGGATCATCTCGTCAACTGGATGGGCCCGCGCAACTATCCCGCCGCCTCGTTCGAGGCCGATGTGCGCGCCGGCGGAAAATGGCGCGGCTGCCTGCGCCCCGTGGATGGCGGCCAGGATCTCTGGCAAGGCCGAAAATATCTCGAAGTCGAGCGCCCGTCCCGCCTCGTCTACACATTCGAATGGGACAAGCAGAATGAGCAGGACGAAACCTTCGAGACCGTCGTCACGGTTCTGCTGGAAGATCAGGGCAGCAAGACACTGATGAAATTCTATCAGTCGATCTTCAACACCAGCTCGAACCGCGACGGCCATATCCGCGGCTGGAACAGCTCCTTCGATCGTCTGGGTGACCTGTTGGAGACGCTGGAGAAGCGCCATGCGTAAGCTCGTTCTCAAGATGTCGATGTCGCTGGACGGTTTCGTTGGCGCCGCCGATGGCGGACTCGAATGGATGTTCAAGAGCATGGATCCCGCCGGCACCGCCTGGACCGTGGACAAGATCAGCGGCGCCGGTCTTCACATCATGGGCAGCCGCACTTTTCAGGACATGACGGGCTGGTGGCCGACCTCGAAAGAGTCATTCGCCGCGCCGATGAACGAGATCCCCAAGGCGGTGTTCTCGCGCAGCGGCAAGCTCGGCGAAAGCACCCAGGCGCTGCAGGACGCCATAAGGCTGCGCGGCAAAGAGCAAGGCGCGCTGTCTCCTCACGCGCACAGCTGGGCTGAAGCCGAGGTTATCGGAGGCGATCTGAAAGCCGGTATCGAGCGGCTGAAAAAGCAGGACGGCAATTTCATCCTCGCCCATGGCGGCGCCTCCTTCGCACGAAGCCTCATCGCCACCGGCCTGGTCGACGAATACCAGCTCCTCATCTTCCCCGTGGCGCTGGGCGCGGGCCTTGCGATCGTCTCCGGGCTCGACGCGCCGCTCCGGCTCACGCTGATCGAACACAGGACATTCGCGACCGGCGTCGCGGCGCACGTCTATCAGCCGGCATAACGACAACAATGGTGGAGGAAACAGTGACGAAAGACGAAGCGGACATACGCAAGATCATCGACGATCACGCCAAGGCGCTTTACGCCAAGAACAGCGATCAGCTCTACGCGCATGCTGCGGCGGATTGCCTTTCCTTCGATCTCGATCCGCCCTTGCAGCACAATGGAAGCCGGGCCGAGGCGACGGCGCGCATCGAGGCCTGGTTCGCCACATGGAACGGCCCCATCGGCTGGGAGGACCGTGATGTCGTGGTGCAGGCAGGGGACAACGTCGCCTTCTCGACCGCCCTTTCGCGCATCAGCGGCTCCAAGGTCGGCAGCGGACAGGTTTCACTCTGGTTCCGCAGCACCACCGGCTACCGCAAGGAGAACGGCGCCTGGAAGGTGGTTCACATCCACAACTCCGTGCCCTTCGCGATGGACGGCAGCTTCAAAGCCTGCGTCGACCTCAAGCCGTAAGGAGCGCCAGATGAAACTCTATTACTCTGACGTGCTTTCGCCGCGCAAAGCCTGCGCTCTCGCGAAACACCTCAAATCGCCGGTCGAATTCATCTACCAGGATCTCGGCAAGGGCGAACACAAGACGCCGGAAGCGCTGAAGCGCAATCCCAACGGCAAGGTGCCCACGCTTGTCGATGGCGAGCGCGTGATCTGGGAAGCCGATGCCATCATGTGCGCGCTGGCGCAAAAAGCGGGATCGCAGATGTGGCCGGCCGATCCCGGAAAGCAGGTCGACGTCATCCGCTGGCTGAGCTGGAATGCCCAGCATTTCAACGTCGCCGGCGGCACGCTCTATTTCGAATACATCATCCGCCCGCGATTCAATCTCGGCCCGGCGAGCGCGCCGGATGTTGAAAACGGCATGAACGGCTTCCGCCAGTTCGGCACGGTGCTGAACGATCATCTGCGCGGCAAAAAGTGGTTGCTGGGCGACGACATGACGATCGCCGACTTCGCGGTCGCCGTCTGCCTGCCCTATGCGGACAAGGCGCACATGCCGCTGAACGAATTTCCCGAGATGCGCCGCTGGCACGATCAGCTCAACGCGCTGGATGCCTGGCGCAATCCCTTCCCGCAGCAACACCCATAGAAGGAGGAACTCCCGTGCAACCCCTCAAAGGCCTCCAGCCCTGCCTGTGGTTCGACGATCAGGCCGAAGACGCCGCGAAGTTCTATTGCAGCATCTTCCCGAATTCGAAGATCGGCCGCGTCTCGCACTACACCAGCGAAGGCCAGGACATTCACGGCCACAAGCAAGGCGACGTGATGACCGTTGAGTTCGAGCTCGACGGCCGTCCCTTCATGGGCCTGAACGGCGGGCCGCAGTTCAAGTTCAGCGAAGCGGTGTCGTTCTCCATCGATGCCCGCGACCAGGCAGAAGTCGATTACTATTCCAGCAAGCTCATCGCCAGCGGCGGCGAGCAAGGCCCCTGCGGCTGGCTGAAGGACAAGTTCGGCCTCTCCTGGCAGGTGAGCCCCGTCATCCTTCAGTAAATGCTGAACGACCGCGACGGCGCAAAAGCCCGCCGTGTCATGAAAGCCATGCTTCAGATGCACAAGATCGACATCGCCAAACTCCAGGAGGCCTACAATGGCTGAGACCGTCGCGCATCCTCCCGTTGCCTCGCCGGCCGAATGGCGCAAAGCGCGTCTTGCGCTTCTCGATCACGAGAAAGAGCTGACGAAGCATTATGACCGCGTAGCCGCCGAACGCCGCCGCCTGCCGATGGTGAAGGTCGAGAAGACCTACAGCTTCGATACGCCGGACGGAAAGAGGTCGCTGCTCGATCTCTTCAAGGGCAAGCGCCAGCTGATCGTCTATCACTTCATGTTCGGACCGGATTGGCAGAAGGGCTGCCCCGGCTGCACCTGGTTCGGCGACGCGCTGGGCGATCTCAGCAAGCTCTATGAGCGCGACACGAACTTTGTGATGATCAGCCGCGCGCCACTCGCCAAGCTGCTCACCTATAAGACCGAGCGTGGCTGGAAACAGGATTGGGTTTCGTCCTTCGGCAGCGATTTCAACTATGACTTCCACGCCACAATCGACGAGGCGGTGGCGCCGCGCGAATACAACTACCGCCGCGCGCCGCAGATCGATCAGCCGCGCCCGATCAACGGCGAGGAGCATGCGATCAGCGTGTTCTTCCGTATCGGAGACGATGTCTTCCACACCTATTCCGCCTTCGCGCGCGGCACAGAAGGCCTGACCGACGCCTTCAGCCTGCTCGATCTCACGCCCTATGGCCGCCAGCAGGACTTCGAAGATTCGCCTGCCGGCTTCCCGCAGAAACCGACTTACGGATGATCGCCATGACTAGCAAACCCTTCATTCTCACCCGCAGCTTCGACGCGCCGCGCAAGCTGGTGTGGGAAACGATGACGCGCGCCGAGCATCTGAAGCACTGGATGGGCCCGACCGGTCAGCTGAGCTACGCCACCGTCGATCTGCGTCCCGGCGGTCTCTTCCACTACGGCATGGCGATGCCGGACGGCACCACGATGTGGGGCAAGTGGCTGTTCAAGGAGATCGTGCCGCCGGAAAAGCTCGTCGTCCTCGTCGCGTTCTCCGACGAGAACAAGGGCGAGACACGACATCCCATGGCGCCGGTGTGGCCGCTGCAAACGCTCTCCACCACCACGCTCACCGAAAAGGACGGCAAGACGACGCTTCGCCTCGAATGGACAGCCTACAACGCCACGCCGGAGGAACAGGCCGTGTTCGATTCCATGCACGACAGCATGACGCAAGGCTGGACGGGCACGATGAACGCGCTCGAAACCTACCTCAAAGAACTGCAGGCCTGACCATGAGCTTCAAACCCACCACCCACAGCGCCTTCACGCTGGAGCGCAAACTCGACGCGCCGCCGTCGCTCGTCTTCCAGGCCTTCTCCACCAGGGAAGGCAAGCAGCGCTGGTTCGTCGCCCACGCCGCCAAAGAGAAAATCCGCGCCATGGATTTCCGCGTCGGCGGCGAAGAGAAGCTCGCCGGCGAATGGCCCAACGGCATCGTGAGCGAATTCACCGCCCGCTATTTCGACATCAAGCCGGACGAGCGGATCATCTACGCCTATGAGATGCGGCTCAACGGCGTGAAGATATCCACCTCGCTCGCCACCATCGAGTTCCAGCCCGCCGGCAAGGGCACGCGTCTGGTGCTCACCGAGCAGCACGCTTTCGTCGACGGCTATGAAGACAATGGCAGCCGCGAGGAAGGCACCAACGGCCTGCTCGACCAGCTCGTCGCGTCGTTCAATCCCGAACACTGAAGGAGAGCAAAATGAAGGCCAACGCTTACCTGAACTTCAACGGCAACTGCGCCGAGGCGTTCGAATTCTACAACAAGACCTTTCCGGGCAGCGCGCTGCACATCATGCGCCAGGGCGACATGAAGAAGGACGCCGTCGCGCCGGAGAAGGATTGGGCGATCCACGCCTACATGAAGATTGGCGACACCGAGCTCATGGCCTCGGACACCTTCCACATGGGCTACAACAAGCCTGCCGGCATGCATGTCGCGCTCAATGTGGATTCGTCCGCCGAAGCCGAACGCATCTTCAAGGCGCTCTCCCAGGGCGGCAACGTCACCATGAAAATGGACGAGACCTTCTTCGCTCACCGCTTCGGGCAAGTCGTCGATCGCTTCGGAACGCCCTGGATGATCGTCCATTCCAAGCCGATGGGCGGCTGAACGACAACAGGTAATGGAGGGAACACAACAATGAACGCTCAAGTACACAGCCGCGAGCTGTCCATCGTCCGCGTGTTCGATGCGCCGCGCGATCTGGTTTTCAAGGCCTGGACGGACGGCAAGATGCTCGCGCAATGGTTCGGGCCGCAAGGCTTCACCAATCCCGTCGCGGAGGTTGACGCCCGCGTCGGCGGAAAGATCCATGTCGTCATGCGCGCCAATGACGAGATCGCCAAGGCGATGGGCTTCCGCGACGCGCCGATGCGCGGCGAATTCACGGAGCTCGATCCGCCCCGGAAGCTCGTCTTCATCAACAATGCGGTGGACGCCGAAGACAACATCGTCCTCAGCGGCCTTACCACGGTCATGTTCGAGGCCCAGGGCAACAAGACGAAGATGACGTTCCATACCACCGCCAGCGGAACGCTGCCGCAAGTCGTCTTCATGCTGCAGGGCATGGAAGCCGGCTGGACCCAGAGCTTCGACAAGATGGACGCGATGTTCGCGCGCTGAATGCCATGCATGCCTTCGTCACCGTCGCGGCCATGACCGCCATCTTCGCAGCCCATGTGGCCATGATGGTCGAACTGCGGCCGCGCCGGGACAAGGCGCCTGAAGACGACAAAACAGACACACCCGGAGACAACACATGAAAGCAGGTCATTTCATCGCCGGCGCAGCCGTCGCGGCGCTCACCATTGCCGCGCAGCCGCACGCCTCGGCGGATCCGGCGCCGAAGGCTCCGATGATCATCCCCATGGGCCAGCATGACTACAAGCTTGCCACCGCGGGCACCTATACGCTCGATCCGAACCATGTCGGCCTCATCGCCCGCGTGTCGCATCTGGGCTTTTCAATGAGCGTGTTCCGTTTCGGAAAAGTGGCGGCAACGCTCAAATGGAATCCGGATGACGTCTCCAAATCCACGCTGTCGGCCACCGTCGAGACGAACTCGATCGAAACGAACGTCCCCGGCTTCGCCGAACAGCTCCAGGGCGACGAATATCTGAAGTCCGCGAAATATCCGACCGCGACTTTCGTCTCCACCGCGTTCCGCAAGACCGATGCGCAGCACGGCAAGGTCGACGGCAAATTCACGCTCATGGGCAAGACCGTGCCCCTCACATTCGATGTCACGCTCGTCGGCGCGGGTCCCGGTTTCGCGGGCAGCCCGCAGATGGGCCATGTCATCGGTATTCACGCCGAAGGCGACATCAATCCGCAGGATTTCGGCATGTCGCCCTTCTTCAAGGCGCCGATCCAGCTCGTGATCGACACCGAATTCGACAAACCGGGGAAGTAAGATGACGCTGAAACTCTACGCCCACCCGCTCTCGTCCTATTGCCACAAGGCTCTCATCGCGTTCTACGAGAACGACACGCCGTTCGAGTTCATGCTCGTCGGCGATCCCACCAAAACCGATCCCAAGGTGTGGGAAGAATTCAAGGCGCTGTGGCCCATCGGAAAATTCCCGGTGCTGAAGGACACCGGGCGCGACGACTGGTTCGTGCCCGAAGCCACTATCATCATCGAATATCTGGCGCAGCACTATCCCGGCAAGGTGAAGCTGATTCCCGACGATCCCGACCTCGCCCGCCAGGTGCGCATGCGCGACCGGTTCTTCGACAACTACCTGCACGGCCCAATGCAGAAGATAAACGGCGACAAGATCCGCCCTGCCGACAAGCGCGATCCCTTCGGCGTGGAGGAAGCGAAGAAGACGTACCGCACCGCGCTCGACATGCTCGAAAGCGAGATCGGATCGAAGCAGTGGGCCATGGGCGACGCCTTCACCATGGCCGATTGCGCCGCCGCACCGCCGCTGTTCTACGGCAACATGCAGACGCCATTCGAGAAGACCCATCCGAAGGCGCACGCCTATCTCGAACGACTGAAGGCCCGCCCGTCCTATGCGCGTGCGCTGAAGGAGGCGGAGCCGTATTTCAATCTCTTGCCGAAGTGAATTGGGAAATCCCAATATCCAAAGTCGTCATCGGAAATTCCTTGCGCATTCGGAGAGCCAAATGACGATCACCATCACCGCCTTTGAGAAATCACCCGATGGTGGCAAGGGGCTGGCTCGCGATACGCGCGTGCGATGGGCTCTGGAAGAAGTCGGCCAGCCTTACGAGGTTCGCCTCGTTTCGTTCAAGGCGCTGAAGGAACCCGCGCATCTGGCCCTTCATCCCTTCGGCCAGATCCCGACCTACGAAGAAGGCGACATCGCGATCTTCGAAACCGGCGCGATCGTGCTCCACATCGCGCAGCATTATCCGGGCTTGCTGCCGGGCGATACCGCGGCACGCGCCCGGGCGATCGCCTGGGTCTTCGCATCGCTCAACACGATAGAGCCGCCGATCCTCGATCTTCAAAACGCCGTGCTGCTGGAGAAGGACAAATCCTGGGCCGCCGGGCGGCTGCCCCTGGTCAAGGATCGCATCCGCGACAGGCTGAAACAGCTTTCCGCCTGCATGGGCAATGCCGATTGGCTTGATGATGGGTTCAGCGCGGGCGATCTCATGATGGCATCGGTGCTGCTCAGGTTGAGGCCGTCGGGTCTTCTCGACGAATTTCCCGCCCTCGCCGCTTATGTCGCCCGCGCCGAAGCCCGCCCTGCATATAGACGTGCTTTCGCCGCCCAATTGGCGATAAATACTCGGTGATCCGGTTGATCGATCGCGCCCTCCGGTGCTGTGATCCTTCCCGTCTCTTAAAGGGCGCCGGCCATGGCAACGGTTCAAGTTCGCTACATCGTCCATGACGTCGACGCCGCCATCGCGTTTTACACCGCGCATCTCGGCTTCACGCTCGTCATGCACCCCGCTCCGCCTTTCGCGATGCTGTCGCGCGGCGATCTGCGGCTGGTGTTGAGCGCGCCGAACCCGTCCGGAGGCGGCGGCCAGTCCATGCCCGATGGCACCAAGCCTCAGCCCGGCGGCTGGAATCGCTTTGCGATCCAGGTGGACGATATCGAAGCGAAGGTCGCCGATCTGCGGAAAGCCGGCGTTCGCTTCCGCAACGACATCGTGACCGGCGTGGGTGGAAAGCAGATCCTCGTCGAAGATCCTTCCGGCAATCCGGTGGAGTTGTTCCAGCCCTTGCGCGAGGAAGCGCGTCTTGGGGAAAAATGAGCGGCCGGAAAATTATTTTTCCCGGCCGCGCAAATTTAAGCCCTTGATTTGATTAGGCTTAATTTCCTTGACACCGTAACGGTGGGTCCGTACACTTTGGGCATCTTCCAAAGCTGCGCCTGAACCTCACCCGCGCTCCACCAGCGCCGCGAAACATCCGCGCTTGGCGTAGTGCACATGGACATAGGCCGTGTCGTCGCGCGCGAACAGGCGTTCCAGCACCGGTTCGATCTTGTCGCCATCCACCGCGTCGGCGTCGACGATCATGCCGTCCTTGTCATAGGCGCGCAGCGATAGAAGCCGCGTGCGCAATGCCGGCGGCACGTCGCGGCCGTCGAATCGCGAGCCGTGCTTGCTGACGAAGATCGGCCCCTTGGCGCGATAGGGCGAATGCGTCGGCTGGTGCTCGAAGTTGACGAGCAGCAGCTCCTCGCCGGGATCGACGTCTTCAAGCGAGATGCGGCAGGGCAGCGTATCGCCCTCGCCTGCGATCATGCGGCGGAAGCCTTTTTCTTCCAGCTCGGCATCGGACAGGGCGAACAGGGGCGCGAATGGTTCGAGCGGCAGGCCTTGGAAGTGGAAAGACACGAAAACACTCCTCGAATGGGTTGCCCGCCCGATATGCGCGCGCGGATGCCCTGTTTCGACCCGATGCTTGCGGCGCGGGAGGGGGGCCCCTACCCCCCATGATTTGCAATTCAAATACTGGCGGCGGGGGCGGCTTTCCCGAAATGGCACCATATCTTGATCCCGGGCCTCGCCCACGGCGGATTGCGGGCCCATTCGGGCGGCACGGGCTTTGCGGCTTTCAGGGGCAGACGACCCGAAACGGAACATTGCCCATGTTCGCCACCCTTGTCCTTCTTGCGTCCCTGCTCGTCGGCGGCATCGCCAGCGCGAGCGAGCCTGTGCATCTGACACCGGTGAGCTACGTCGCGCCGGACCGCACTGCCGTGGATTCGATCAGGGCCGGCCATCACGACTGCCCCCATTGCATGCTGGCGGGCGCGAATCTCGACAACACCTGCGTGAAGGGCGGCAATCTCGAAGGCGCGGATTTCTCGAACGTGCACGCGGTCCTGATGTGCATGTCCTATGCGAATTTCACGGACGTCTCGTTCCGTGGCGCGGACCTCTCCGGCGCCAATCTGGCGCATGCCAATCTCACCGGCGCCGATTTCACCGGCGCCAAGCTCGCCATCACCTCTTTCAAGGGCACGGACCTGACGAAGACCAGGGGCCTGACCCAAGCCCAGCTCGATTCCGCCTGCAGCGACGCCGAAACGAAAGTCCCCGCAGGTCTCAAGGCGCATATGTGCACCTGAGCATCCCTTTCTGTTGGTACCCTCCGTTTGGACTTGGCCCCGGCGCGGATGTACCGCCGGGGTTATTTTTTATGGGCGCGAAATGCCGGCGAGTTCGAGGCGGCCGCCGCGCACCGCGCATTCGTTCTTCATGCCGAAAACTTCCGGAATGGCCATGGGCACGCCGCGCGCCATTGCAACCGTGGTGACGAGCCGCGCCTGCTTGCCGCTTTCCGCCTGCGAATAGCTGACGGCTGCCGCGGTGAAATCGTCGCTCCAGGTCAGAAACAGAACCGTCACCGGCCTGCCGTTCTCGTCCTTGCCGGCCCAGCGCTTGACTTGCGGAGGCTTGGCGTTGCCGGCCATGTGCACCGTGCCATCGAGGTCGATGGCGACCTGACCGAGCTCCGAGCGCTTGGGGCCGCGACCGGCGCTATCGTCATAATTGCCGGTTTGCCAGACCTCGGCATGCGCGCCGCTGATCCAGCTTTTGCCAGCCGGCGCGGGCGCGGCCAGCGGATCGTATATCTGCAGGATCAGCGTCCTGGAGTTGAGAGCCACGGCGCGCATCCATGCAGCGTGCCCGGCGTCCGCAGGCTTGCCGAACGTCAGAAAGCCGTTCGCGCCGTCGGTGGAGAGCACCATGGCGCAGGAACCGAGCGTGGTGCCGCCGGGGATGTTCTGCAGCGTGGGATCGTTGGCGTTGGCGGGGGTCATCACCGGATAATCGGCCACCAGCCTGCTGCCGGGGATGGGCTTCAGATTCGCGAAAGCAGCGGGCTTCACCTCGGGACAGCCGGTGCCGTCTTTGTCGGTCCATTTCGCAGCCGGATCCTTGCGGATCTCCGCGGCGCGAAAATGGACGAAATCGATCTGCGACTGGGATCCGGTCGCGGCATCGACATCGTGAAAGGAGCAATCCGATTCCGACAGCAATCGGAACGGCGAAAGACTGAAGGTTTCGGTGCTGTCCCAGCGCCAGGACGATCCGCCATTTTGCACGTGCACCATCCGGTTGTTCGAGAAGGTGACGCTGTCCTCGCCGACACCGGCCGCGCCATATCCGTCGTTGCACAGCGCCAGGACCTGCAACGGCTTTGCGCCGTTGAGCAGCCAATATTCCGTGCCGCCATTGGGCGGATCTCCGCCGTCTGCGGCTCTGCAGCCATCATCGGGCGCGTCGTCGGGCTTGTCCTTGACGCCCAACAGAACCTCGGCGATTTGCATCTTTCCGGCATTGTGGATGGCGACAAGCTTGCAGGTGGCGCGCTTGCCGCAGATGGCGTTTCGTTGCGGCGGCGTCAGCGACGGCGCGGCAGCGAGCGCACAAGACAGAAAAGCAACCACGCCCCAGACTGTAGCAAGGCGAAAGACGTTCATGTGATCCCCCAACGGCACGCAAGCCATGTCGAATCGATCAGGGGGCGTGCCCTTCACGAGGAACCATAGCATTCCCCGAAAACCATTGGAAAATGCCGCGCGCCGTGGATCATGCGCGGGAAAGGAATCGTCGCCGCATGTTTCGGGTGCTGATCGCCGCGGTCGTTTCGCTATTCTGGCTGGCCCGCGCCGAAGCAGCCCCGGCCTGCAACACCTACACCTTTGACGGCAGCCGCTTCACGGTCTGCGAACTGGACTCGAGGACGCAAACCCTTCAGCTCTTCTTGACGGATGACAAAGGCGCGGCGCTGCGCAGCTTCGACAATTTGGGTCGGGCGCTGGGTTCGGATGCCTCGAAGGTTCGATTCGCGATGAACGCGGGCATGTTCGAGGCCGACGGCATGCCGCTGGGCCTGTATATCGAGAACGGCGTGCAGCGCCGCCCGCTGAACACGCGAAGCGGCAGCGGGAATTTCTATATGAAGCCCAACGGCGTCTTCGAGATGAACCCCGGCGGCGCGATGAAGATCGTCACCACGCAGGACTTTGCGAGCCGGAATTCGCAACCGCTCTGGGCTACGCAATCCGGTCCCATGCTGGTGATCCACGGAGCGCTTGCGCCCCAGATCGCCGAAGACGGGCCTTCGCAGCGCATCCGCAACGGTGTGGGCGTCCGCAGCCCGCACATCGCCTTCTTCGCGATCAGCGACGAGCCCGTCTCGTTCGGCAAGCTTGCCCGTTTTCTGCGCGACGGCATGGGTTGCCGGAATGCGCTTTATCTCGACGGCGCTATCTCGAGCCTGTGGGCGCCATCCCTCGATCGCGAGGATTCCGGCGCCCCCTTGGGCCCGATGCTCGTCGTCACCGGCGGTTGACTCATTCCGCTGCTTGCATGAGCGCCTTCGGCTTCCAGCGCAGGATGGGCTTGCGGGCGGCGGCCGTCTCGTCGAGGCGGCGGCGCGGGGCGAGCCGCGGCGCGCCTTCAAAGCGCGCGGTCTGCCCGGCCTTGGCTTCCAGCGCCATGGTGCGCAGCACATGGATGAAGCGGTCGAGCGACTCCTTCGACTCCGACTCCGTCGGCTCGATCAGCATCGCGCCGTGGACGACGAGCGGGAAATACATCGTCATCGGATGATAGCCCTCATCGATCATCGCCTTGGCGAAGTCGAGCGTGGTGACGCCGGTGCCTTCGAGGAATGAATCGTCGAATAGCGCTTCGTGCATGCACGGGCCCTCGCCGAACGGCGCGCTCATCACATCCTTGAGCGACGCCAGGATATAGTTCGCGGAGAGCACCGCATCTTCGCTCGCCTGGCGGATGCCGTCGGCGCCATGGCTCATCATGTAGGTGAGCGCGCGGCTGAACATGCCCATCTGGCCATGGAAGGCGCACATGCGGCCGAACGGTTTTGCGCCATCGCCCGCTTCGCCCGCGTGCTCGATCATGCGGAACTCGTTGCCGTCATGCACCAGCAGCGGCAGCGGCGCGTAAGCCGCCAGCCGCTCGGACAGCACCACCGGACCCGCGCCCGGACCGCCGCCGCCATGCGGCGTGGAGAACGTCTTGTGGAGATTGATATGCATCGCATCCACGCCGAGATCGCCCGGCCGCACGCGGCCCGCGATGGCGTTGAAGTTCGCGCCGTCGCAATAGAAATAGGCGCCCGCCTTGTGAACGGCGTCGGCCATCTCCTTGATGCGCGGCTCGAACAAGCCGCAGGTATTGGGATTGGTCAGCATGATCGCCGCCACATCGGGGCCAAGCTTGGCTTCCAGCGCATCGGCATCGACATGGCCGTCTTCGGTCGCCGGCACTTCGTCCACGACGAAGCCCGCCACCGCCGCCGTCGCCGGATTGGTGCCGTGCGCGGAGGATGGAACGAGAATGCGATTGCGCTTCTCGCCGCGCGCCTCGATGGCGGCGCGGATCGTGAGCAG
>JBQCFD010000154.1:0-48780 GCA_051959625.1 Rhizomicrobium sp.
TGTCGTCATTGACCTCGGAGAATTCCGCGTCCACGACGTTGTCGTCCTTGGGCTGTTCGCCGCCTTCACTGCCGGGTGCTGCGCCCGCCGCTCCGGCTTCCGCCTGCTGCGCCTTGTACATCGCCTCGCCGAGCTTCATCGAAGCCTGCGCGAGCGCTTCGGTCTTGGACTTGATGTCCGCCGCGTCGTCGCTCTTGAGCGCTTCCTTCAGTGCTGCGATGGCGTTCTCGATATTGGTGCGGTCGCCCGCATCGATCTTCGAGCCGTGCTCGGAGAGCGCCTTCTCGGTCGAATGGACCAGCGCATCGCCCTGGTTCTTGGCCTCGGCGTTTTCCTTGCGCTTCTTGTCGTCAGCCGCGTGGGCTTCGGCTTCCTTCACCATCTTGTTGATGTCGGCTTCCGAGAGGCCGCCCGAGGCCTGGATGCGGATCTGCTGTTCCTTGCCGGTGGCCTTGTCCTTCGCGGTGACGCTCACGATGCCGTTCGCGTCGATGTCGAAGGTGACCTCAACCTGCGGCACGCCGCGCGGCGCAGGGGGCAGGCCGACAAGGTCGAACTGGCCCAGCAGCTTGTTGTCCGCCGCCATTTCGCGCTCGCCCTGGAAGACGCGGATGGTGACAGCCGTCTGGTTGTCCTCGGCGGTCGAGAACACCTGGCTCTTCTTCGTCGGGATCGTGGTATTGCGCTCGATGAGGCGCGTGAACACGCCGCCCAGCGTCTCGATGCCCAGCGACAGCGGGGTCACGTCGAGCAGCAGAACATCCTTCACTTCGCCCTTGAGCACGCCGGCCTGGATCGCCGCGCCGATGGCGACGACTTCATCCGGGTTCACGCCCTTGTGCGGTTCCTTGCCGAAGAGCTGCTTCACCGCTTCCTGAACCTTGGGCATGCGGGTCATGCCGCCGACGAGAATGACCTCGTCGATCTGGTTCGCCGAAACGCCGGCATCCTTCAGCGCCTGCTTCACCGGCGCGACCGTCTTCTGGATCAGGTCGTCGACCAGCGCTTCCAACTTGGCGCGGGTGATCTTCATGGTGAGGTGCTTGGGGCCCGAAGCGTCCGCGGTGATGAACGGCAGGTTCACTTCGGTCTGCATCGCGGAGGAAAGCTCGATCTTCGCTTTTTCGGCGGCTTCCTTCAGGCGTTGCAACGCAAGCCGGTCGGAGCGCAGATCGATGCCGCTCTCTTTCTTGAACTCGTCGGCGAGATAGCCGACCAGGCGCTGGTCGAAGTCTTCGCCGCCGAGGAAGGTATCGCCATTGGTGGACTTCACCTCGAACACGCCGTCGCCGATTTCGAGAACGGAAATGTCGAACGTGCCGCCGCCAAGGTCATAGACCGCAATCGTGCCGGACTGCTTCTTGTCCATGCCGTAGGCGAGGGCTGCCGCCGTCGGCTCGTTGATGATGCGCAGCACTTCGAGACCCGCGATCTTGCCGGCGTCTTTCGTCGCCTGGCGCTGCGCGTCGTTGAAGTATGCGGGAACCGTGATGACCGCCTGCGTGACCTTTTCGCCCAGATGCGCTTCGGCGGTTTCCTTCATCTTCTGGAGGATGAAGCCGGAGATTTCGCTCGGCGCGAATTTCTTGCCGTCGCGGCCGCCGACCCAGGCGTCGCCGTTGTCGGCTTTGACGATCTTGTAGGGGACCATGCCCATGTCCTTCTGGGTCATGGGATCGTCGAAGCGGCGCCCGATCAGGCGCTTGATGGCGAAATAGGTGAATTCGGGATTTGTGACGGCCTGCCGCTTGGCGGGTTGGCCTACGAGACGTTCGCCGTCACCGGTGAAGGCGACGATGGAAGGGGTGGTACGCGCGCCTTCCGCATTTTCGATGACCTTGGGGGCCGAGCCCTCCATGACCGCGACGCACGAATTCGTCGTGCCGAGGTCGATACCGATAACTTTTGCCATGTGTGTGATCCTCTCTCTGGCGGACGGCTACCTGGCCTCAAACGTGAGCACCCTCCGGGCCGTTCCCATTGAAATCATTGAGAAAACCGGCTTGGAACGAATGCCCAGCCAGCCTCCCCGGATATATAGGAACAGGGGGGCTCCCACGCAAGGTTCGCATGGCTTCCAAAGGTCGCGGAGCCGCGGATTTGAAGGGTTTCAGGCATAACCATGCCTCGCGGCTTCCTGGCCGCAGATGCGCCCGATGCGCGCATAGTTCTCGCCGAAAAATTCCTTGGGATCGGCGCCCCGGCCCTGCCGCTGGAACGGCCGGTCGACGATGGCGGCGATGTCTTCCACCACGGGCAATGACAGCGCGCCCGCAAGCCGCTCGATTGTCGCCTGCTTGGCGCGCGCAAAATCCTCATAGCGCACGAGCACGAGCCGGTCCTTCAGTTGTTCCGCGATTTCGGCGGCTCTCAGCCAACGCCTGGCCAGCACGTCGATATAGTGCTGCGGCGGCAGGCCGAGATCGTCTCCCGCCAGAATGCTGCGCCAGGTGGGGTTGATGCGGCGAGTCCCTTGCACCACGCGGTCCAGGTCGCCGCGCACATCCACGCGTTCCAGGATGCTGCGGATGTTCTGCCAGGGATCGCGGATGACCATCACCGCGCGCGCGCCGCCGAAATGATCCATGAGCGCGGGCGCTACGAAAGTCAGGCTGGGCTCCTTCACGATGGGCGCCGAAAACGCCCAGGCGTTGCGCGAGACGAAATCCGCGATTGAAGTTTCGCCACGGATCAGCTGGTCGCTGAAGGGTTCCTGCGCGCCTGCGAAATCGGTGATGAGTGGCTTGCCGGCCGCCGCCGCGATCAGCCCGGCTATGGCCGATGTCCCGGATTTTTGATTGCCGAAAACAAGACGCACAGACGGATTGGGCCGGCTGATGAGCGCCAGAAGCCGCTCGCGCGCAAGTCGCTTGTTCAGGACGAAATGCATGACAGCCGCCCGATCGCCACGGACATCCCAGGAAGGTGATACGGTTTTCCGTAAAGCGGCATGTCTAGTTCAACCGCCAGATCGCTGCGTTCAATACGCCCGCGAAGCTGACCCAAGCGAGATAAGGCACGAGCAGCCATCCGGCCAGCCGGTCGACGCGGAAGAACGCGATCAGGGTCGCGAGCAATGCAAGCCAGAGAATTGAAAGCTCGATCAATGCGGCCAGCAACGCATGCGCGCCGAAGAAGATGAACGACCAGGCAAAGTTGAGCGCGAGTTGAAGCAGCCATAAGAGCAAGGGCCGCGACAGAGCGCCTTGCGTGCGCCAGACACGCCAGGCCGCAATGGCCATCAGGATATAAAGCGTCGTCCAGACCGGCCCGAACAGCCAGGCAGGCGGATTGAAGGATGGTTTGACCAGGGTGGGATACCAGTTCGCCACATTGGGGGCGGTCACCATGCCGCCGCCGGCGCCGACGGCCAGTGTCAACACCAGAAGCGCGATCAGTGCCAGCACGCTTTCGACACCTTGGCGCTTGCGCATCGGGCTCTCCCTTTGATGGTGGATATACACCCGGAAAGCGGGCCGGTCTTGTCCGCTAGAGCGCGGCGATGACGGCGGCGTTGTAGATCTCGCTGGTCTTGGCGCCGAGAGGCGCGATCTGCACCGGTTTCTCCAGGCCGATCAGCAGCGGCCCCATGACGCTCACCCCGCCGGCCTGCGCGAGCAGCTTGGTCGAGATCGAGGCGGAATGGATGGCCGGCATGATGAGGACGTTCGCCGTATCGGTCAGCCGCGCAAACGGATAAAGCGCGAGCTTGTCGCGGTCGAGCGCCACGTCCACCGCGATCTCGCCGTCATATTCGAAATCGACGCCGCGGTGGTTCAGGATGTGCACGGCCTCCACGATGCGCTCGCTGCGTTCGCTTCGCGGAAAGCCGAAGGTCGAAGACGCAAGCAGCGCCACGCGCGGCGTGAAACCGAAGCTTTTCGCCACATGTGCGGTCTGCACGGCGATGTCGGCCAGTTCCTCGCTCGTCGGCATTTCGTGGACGGAAGTGTCGGCGATGAAAAGCACGCGGCCCTTGGTGAAGATCACGTTTACACCCACAGGCCGCTCGCCGCGCGGCGGGTCGAGCACCATGCGCACGTCGTTCAACGCCACCTGGTATGAGCGCGTGACGCCGGTCACCATGCCGTCCGCGTCGCCGGCAGCAAGCATCGACGCGGAATAGATGTTGCGGTCGTTCGTCACCATGCGCACGCAATCGCGATAGAGCAGGCCGCGCCGCTGCTGGCGCGCGAACAACGCGTCGATATAGCGCGATTCATGGCGCGCGCTCTGTGCGTTGCGAACTTCCAGCGCTCCCGGATCGAGACCCATCGCCGTCATCCGCGTGGAAATGATCTCGTCGCGGCCGACCAGAGTGGACTTGCCGAGACCGGAGTTCTGGAACGCGAGTGCGGCGCGGATCACCGACTCCTCTTCGCCTTCCGCGAACACGATGCGCTTGGGCTTGGCGCGCACCCGCGCAGTGATCGTCTGGAGCAAAAGCGCGGACGGGTCGAGACGCGCGGTAAGTTCATGACGATAGGATTCTTCGTCCTTGGGCGCGCGGCGCGCGACGCCGGTTCTCACGGCTGCTTCGGCGACCGCAGCCGAGACTCGGCTGATGAGCCTGGGATCGAATGGCACCGGAATTATGTAGTCCGGCCCGTAGGATGGACGCTGTCCGCGGTAGGCGAGCGCCACCTCGTCGGGCACGTCCTCGCGCGCCAGCTCCGCCAGCGCTTCCGCGGCGGCGATCTTCATCGCTTCGTTGATCGTTTTCGCGCGCACATCCAGCGCGCCGCGAAATATGTAGGGAAAGCCCAACACGTTGTTGACCTGGTTGGGATAGTCGCTGCGCCCCGTGGCGACGATGGCATCGGGCCGCACCGCCTTGACCTCCTCCGGCGTGATCTCCGGATCCGGATTGGCCATGGCGAAGATGATCGGCGCCTTGTGCATCGACTTCACCATGTCCTGCGTCACCGCGCCTTTCGCGGAAAGTCCGAGGAACACATCGGAGTCCTTCAGCGCATCCGCCAGCGTGCGCGCCTTCGTCTCAACCGCGTGCGCGCTCTTCCACTGGTTCATGCCTTGCGTCCGGCCGCGATAGATCACGCCCTTGGTGTCGCAAAGAATGGCGTTGTTGTTGGGAAGCCCCATCGCCTTCAGCAGCTCGAGGCAGGCGATGCCCGCCGCGCCCGCGCCGTTCACGACGACCTTGATATCGCCGATCTTCCGGCCCGTCAGATGGCACGCATTGATGACGCCCGCGGCGGAGATGATGGCAGTGCCGTGCTGGTCGTCATGGAACACCGGAATGTCCATCAGCTCGCGCAGCCGCTCCTCGATCACGAAGCATTCCGGCGCCTTGATGTCCTCAAGATTGATGCCGCCGAAGGACGGGCCGAGATAGCGCACGGCGTTGATGAATTCATCGACGTCGGTCGTTCCGACTTCCAGATCGATCGCATCCACATCGGCGAAGCGCTTGAACAGAACCGCCTTGCCCTCCATCACCGGCTTGGAAGCCAGCGCGCCCAGATCGCCCAGTCCCAGTATTGCGGTGCCGTTGGAGATGACGGCGACAAGATTGCCTTTGGCGGTGTAGTCGTAGGCGCGGTCGGGATTCTCCGCGATTGCGCGCACGGGAACAGCGACGCCCGGCGAATAGGCGAGTGCCAGATCGCGCTGCGTCGCCATGGGCTTGGTGGGCGACACCTCGATCTTGCCGGGCTTTCCCTGGGCGTGGAAGGCCAGCGCTTCTTCGTCGGTGAATGAGGGGCGTGTGGGGTCGGCCATGAGGTGTCCAAAAATACCAATCCACAGAATATCCGCCCGTTGCGCATGACCTTTCAAGGACGCTGTCGCCGCGCCGGGCCGCGAAGTTGTAGGGTCCGGCCATGAACGAGCATGTGATACCGCCTGCGGATACCGAGGCTACGCCCATGATGGCGCAGTATCTCGAGACCAAGGCCGCCCATGCCGGCTATCTCCTGTTCTACCGGATGGGCGATTTCTACGAGATGTTCTTCGACGATGCGGTACGCGCGGCGGAGGCGCTCGATATCGCGCTGACCAAGCGCGGCAAGCATGCGGGCGACGACATTCCGATGTGCGGTGTGCCCGTGCACGCGGCGGAAGCCTATCTCGAGAAGCTGATCCGCAAGGGCTTCCGCGTCGCCGTCTGCGAGCAGATGGAAGACCCGGCAGAGGCGAAGAAGCGCGGCTCCAAGTCGGTGGTGAAGCGCGAGGTGATCCGCCTGGTCACGCCTGGCACCTTGACCGAGGATTCGCTTCTTGAAGCGCGCGCCTCCAATGTTTTGGCGAGCCTCGGGCGCAGCGGCGGAGATTTCGCGCTTGCCTGCGCAGATATGTCCACGGGCGATTTTAAGGTCGGCACCGTGGCGGTCGCCGATATTGCGGCCGAACTGGCGCGCATCGCGCCGCGCGAACTTTTGACGCCGGATGGGCTGCTGGCGGACGAAACCCTGGCGCCGGTGCTGAAAAGTTTCGGCGCAGCTTTGTCGCCGCTGCCGGCGGTGAAATTCGACTCCGGCACAGGCGAGCGTGCGTTGAAGTCGCTCTACAAGGTAATGGCGCTGGACGGCTTCGGGTCGTTCAATCGCGCGGAGCTTTCTGCCGCCGGCGCGCTGATCGGCTATCTCGAACTCACGCAGAAGGGAAAGCTGCCGGCGCTGAAGCCGATCGCGCAGACCGCCGCGCGCGCCTGCATGGCCATCGACGCCGCTACGCGCCGCAATCTCGAACTGGTTGAGACGCTCACCGGCACGCGCAATGGTTCGCTGCTCGCAGTGATGGATCGCACGGTGACGGCGGCGGGAGCGCGCGAACTATGCAATCGACTGTCGTCGCCGCTCACCGATGTCAAAGCGATCGCATTGCGTCACGATGCCGTGGGCTTCTTCGCATCCGACCCTGAATTGCGCCGTCATCTGCGCGAAGACCTGCGCCGCGCGCCGGACATCGCCCGCGCGTTGGCGCGCTTGTCGGTGGGGCGTGGCGGGCCGCGCGATCTTGCGAATATCCGCGACGGATTGAAAGCCGCGCGTTCGCTGCGCGACCGGCTGGGCAAGCTGAACGACCCACTGAAGCCGGCGCTGGGTGAAATCGAATCCGCGCGCACCGCTCTCATCGAAGGCATCGCGGCGGCCAGCGTCGCTTCGGACAAGCTCGATCATTTTCTCGTCGCCGAACCGCCATTCCTGGCGCGCGACGGCGGCTTCATCGTGGCGGGAAGCCATGCTCCGCTGGATGAGGTGCGATCCCTGCGCGATGAATCCCGCCGCGTCATCGCGACCCTGGAAGCGAAATACCGGCAGGACAGCGGCGTCGCCGCGCTGCGCATCAAGCACAACGGCATCCTTGGTTATTTCATCGAAGTGACGCCGCAGCATGGCGACAAATTGATGGAGGGCGAGAACCGCACGCTGTTCCGCCACCGCCAGACCATCGGCAGCGCCGTGCGTTTCACGACCGACGAGCTGGCGACGCTCGCCACGCGCATTTCGCAGGCGGCTGACCAGGCGCTCGCCATCGAGCGCGAGCTGTTCGATCAGATGCTGGCGGCGATGATGGATGCGAGCCTGTCGCTTGCGCACATCGCCGACGCGTTGGCGCGCGTCGATGTGGCGGCGGCGCTGGCCGAACTTGCCGTCGCCAACCGCCATGTGCGCCCTGTCGTGGATGACAGCCTCAATTTCAACATCCGCCGTGGCCGCCATCCCGTGGTGGAAGCCGCGCTCGCCTCGGATCACGCCAATCCTTTCGTGCCCAATGATTGCGATCTGTCGCCGGACAGAAAGCGCATCTGGCTCGTCACCGGCCCGAACATGGCCGGCAAATCCACCTTTCTGCGCCAGAACGCGCTGATCGCGGTGATGGCGCAGATGGGGGCTTTCGTGCCGGCCGAAACCGCGCATATCGGCATCGTGGACAAGCTGTTTTCCCGCGTGGGCGCCGCAGACGATCTGGCGCGCGGCCGCTCCACCTTCATGGTGGAAATGGTCGAGACGGCGGCGATCCTCAATCAGGCCACGCCGGCGAGCCTCGTCATTCTGGACGAGATCGGCCGCGGCACCGCGACTTTTGACGGCCTTGCCATCGCCTGGGCCGCCGTCGAGCACATGCACGAGAAGAACAAGTCCCGCGCGCTCTTCGCCACGCATTATCACGAGATGACGGCGCTGGCGGAGCGTCTTTCATCGCTCGCCTGCGTCACCATGCGTGTGAAGGAGTGGAAGGACACCATCGTCTTCCTGCACGAAGTCGCGCCCGGTGCCGCGGACCGCTCCTATGGAATCCACGTCGCCAAACTCGCGGGGCTGCCCGCTGCCGTCATCGGCCGCGCGGAAGAGGTGTTGCGCGCGCTGGAGGAAGGCCGCGAGGGCCACAAGCCGCTCGCGCGCATCGACGACCTGCCCCTCTTCGCCGCCAACACCCCGATCGCAGCCCCGTCCGAACCCAGTGCCGTGGAGACGGAGTTGCGGAAAATTTCACCGGATGCGCTCACGCCGAAACAAGCTCTCGAACTTCTCTACGCGCTGAAAGAAAGACTCCCCAGGGAATAGGAAGCGGTTGACCTGTACGACGCGGAGCGCGAGCGTGCGCGCCTTCGTTGGGGAGTTCTCATGAAATCGTTGCCGCTGTCCGCTGCCGCGCTTTGCCTTGTTCTCGCCGCGCCCGCCTTCGCCGATCGTCTGACGCCGGAGCGCGTTTTCTCCGATCCGGACATCAACGGGCCCACGGCGCGCGACGTGCAGCTCTCGCCGGACGGCACGCTGGTCACCTGGCTCAAGGGCAAAGCGAGCGATCAGAACGCGCTCGATCTTTGGGCTGCAGACACCAAAGGCGGCGCGCCCTTCATGCTTGTGGATTCCGCCAAGCTCGAGCCCAAGCATGAAGATCTGTCGGAGGCGGAGAAGGCGCGGCGCCAGCGCATGCGCATCTCCCAGCACGGCGTCGTCGAATATCACTGGGACGAAGAGGGCAAGTTCATCCTGGTACCGGTGGACGGCGATCTTTATCTTGCGAACCGCGCCAGCGGCGATGTGCGCCGGCTGACGGACACCAAATCCGACGAGATCGATTCCAAGGTCTCGCCGAAGGGGCATTACGTCTCCTTCGTGCGCGACGACAATCTCTATGACCTCGATCTTGCGAGCGGCAAGGAAACCGCACTCACCACCGGCGGCAAGGATCCGGTTTCCTGGGGCACGGCGGAATTCGTGGCGCAGGAAGAAATGGACCGCTTCACCGGCTATTGGTGGAGCGAGGACGAGACGAAGATCGCCCTCACGCATGTGGATGAAGGCGTGGTCGACGTCATTCCCCGCCTGGAGGTGAACGATAAGGGCCTTACCTCCGTCGATCAGCGCTATCCGCGCGCGGGCCGGCCCAATGCCATCGTCGAGCTCTATGTGGAGGATATCGCCACCAAGAAGCGCGTGAAGATGGATCTCGGCAAGAACACCGATTTCTATCTGGCGCGCGTGGCGTGGTCGAAGGATTCAACGACGCTCTATGTGCAGCGCCTCTCGCGCGACCAGAAGCGGCTCGATCTTCTGGCTTGCGATCCGGCAGTCGGGGGTTGCAAGCCGATCCTCACCGAAACTTCGCCGCATTGGGTCGGGCTGACGAACGATTTCAAGCCGCTCAACTCCGGCGATTTCCTGTGGTCGTCGCAGCGTTCCGGGTATCGTCACATCTATCTGTATGATCGCGCCGGCAAGCTGCTCCGCCAGGTCACAAGCGGCGACTGGCCGGTAGCGGCGGTGGAAGGCGTGAACGAGGCCAAGGGCCAGGTCCTCTTCTCGGCCTCCATCGATACGCCGCTTGAGGCGCAGCTTTATGCGATTTCATATCTGACCGCGGATACGCCCCATGCGCTGACCGCCGGACATGGCTGGTGGGACGTGACGGTGGCGAAGCAGGGCGGCGCGTTCACGGGGACCTACTCCGATCCCATGACGCCGCCGCGCACCGGATTCTACGCGGCCGATGGGAAGCTCATCCGCTGGATCGAGGAGAACAAGCTCGACAAAACCCATCCCTATTATCCCTACGTTGCCGATCGCCGCATACCCGGCTACGGCATGCTGAAAGCCGACGATGGCGAAACGCTGCACTATTCCATTGCCACACCGGTTGGTTTCGATCCGCACAAGAAATATCCGGCCATTATCGAGGTCTATGGCGGCCCGCATGTCCAGACCGTCAAGCGCGATTGGGGCAGCATCACCGATCAGCTTCTGCTCGAAGCAGGCTATGTCGTCTTCAAGCTCGACAATCGCGGGTCCGACAATCGCTCTGTCGCGTTCAAGACGGCGATCTACCATCGCCTCGGCACCGTCGAGGTGAAGGATCAGCTGGTCGGCGCGCGCTATCTGCGCTCCCTTCCGTACGTGGATGCGAAGCGGATCGGCATTTCGGGCTGGAGCTATGGTGGTTTCATGACGCTCGAACTGATGACGGCCAAGGCCGGGTTCGCAGCCGGTGCGTCCGGCGCGCCACCGACGGACTGGAGCCTCTACGACACCTGCTACACCGAACGTTACATGGGTACGCCCGCGGAAAACCCGAAAGGCTACGCGGATTCCGACATCCTCAACCGCCTCGACAATCTCTCGGGCCGTTTGCTGATGCTGAAGGGCCTGTCAGACGACAATGTCATCCTCGCCAACACCACGCGGGTGACATCGGCGCTGCAGTCGCGCGGCATCGCTTTCGACATGATGGAATATCCCGGCGAGCGCCACGGCATCCATGGCAACGGCAAGCGCCTGCAGCTCTGGCGTACCTATCTGGAGTTCTTCAAGCGCAACCTTCAGTCCGGCCTCTAGAGAGGCACGCCGAACCGCGGCTTTTTTTGGCGCATGAGAAATGCGACAATGGGGCGATGAGCAGTTCTGCATCGCGCAGCCCCCGCAAATTCCTCGTCGTCGTGGACAAGACGCCGGAATGCAAGGTGGCGATCCGCTTCGCCACGCGCCGCGCCATGGCCACCGGCGGGCGTGTCACGCTGCTTTGCGTCGCTCAATTGCCGGAAATGCAGCAGTGGCGCGGTGTGGAAGAAATCATGAAGGATGAAGCGCATCAGGAGGCCGAAGCGCTCGTCTATGCCGCCGCCAAGACCGTCAATGAATTGTCGGGCATCATCTGCGAACTCGTCATCGCGGAAGGCCGCTCCATGGACGCGCTGCGCGGCTTGCTGAAGAGCGATCCGGACATCTCCATCCTCGTGCTCGCCGCTTCCACCGCGAAAGAAGGTCCTGGTCCCCTGGTGGCGACCGTGGCCACGGCGTCGCACTACCCCATTCCCGTCACCATCGTTCCCGGTAATCTCACCGATACCGAAATCGATACGCTCGCCTGAGGAGCACCGTCATGCGCTATCTGCACACCATGGTCCGCGTGAAGGAACTCGATCCTTCGCTGCATTTCTATTGTGATCTTCTGGGCCTGAAGGAAGTGCGGCGCATCGAGAACCAGGGTGGCCGCTTCACACTCATCTTCCTCGCGGCACCTGACGATGTGGAGCGCGCGAAGAAGGACCAGGCGCCGATGGTGGAGCTCACCTACAACTGGGATCCGGAGGATTACAAAGGCGGGCGCAATTTCGGCCACCTCGCCTATCGCGTCGAGAACATCTACGACACCTGCAAGCGGCTGATGGACGGCGGCGTCACCATCAACCGCCCTCCGCGCGATGGCCACATGGCTTTCGTGCGCTCGCCGGATGGAATTTCGGTGGAGCTGTTGCAGGAAGGCGGCTCGCTCCCGCCCGCCGAGCCGTGGACGTCAATGCCGAACACCGGAAACTGGTAGCGCGCTAGGTTCGTGGCTCGCGTATCCATTGCGAGTAGAGCCATTTTTCGCCGCGCGTGGGCGGAAGCCCAGCATGCAGCGTTCGCGCGTCGGGTTTGCCGTTTTCGACGCTGCGGAACAGAAGCGCATCGCCCCGTTTGCCGCGATAGCGGATGTTCAGCCGCGGGAAATCGGTTTCGCCGCCATCGAAATCCTCGTTCAGATAGATGAGGAAGGTGGCGATGCGCTGGCCGGCGCGCGCGACGTCCGCCGCGAGCGCGGGTGAACTGACGTCGAAGAAATCGAAATGGGGCCGGTATTCCTCGCCCGTGCGGTAATGCAGCGCCATCGGCCACTCATGGCCGTGCGGGGCGATGCTGCTGGCTTCGGCGATCCGCGCGCGGATCAGCATCATGACGACATCGCAATCGGCGATGCTGAATCCAAGATGACCGTTCGTGCGCATGTTTTCCATGCGCCCCGCGCCGCCGTGCTTGGGGTCATAAACCGTCGCGGGCCGCGTGCGTCCCTGCGCGCGGCCGATGATCCAGTCGCAGAATTCCGGGGGCAGGACGCGGTTGAAGCTGCGGATCGCGGGCGAGTCCGACAGTATGTGGGGCTGCGGCACTGGCAGCCACTGCTTCACATCGATGGCGTTGCGCATGGCGCGCCAGTTCTCGCCGTCTGTGCCGGACAGAAGCCGCAGTTCCTCGCGCGCGAGCTCGTGTCCGCCCTCGGCCGCGCGCAGCAGATAGTCGAACGCGATCGTCCAGCGCTCTTTCAGATCGGAATCGTTTGCCGCCAGCGCCGCGCACAAATGGATCGCTTCGACATCGCCGAGCTCCGCGGCCTGCCTTGCCATCGCTATGCCGTCCGGAACCGCAAGCGGCGGATGGACCAGCAGGTTCGCCGCGAGGCGTCTCAGTGCATCCGCGCGGCCGGCGCGCGCGGCGCTCGCGAACCAGCCACGGGCCGCCTGATGGTTCTCATGCTTCTCCGCCTCGTCGCCCAGGGCGATCTGCGCCGATGCGTCGCCGGCCTTCCTGATGCGTGACTCGATATCGGCGTCCAAGACGCACTCCACTCCGGTGCAGAAAATTACCGCGCGCGATTGCCGCCAAACGGATATGCCTCAATTCGGAATTTGAGGATGTGTTCCGCAGTCAAGATTTCGTGAGGCTCGTCGCGAGATGTGCGCGCAGCGAAGTATCGGTGATTTCTCGAGTCCCACGGCCCGCGCAAAGCGGTCTTGCAAATTTCGCTGCCACTTCAAGACTTCGTGCGACGGTCGCTGTATCTACAATTCTCATGACATAAGACAGCAATGATTACCGATTGCGTTGGATAGGCCGGCATGACGACAACGATTGTTTCGCGCGTTATTCGCGCACCGCGGGAAGCGATCTATGAAGCCTGCGTCGATCCGCAGAAGCTTGTTTGCTGGCGCAGGCCCGACGGCATGCGCGCGCGCATCGATGCAATCGAATCCGGCGGCGGCTATCGCATGACCCTGAGCTTTGACGATCCGGATTCAGGACCGGGCGGCAAGACGACGCATGACAGCGACAGCTTCACTGCCACGTTCGTGGAACGGGAAACCAACCAATGCGTGGTCGAGCGCATCGTCTTCGATTCTGCCGATCCGCAGTTCGCCGGCGCAATGACGGTTTCCACTTTGCTGCGCGATGCACCGGGCGGAATCGAGGTCACCATTCGGTGCGAAAACCTGCCGCCGGGCATCCGGCCGTCGGACAACGAGCTCGGTTGCGCGATGTCGCTGAGGCATCTGGCGGAACTCGTGGAATAGCGGCGGCCAAAACGCCGCGCCGACCGACGCCCGCGATTTCTGCTAAGTCTTCGCCATGGGAAAAGTGATCGTCGCAATCGCCATCGTGGTCGTGGCGCTGATCCTGATGGCGGGGCTCTATACCCTCTGGGTCGGGGGGGATACGTCGCGGAGCTGGTCCAACCGGCTGATGCGCTGGCGTGTGCTCGCGCAATTCATCGCAATCATCATCATCATGCTGGTGCTTTATATCACGAGCCAGCACTAAAAGTTCTTCTTTTGTTCTTGACAGGCGGGCGCGGTGGGCCGATCCTGAGCGCCATCCGATCCTTTCAGGAGGAAGGGTGGGGGGCGGTACCCCCCCAAATTTTGAAAACAATTCCGTTGCGCGAAGTGCCGCTGTCTGCGCAAGCCTGTTGCGGTGCAGCGGAACGTGTGATTTGGAAAATCCCGGAAAAGCGAAGCGTACGGCGTGATGTCCGGGAAGAGCCTCTACGACAAGATCTGGGATGCCCATCTGGTGCACGAGGCGCCAGGAGAATCCTCCGTCATCTATGTCGACCGCCACCTCGTGCATGAGGTGACGAGCCCGCAGGCGTTCGAAGGGCTGCGCCTGGCGGGGCGCAAGCTGCGCCGCCCCGATCTCACACTCGCGGTCGCGGATCACAACGTGCCGACCAAGGATCGCGCGAAGGGGATCGAAGATCCGGAATCGCGCGAACAGATCGCAACGCTGGAGAAGAACGCGAAGGATTTCGGCGTCGAATACCTCTCCATGGATGATATCCGCCAGGGCATCGTGCACATCGTGGGGCCGGAGCAGGGCTGGACATTGCCCGGCACCATCATCGTCTGCGGCGACAGCCACACCTCGACGCACGGTGCCTTCGGCGCCATCGCCTTCGGCATCGGCACCTCCGATGTGGAGCATGTCATGGCGACGCAGACGCTGCTCATGCCCAAGTCGAAGAACATGCGCGTGACAGTGAACGGTGCGCTTCCCATCGGCGTCACCGCGAAGGACATGGCGCTCGCGATCATCGCGAAGATCGGCACCGCCGGCGGTACCGGCCACGTCATCGAATATGCCGGCGATGCGGTGAAAAGCCTTTCGATGGAAGGCCGGATGACGCTGTGCAATCTCACCATCGAAGGCGGCGCGCGCGCCGGCCTGATCGCGCCGGACGAGACGACGTTCGCCTATCTGCAAGGCAAGCCGCGCGCGCCCAGGGGCGAGAAATGGAATGCCGCCGTCGCATATTGGAAGACGCTGCACTCCGACCCGGATGCGATGTTTGACGCGGAAGTGATGCTGGATGCGAAAGACATCGCGCCCATGGTCACCTGGGGCACCTCGCCTGAGCAGGGGGCGCCGATCACCGCGTCTGTCCCCGATCCGGCGAAGATCGACGACGCCAACCAGCGCGCCGGCGTCGAGCGGGCGCTGCAATACATGGATCTGAAGCCCGGCACGGCGCTGTCGGAGGTGAAGATCGACCGTGTCTTCATCGGCTCCTGCACCAATGGCCGCATCGAGGACCTGCGGGCCGCCGCCGCCATCGCCAGGGGCCGCAAGGTCGCGTCGCATGTGGGCGCGATGGTCGTGCCGGGATCGGGCCTGGTGAAGAAGCAGGCGGAGGACGAAGGCCTCGACAAGGTGTTCGTCGAAGCCGGCTTTGAATGGCGCGAGCCGGGGTGCTCCATGTGCCTCGCCATGAACGCCGACCGTCTGGAGCCGGGCGAGCGCTGCGCCTCCACCTCCAACCGCAATTTCGAAGGCCGCCAGGGCCGCGGCAGCCGCACCCATCTCGTTTCTCCCGCCATGGCGGCTGCCGCAGCCATCGCGGGTCACCTGACGGACGTTCGGGACATTCAGTAGCCGCTTGTTCGTAAGTTGCTTCACGATTGAATCCGCCTGATCTACGGATTTTTTCGGGTATCTCGCATGTAGGCAGCGGAGGGCAACTCACGTAAGGTACTTCACGTCGATTCGAGAGATCGTGCCCATGAAGTCCGACAGCGAGCGCCAGACGGCCTATCAGAAACGCCGGGCGGAAACGGAGAGCCGGATCACCTTCTGGATGGGCAAGGACACCGAGGCGATGGTCGAAAGACTGCGCGGGGATGAGAGCCGCAGCGAGTGGCTGAACCGCGCCGTCACCGAACTCATCTATCGCCAGCTCACCGGCAAACGCTTCGGCCAGCTCTACACCGCCGAAGACCACAAGCGCGCTTCGGCCCGCGCCCGCGAACTCGGGTTGAACCTGCCGGGCTGATCCTCTCCCCTCCACTGTCATCACCCGGTCATTCCGCAAAGAAACCGGTGCCCCTTCATTCTTTGCGCGGCCAAATTGGGTCGCCGCATAAAGCAGGCGATGACAAAGAGTGGTTAGAAGAAGCTCACCGGGTCTATATCGACGGCGACGCGCACGGCGTTCGGCACCTTTACCGTCGCCAGCCAGGCCCGCAGATAGGCTTGAACATCCACGCTGCGATCGGCTTGCACCAGCAATCGCTCCCGCGTCTGCCCGCGCAGCAGGTGATAGAAGGCCGGCGTGGGCCCCCACACTTTCACGCCGCGCGCGGACGGCGCCGCTTTCGCCAGCTGGCGGCCAATGTCGCGCACAGTTTCACCGTCGGACCCGGACAGAATGACCGCGGCCAGCCGTCCGAACGGCGGCGTTGCCGCGCGTTCGCGGAAACCGCGCTCCTGCTCGTAGAAGGCGTCTCGATCGCCCGATGCCAGCGCCTTCATCACCGCGTCCTGCGGATTGCGCGTCTGCAGCAGCACCAGCCCCGGCTTCTCCGCGCGCCCGGCGCGGCCGGACACCTGATGCAACAATTGAAAGGTTCGTTCGCGCGCGCGCATATCGCCATCGGCCCCGCCGAGATCCGCATCCACCACGCCGACCAGTGTGAGCTGCGGGAAATGGTGGCCTTTGGCCATGATCTGTGTGCCGATCACCACGTCGATCTCGCGCTTGGCCATGGCGCGGATCGCGGCTTGCGTCTCCAATGGGCCGTGCCAGGTGTCGGAAGAGGCAATCGCCATGCGCGCCTGCGGAAATACGCTCGCGAACTCCTCCGCCACGCGCTCCACGCCAGGACCACAGGCGATCAGGCTGTTTTCCGCCTGACACTCGGGACAATTCTTCGGCGTCGGCACGTCGAAGCCGCAATGATGGCAGGTGAGGCGGCGGTGATAGCGGTGCTCAACCAGCCATGTCGAACAGTTGCGGCACATCATTTTGTGGCCGCACGACTGGCACAAAGTCAGCGGTGCATAACCACGGCGATTGAGGAACAGCATCGCCTGTTCCCCGCTGCCCAGCGCTACCGCGAGTGCTTCGCGCAAGGGCTGTGAAAGCCATGTGCCCGTGTCCATCTTCTCGTTGCGAAGATCGATCAGGCGCACTTCCGGCAATGACGCGACGCCGTGGCGTTCACGCACGCGCAGCCACCGATACCGCTCATTGGCCGCATTCACATAGCTTTCGAGCGACGGCGTTGCGCTCGAAAGCACGATCGGGCAGTTCTCCAGCCTTGCGCGCACCACCGCCATGTCGCGCGCGTGATAGATCACGCCGTCTTCCTGCTTGTAGGCCTGCTCGTGCTCTTCATCGGCGATGATGAGCCCCATTTCCCTGAACGGCAGGAACAGCGCCGACCGCGCCCCCACCACCACGCGCGCCTCGCCGTTCATCACGGCGCGATAGGTGCGCTTGCGCTCCTTCTGCGAAAGATCGCTGTGCCATTCCGCCGGGCGGCAGCCGAAACGCTCCGCGAAACGGTCCAGGAACTGCACCGTCAGCGCGATTTCGGGCAGAAGGATCAGCGTCTGCTTGCCGCGCCTCAACGCTTCGGCCACCGCTTCGAAATACGTCTCGGTTTTGCCCGATCCCGTTACGCCGTCGAGAAGATGCGCGGCGAAAGCGCCCACGCGCACGTCCTGAACCATCGCATTCGCGGCTTTCTGCTGCTCGAGGTTCAGCCCCGGCGCCGCGTGATCCGGATCCGGAACGGGAAAGCGCCGGAACTCCGGCAGCGCGATCTCCTTCAGCGCGCCGCAGTCGACCAGGCCGCGCACCACGGCGGGCGATACGTTCGCTTCCGTCGCGTAGTCCATGATCCGCCGCGCCAGACCGTCTTCGGCCAGGGTCAGCACGCGGGCGCGGGCGTCCGTCATCTTCTTGGGCGTCTCGCCGCCGCGCACGAAAGCGGCGCGTGGCACTTCCTCGTCGAAGGCAGAGGATACGCGCAACGCCAGCGCCAAAACCTGTCCCGGCGGCGTCAGCGTGTAACGCGATACCCAGTCGATGAAGTCGCACAATGCCGGTGGCAGGCGCGGATCGCCTTCCAATCGTTCAATTGGCTTCAGTTTCTCCGTGGCAATCTTGCCGTCGCCCGCATTCCAGACGCAGGCGAGATATTCGCGGGGGCCGAGCGGGGCCGTGACAATGGTGCCGCGCGCCAACGGTTGGTCGGTGGCGTAGTCGTAGATGCCCGAAAGCGGCAACGGCAGAAGCACGCCCGCGCGATGCGCCGGGGCCTGCTCCGTGGGCTTCAAGGCAAAGCTGTTCATCGCTACACTTCTGTTACCGATTCGCGCAGGCCAGACGCCATGCCACAACCATTCCGGATTCTTGCATGAGCGACCGCGCCGAGTCCCGCGATCCGGCAATGGCCGCGGCGCAGGCCGTGAAGGCCTATATAAGAATGCATCGCGAAAAGCTCGCGGAAGATGGCGAGTTGCTGGGGCTTCTGCTTCCCAAGCGATTCGGGACGGCGCGCGTCCGCGACATGCAATCCTATGTCATCGAACGGCTGGCGGGCGAGAATGCCGCGCTGCGCGCGGAATGCGACGGATTGCGCAGCGACCGCGCCGTGCGCCTGGGTGACGGCGTGCGCAAGCTGGTGCTGGATCTCATCGACGCGCGATCCTTCGAGGAAGCGATCGCGGTGGCCACGACCGCGGCGCCGGCCTTCGGTGCGGACAGGGTGGCGCTCTGCGTGGAAGGCGAGAACGCCGCGCCCAGGGGTTGCGAAGGCGTCCGGCTGATCGCGCATGGTACGACGCGGGCCGTCCTCGGCCGGGATGGATCCGGCGCGGTTCTGTCGGGCGGCGGCGACGTCCTGCTCGGCGCGCCGGACTGCAAAAGCGTCGCGGTGTTCCGCCTGCGCATCGGCCGCGATACGCCGGCCGCGCTCTATGCGCTGGGGGCGAGGAGCGAAGGCCGCTTCGAAGGCGAAGAGACGGCGGCGGACCTTTCCTTTTTCGCGCGTGCGTTGGAACGTGCGATCCGCGCATGGCTCGATCTGCCCAAACTCTGAAGTCCGAATGGCTGGCCGCTCTGGCGCATGAGCGGCGCGCCAGCCCGCACACGCTGCGCGCCTATGGCGACGATGTTTCGCGTTTCCTGGATTTTCTGGCCGGTCATCTGGGCGGCACGATCGACGAGCGCAAACTCGACAGGGTCACGCCCGCCGACATCCGTGCTTTCATCACCGATCGCCGCAACGACGGACTCGGCAACCGCTCGGTCCGGCGCACGCTGGCTTCGATCCGCAGCTTCTTCCGCCATCTGGCCCGCGAGGACGTCGTGGACAATCCAGCGGCGCGGAGCGTGCGCAGCCCGCGCATCGCGCGCTCGCTTCCCCGGCCCCTGAGCGAAACGGATGCCGCGCGCACGCTGGCGGAGGCGGCGGAGAATGATGTCGAGTGGCTGGGTGCGCGCAATGTGGCCCTGCTGACACTGCTCTATGGTGCGGGACTCCGGATCTCGGAAGCCCTCAGTTTGCGCATCGGCGACGTCCCGCTGGGCGACGGTCTCGTCATTACCGGCAAGGGACGCAAGGAGCGCGTCGTACCGCTGCTGCCGGTGATCCGCGAAGCGATCGCGGCTTACGCAAAGCTCATTCCCTTCGTGCAGATGCCGAAAGACGCGCTTTTCGTCTCGCGACGCGGCAGGCCGATGAGCGCGCGCGAGGCGCAGGGACTTATGCAGAATCTCCGGGGGCGGCTTGGCCTGTCGGAGCGCGCCACGCCGCATGCGCTGCGCCATTCCTTCGCGACGCATCTTCTCCAGAACGGTGGCGATCTGCGCAGCGTCCAGGAACTCCTCGGCCATGCCTCGCTTTCCACCACGCAGGCCTATACCGAGATCGATGCGAAGAAGCTGATGGACGTCTATGCAAAGGCCCATCCGAAGGGCCGCGCCGCCTGATCACATGCCCGGCAGCTTCAACACGCGACGGTCTGCATGCGCCCGCAGAACTGCCCAGATCTCGCGGCGCGCAAGCTTGGCTTTCTCGTCGCGCCGGGTTTCGAGATAGCTCTGAGCTTCGATCAGAAGGTTCTTGAGCTCGGCGTTTGCGGCATTGAGATCGGCGATCTTGAGCGAAGCGTCGCGGTCGCCCATCACCGTGCCGAGTTTGCCGCGCAGCCTGGCCTCCTCGACGACGCCTTCCAGTTCGGCAAGCAGATTGCGCATCTGGGCGTTTTCGCTGGCCCGGATATCGGCGCCGTTCTGGTATTCCTGGGCGCAGAACCCCAGCAGCATGCCGATAAGCCCGGCCGAGCTTTGGGTGTACCCGGGGGGTAATTGAGGCGCGATCTCCGTCATGAGCTGCGCCCCAGTGGTTGCGAGTATGGTGTCGACGTCCGGTTTCATGCGTCCATCGCGCTCAGCTTGTCGGCCAGAACCTTGTTGTGGAAGGCGAGGCAATACCACCCGGAGAAGAGGTTGACCGGATCGGTGTTGCGTCCGTCATTGTATTCGCGCGCGGCGGAGATCCAGATCGCCGCACCCTTGAAGCTCGCGAAGATTTCCCACCACAGAAGCGCACGGGGATCGGCTTTGAGCCCGCTGGCTTCTTCCCAAAACGCGATGGCGTGCTCACGCGAAAGAAGCCCTGCGGGCCGCGCCGGATTGTGATGGCTCCACAAGGGATCGAGCGCCCAGCCCAAATCTTCGAGCGGATCGCCGAGATGGGCCATCTCCCAATCGAGAATCGCGCGGATATTGCCTTCCGCGTCGTAGAGAAAGTTTCCCGTGCGATAGTCGCCATGCACGACGGAAACCTTCTGTGCCGGCGGCGGCGGATTTCGCTTCAGCCAGCGGATCGCTGCCCGCACGATCGGCTGCGGCTCGCGTTCGTCTTCATCGATCTCGCGCTCCCAGCGCGCGATCTCGTGCTTCCAGCTGTCGACCCGCGCGCCTTCAAGATCACCCAGGCCGATCTTGTCGGGCTCTGCTCTCGCGATCCTTCCCAGGACCGTGAAGAACTGTTGCCCGATGCGCGGCGCATGCGCGCCGTAAGGATCCGGCTGCAGGATGGATGCAACCGTGCAATCCTCGATCTCCTGCATGATGAAGAATGGCCGTCCGAGCGCATCGCTTCCCAGCTCGAGGACGATAGGCTCCGGAACCGGGAGGCCTTGCTTGTAGAACGCCTGATAGGCGCGGAATTCGGTGGAGCGTTCGGTATCGATGAGACTTGCCGGCGGATCGCGGCGCAGGATGAGCCTTCGGTCATGTGCGCGGCCATCGCGGTAGTAGCGAACGGCGAAGCGGTAGGTTTCGCGGCTGGCGCCCCCGGAAATGCGCGACAGTCCCGAAACCTCGACGGAGGCGACGTCGAAATGGGCGGCGAGATATTTCGCCAGGCGAGGGGAGATGTCGTCGCTCATGGCGCGGTGTCGAGCATCTCCTTGAAGCCGGACGGCGCATGAGGACCGATGATGAGTTGCTCCAATACGCCCATGCCCTCGCGCTTCAATCCGTTGGGGCCTTCCAGCGTCGCGCTCGAGATCGCCTGCACGTGCAGGAAGCGCGGATCGTTCTCGTTCACTTTCGCCGTCTCGTATTCGTCGTAGCCGACTGCGTTTTCACCCTTGAAGTGGCCGTGGCCCCATTCGGGGTTGGTATAGCCGATGCCCGACATGTAAAAATTGTATTTGGGCGTGATGGTTGCGCGCCACTCCGCGCCATCGGGATCGACCACCGTCACGACCGCGCTTTTGGCGTGGCGCGTGCCCGATTTGAACGCGAGCTTCGATGAGGCCTTCTCCATATGCGTCGCATCGAGCTCGCCCACCGGGCCGATCACCGATGCTTCGTTCCATGGCTTCCCGCTGGCCTCCGCATTGTTGTGATAGAGCATGAACCGGTCTTCGAAATTAAGCGGCGCCCACAACCAATAGAATTGCGGCATCCGAGGCGGCGCGATGGGCTGCGGATTCTGCAATCCGACGGGCCGCACGCCCCAGGAGCGATCCCGCGTGCCCACCCATTTGGACGTCACGGGAACCTTCTTGCCCTTGACCGAGATCCAGCCCTCATAGGAGCCGTTCTGCGTGAGCCGCGTGTAGTCCATGAACGTCGAAGGGCCGACGCGATACGTGAAGCGCGGCTCATCCACCGGCCTCGCGCGTGCGGTGAAGGTGAGATCGGCTTCGATGCCGTGCTCGTTGGGCGCGACGCGCACGCGCAGCTTCTTCAAGGGCTCGATCACGTCGATCGAAATGGGGCCGACCGTCGTATCCATGCGCTCCATGTGCAAGACGCGCGACGCGTGGAGGTTGCGTTGCACGCCTCCCTCGATCAGGGAGAAGGCGGCATCCATCACGTTCAGATGTGGATACACGCCCAGCGCGCAGGCGAAAAACGTTTCCCCGTCCGGCGGATAGCCGTTGAAAAAATATCGGTCGTAGAAATTGCGATCGGTTCCGGCCGTTGCGATCGGCTCCGGCAATTGATGGACCGGATAATCGTCCGCCTTGGTGAGCATGGCGTTTCCCTGATTTTCCGTCAGCATGGCGCAGATTGCCGTGCCGGAGCAATCGTGCCGTCGCGGAAGGCGGGAATTGCCTAGTCGTCGTCGCGCAGCGAGATGCGCCGTTTGCGGCGCTCATTGGCGAACTGGATCACGCTCACCGGAATCGTCGCGAAATAAATGATCAATCCGGTCGAAAGCGTCGCCCATGGATAGATGATGGCGGAGGCGATGATGGGCAGCGCCAGTACGACGAGCGGCAGCCGCCGGCTTCTCGGAATGTGCAGCCGCTTGAGCGAGAAGGTGGGAACGCGGCTGACCATCATGATGGAGACGATGGCGATCATCGCCGCTGTGACCATGGGATTGCGAAATTCCGGATTGGAGAACTGAAAAGTGAATTGCATCGGCAGCAGGATCAGGCATGCCGCGACGGGCGTGGGCATGCCGGTGAAGTGCTTGGCGGGCGGCGCATCCGTGTCCACGCTCTCGACGTTGAAGCGCGCGAGGCGGATGGCGCAGCACATGGCGTAGATCAGTGCCATCACCCAACCTGCGCCGCCGGCATGGGTCAGCGTCCACATATAGATGACGATGGACGGCGCGATGCCGAAGTTCACAAGGTCGGCGAGACTGTCCAGCTGTGCACCGAATTCCGAGCCCGCGCCGATCAGCCGCGCGATCCAGCCGTCCATGGTGTCGAGGAGCGCGGCCGCAACGGTCGCGGCCACGGCGCCTTTCCAGTTGCCGTACATCGCAAAGGGAATGGCGGTGGCGCCGCAGCACAGTGCCAGAAGCGTGATCGCGCTCGGGATGTGGCGCGTCAAAGGCACGGTCTCGCTTAGCGTCGCGACGCGCGCCATGTCCGGCTTCGGAAGTTTCGCCATCAGCTTGGGTACGACGCGAGGATTGTCTCCCCCGCGCGCACGCTCTGGCCGGGCTTCGCCGTCACGCGTGCGCCGTCTGGCAAATAGACGTCCACCCTGCTGCCGAAACGGATGATTCCAAAACGATCGCCCCGGCATAGATGCTGTCCTTCGCTTGTCTCGCTGACGATCCTGCGCGCCACCAGGCCCGCGATCTGGATCACTGCGATGTCCTTACCAGCCACCCCGCCTGCTCCGGACATCCGAAGCCGCATCGACAGGCGCTCATTGTCGGTGCTCGCCTTGTCGAACGATGCATTGAAGAATTTGCCGGGACGATATGCAAGTCTCGTCACGGTTCCGTCGCCGGGCGCGCGGTTCACGTGTACGTTGAAAACATTCATGAAAATCGAGAGGCGGATCACATCTTCGCCGCCCATCTCCAGTTCCGGCGGCGGAACGGCCTTAACGATAGGAAGAAGTTTCCCGTCCGCGGGGCAGATGATGAGGCCCTCTCCGGAAGGCACAATCCGCTCCGGATCGCGGAAGAAGGCCACCACCCACAGCGTCACTGGCAGCATCAGCCAGCCCCACGCCCCCAGGAGCAGGAGAAGCAGCAGATTCAGCACGGCAGCAAAGGCGATGAACGGCCAGCCTTCGCGGTGAATGGGGATGCGCAAAGCGTGGACCCGGCACAGGCGGTTGCGGGCGGGCCTCATAAGGCCTTGGGCGGGAAATCGCAAATCCCGCGCCGCGGGGCCGGTTGCACGATGGCCCCGCCGTGCTATATCCCGCGGCCCAAGCCGCCTTAGCTCAGTTGGTAGAGCACATCATTCGTAATGATGGGGTCGCGTGTTCGAGTCACGCAGGCGGCACCAGCCTTCGCAGATCGGGGGCAGACAGGTTAGCCTTTCGCGCATCTGAAGGAGCTTCCCCGCTGACGCTGGCCGCAGGTTTTCCGCTTCATCGCCGCCGCCTGCTCCAGACCTCGCTCGCGCTGGGTGGCCTCGCGGGTCTTGAAGCCTGCACCAATGTCGTTGCACCGGCGATCGGCGCCTTTCAGCCGACTATCGCGCCGATCCGCGCTTCGCTCGACAGGATTTTCGACATCACGGTTTGCCTGCGGCCGTTCCGCGCCGCAGGTCCGCGGCTGGACACCGAGACGCTCGGCCACACGCTCGTGGTTCACAACTACGGTCACGGAGGAAGCGGCTGGTCGCTCTCCTGGGGATCGAGCACCATCGCGGTCGGTAAGGCGATGGCGAATAGTCCGCGTGAAATCGCGGTGATCGGTTGCGGCGCGTTGGGCCTTACCTCCGCGATACTGGCGCAGAAGGCGGGCGCAAAAGTCACCATCTATGCGCGTGAACAATTGCCGCAAACGCGCAGCGCCAGAGCGACGGGAAGCTGGACGCCGGATTCGCGCATCGCGCTCTCCGATCATGTGTCACCGGATTTCCCCGCGCTGTGGGAGCAGATGGCGCGCACCTCGTTCAAGACCTATCGGAGCTATCTGGGGTTGCCGGGCAATCCCGTGCAGTGGATCGACCGTTATGTGGTCGCCGACGAGGAGACGGACAGCAGCGCTCGCGCCACCCCGCCGGGTTCGCTTCCCTTTGCGGATTATTATTCGCGCATCAGCGATCTGACGCCGCGATATCGGGCTTTGCCGCAGGGCTCGACGCCGTTCAACGCGCCGCATGTCGGCCGCAGCGAGACCTTGATGTTCAACATCGCGGACTATGGCCACACGCTGATGAGCGATTTCCTGATGGCTGGCGGCAGGATCGAACGCCGTGAATTCCACGAGCCGCAGGAATTCGCGCGGCTGAAGGAGAAGGTGGTCATCAACTGCACCGGCTATGGCGCGCGCGATCTGTGGAAGGACGATTCCATCGTGCCGGTGCGCGGCCAGATCGCGTGGCTCATCCCGCAGCCGGAGGTGACGTATGGTCTTTTCTATGACGGCGTGAATGTGCTCTCGCGCACGGACGGCATCGTCGTGCAGGCGCTGGATGGCGGCGACATGAAGGGCTATGGCGACACCAACGAGACGCCGGATCGCGCCGAAGCCGACAATGCGGTGAACACGATCGCCCGGCTTTATGCCCGCTTCGGCGCGCGGAGCACGAGCTAGACCGGAACGCGCCCCGCCCATAGTCTCACGCCATGCAGGCCGGGCGATTCACGACAATGGCTGCCATGTGGGTCAGCGCCGCGGCGGGCATCGCGGCCACGTTGTGGCTATTGTGGATTTCCTACGTCTATCTGGCATCCGAAGCCGTGATCGAGCGGCGCTATACGCTGCCGTCATCGCTTGTTCATGCGAGCAAGGATGTTGGAGCGCCTGCGCGCGGGAAGCACTGGATCACGCTGGCGGGCTGCTTCGGTTGCCATGGCGACGATCTGAGGGGACGGCTGCTCCGGAACAATCCTTATCTCGAGATCCAGTCGGGCAATCTTCGTGCGCTTACCCCGGTCTATAGCGACGGCGATTTCGAGCGCGCCATCCGCCACGGACTGACGCCGGACGCGCGTCCGATGTGGCTCATGCCCTCAGGCACCTATGCCTATATGCGCGACGGCGACCTCGAAGATGTGATCGCCTATATCCGGTCACTGCCGCCGGACCACTGGCCGACACCGCGGCCGAAGTTCGACTGGAAAGCCCGCAAGGCGATCGTCGCGGGCGAACTCGTGCCCGCATCGCCCAAGGCCGACGAGATTTTGGCGCCTGCGGATGAAGGACCTCGTTTCGATGGCGGCCGCTATCTCGCATCCATCGCCTGCGCGCAGTGCCATGGCGGCGATCTCACAGGTTCGGGTGATGCGCCCGATCTCAACATCGCGGCCCGCTACACGCGCTCGCAGTTTTTCCGCCTGCTCTATCGCGGTCAATCCACCCATGGCTGGCTGCCCACAATGTCGCCGCTGGCTTTCTCGCGGTTCCGCAAATTCCACGATTACGAAGTCAACGCGCTCTACGACTATCTCATGGCGCGGAAGACCTTGCCTGCATGGACAAAGGAACAACGCGCGGCGTTCGACGCCAAGCCTGGCCAGGCATCTCCGGCAAGGCCGCCGAATTGAATGCGCTGCCCGCGCCATGCTAAGCGCGGCGCATGAAATTGCATCCCGTCATCAAGCTCAGACCAAAGGAAGGCCGCCGCCTCCGCGCCGGCGCGCCTTGGGTGTTCTCGAACGAAATCGTAATGGATGCGGCTGCAAAAGCGCTGGCGCCGGGCAGCATCGTAAATGTGCAAGGCCACGATGGCCTCGCCCTGGGTACCGGCTATTTCAATCCCGCGAGCTTGATTGCGGTGCGCATTCTCGATCCGAAGGCCGACGCTGGAATCGGCGCGGCATTTTTCGCGACGGCCCTGCGCCGCGCCTTGTCGCGCCGCGAGGCTTTCTACGACGAGCCATACTATCGCCTCGTCCACGCCGAGGGCGACGGACTTCCCGGCGTCGCCATCGACCGCTTCGGCGATCTCTGCTCGGTGCAGGTGACGACGGCCGGCATGGAGAACCTCACGCCCGCGCTTTTGGAAGCGCTGGACGAAATCGTCTCGCCCCGGACGATCGTCTTGCGCAACGACACGCCGTCGCGCGCGCTCGAGGGCTTGCCCTCCTATGTGCGCGCCGCCAAAGGCGAGATGCCCGGCAGGATTTCGCTGATCGAGAACGGCGTGCGCTACTTCGCCGATATCGGCGGTGGACAGAAGACCGGCTGGTATTTCGACCAGCGCGACAACCACGCCTTCATGGCGCGTATCGCAAAGAGCCGCTCTGTACTCGATGCCTATTGTTATGGCGGAGGCTTTGCGCTCGCAGCGGCGAAGAGTGGCGCGAGAGAGGTGACGGGCATCGATTCATCGCAAACTGCGCTCGCTCTCGCCGAGGAGGCCGCGGCGGCGAACGGCTTGCATGCGCGCTTCATCAGGGCAGACGTGTTTGAGGAATTCGAGCGCCTCGCCGCCACGAGCGAAAGATTCGATGTGATAATCGCCGATCCCCCGCCTTTCGTGAAGTCGCGCAAGGATCTCGAGCCCGGCGCGAAGGCTTATCGCAAGCTGGCACGCCTCGCTGCGTCGATTGTTGCGCCCGATGGCTTTCTGTTGCTCGCGTCCTGCTCGCACAATATTTCGTCCGAACGCTTCTCGCAGGAATGCGCCATCGGCATCTCGCGTGCGAACCGGCGCGCAGCGCTCATCCGCCAATCCGGCGCCGGACCGGACCATCCGGTCCATCCGATGCTGCCGGAGACTGCGTATCTCAAGGCACTGGTCTACGCGCTCGATTAAGGCGCGGGATCTCCTGTACGCGCCGACCACGCCGCATACATGAGGCCCAATTGCTTCGTGCGGAAGCCGTCGGCCGCCCTGGTCGTATCGTCGATCACCAGGGTGCGCGGCGCGGCATCAGAGGTCGCCGGCCATTGCGGAAGGCCTTTGCCGTTGGGGTCGCCGGTCTTCGCAAAATTTGTCCAGTAATCCTGCATCTGGGAGATGACGGCCTTGTCCTTGTCGGTCACGAAATGCGCCATCATCGCGCCGCGCGGCGTCTGGATGAAGCCGTGCATGCCAAAGACGTAAAAGATTTCGCCGCCATGTCCCACGCCGTGATCCCGGCCGCGCAATCCATCCGCGATATAACGGAAATTGTAGACGTAGGCCGGCTCTCCCGTCTTCGCCGTGTAGCGGGCAAGGCCCTCCGCGCCGGAAGCAAACAGCGCGTCGCTAAAGAATTGGCGCACGAATTCGTCATCGCTGATCTTTCCGTCTTCGTCATAGAGCGCGCGAACCGCCTGTTCCTTGTCGCCCAGAGGTGCGAGCAGTCTCTCTTTCGTCATGCCGATCCATGCCATCAGCGTGGCTTCGTCGCTGTTCGAGCCTGCGATATAGGCGGCTTTCGCGATCTTGCCTTGCGCGAAGAGATCGGCCACCTGGCCGGGCAGCACGGTGCCGTCGACCATGGGGGTCATGGCGTTGTCGCTGAAACCCTTCTCGTCCGCCGCGATTTCGGCGGCGGAGAGCGCGCGCAACTTTGCCGGATCGTCGCCCGTCCGGGCGATGAAATCCTTCGCTGCCTGGCGCGCTTGGTCCTGTGTCGGTGTGTGGATGAGGCCCAGACCCGATTCCGAGATCGCCTTCGTGAACAGCCCGCGCGCGAGCGGCGATACCATGAGGTCGTTGACGCTCATGCCGCCGGCGGACTCGCCGAAGATTGTCACGTTCGACGGATCGCCGCCGAAGGCCGCGATGTTGGCCTGCACCCATTTTAGCGCCGCAATCTGGTCGAGCAGGCCGTAATTGCCGTGCGGCTCATTGGGGTGTTCGGCGGCGAGCGCGGGCGTATCGAGGAAGCCGAACCAGCCAAGGCGATAATTGAGCGTCACGAGCACGACGCCGTGCTGCGCGAGGTCGGTGCCGTCATAGAGGGCGTATGCCGATCCGCCTTCGCGGAAAGCGCCACCATAGATCCACACCATCACCGGAAGCCTGGCGCCCGGCTTCATGTCCGGCGTCCAGATATTGAGCGAGAGGCAGTCCTCGCTCTGCGGCAGCTTCTCGTCGCGCGGAGCGCTCTTGGGCCGCGGCGCCTGCATGCAGATAGGACCGAATTTGCTCGCGTCCCGCACGCCGCTCCAGTTGGGCGCAGGCTGCGGCGCGCGCCATCGAAGATCGCCGGTGGGCGCGGCCGCGAAAGGTATGTTCTTGAAGACCGCGATGCCGCTATCGCTCGTCCCCGACAATGTGCCCTGCGCGACCGTCGCTTGTGGGCCGGCGAGCGCCATGCCGGACATCAGGACAGAAAACGCCGCCGCCAGCGCGAATGCGCGCATAAATCCCTCCCGCGATATCGTTTCTCCAACGAGACGCGGTTCGGGCTTCGCCGTCAAGTCAGATGCTGATCTGCGTGCCGAGCTCGACCACCCGATTGGCGGGCAGGCGGAAGAATCGCGCCGGCGAATAGGCGTTGGACGCAAGCCAGGTATAGAGCGCGATGCGCCATGGCCTCAGTATCGGGCGGCTGGCAGGCACCAGCATTTCCCGGCCGACGAAGAACGTCGTCATGTCAGGCTCCAGCACCAACCCATAGGGCCGTGCCTGCTCGAGGCTTTTGGGTACGTCGGGATATTCGAAGAATCCGTAGTGCAGTTTCACCGCGAAGAATCCCTTGCCGAGCTTCTCCACCTCGAAGCGCTTCGCGGGCGCCACCACGGGCACATCGTCGACCATGACGCTGACGAGGATCACCCGTTCATGCAGCAGCCGATAGTGTTTGAGGCTATGCAGCAGCGGTCCAGGCGTCAGATCCGTGCGCGGCGTGAGGAACACCGCAGTGCCGGCGATGCGCTGCGCATTCTTGTCGATGCGGTCCAGGAACAGCGGCATGGAAAGAGCGCCATCGCGCAGCCGGTCGAGATGGACCCTGCGGCCCACGCGCCAGGTGTCCATCACCACGAACACGGCGGCAGCCACCGCCAACGGCAGCCAGCCGCCTTGCACGATCTTGAGCGTATTGGCGCAAAGGAAGGTCAGGTCTATGAGTCCGAGCACGCCGAAAACCGCCAGCACCAGCGGCAGCGGCCAGTGCCATTTCCGCGCTGCCACGACGGCCACCAGGAAGGTGGAAATGACCATCACGCCGGTAACCGCGATGCCGTAGGCCGATGCCAGCGCGTCCGATGATTTGAAGATCAGGACGATCAGGACCACGCCGACGCCAAGCAAGGCGTTGATGCGCGGCACATAGATCTGCCCCTGCTCGGTCGCGGAGGTGTGGCGCACCTCCATGCGCGGCAGCTGCCCGAGCTGCACGGCCTGTTGTGAGATCGAGAACACGCCGGAGATCACGGCCTGCGACGCGATGATGGTGGCGACCGTCGCCAGGATCACCAGCGGATAATGCGCCCAGTGCGGTGCGAGCGAATAGAACAGGAAGTTCACCGATGCCGGATGGGTGAGAAGCTGCGCGCCCTGGCCGAAATAATTGAGCAGGAGCGCGGGTAGCGCGATGACGATCCACGCATAGCGGATCGGGTTTTTGCCGAAGTGCCCCATGTCTGCGTAGAGCGCCTCGCAGCCGGTCACCGAGAGCACCACGGCGCCCAGCGCCACGAATGCCGTCCACGGCTCGCGCAGGAACAAGGCCGCGGCATATTCCGGATTCACCGCTGTCAGGATCGCCGGCGCCTGCATGATCGATCTGAGGCCCAGCACCGCCAGCACGAGGAACCATACCAGCATGACCGGGCCGAAGAGGGCGCCGATCCGTTCGGTGCCATGGCGCTGGATCAGGAAGAGGCCGACCAGCACGATCAAGGACAACGGCATGACCCATTCAGCAAAACTCGCGCTTTCCGCGCCGATGCCTTCCAGCGCGCTGAGCACCGAGATCGCGGGCGTCAGCATGCCGTCGCCGTAGAACAAGGCGAGGCCCAGAAGCGCCACAAGGCCTATCCCGGTCTTCACCCGGCGGCTCAGGCCGGTGACGCGATGCGCAAGCGTGGCAAGCGCCAGAACGCCCCCTTCGCCGTCATTGTCGGCGCGCATGATGAAGATGACGTATTTCACCGTCACGACGATCATCAGCGCCCAGAAGATGAGCGACAGCACGCCCATGACGGCGACGACCGGCGGCATAGCACCACCCGCCGCGAGCGCGGATTGTTTCATGGCGTAGAGCGGACTGGTGCCGATATCGCCGAACACCACGCCCAGCGCGCCCACGGTGAGCCCGATCTCCCGGCGCAGCGATGCCGGCGCTCCATGACCCTGCGGTGAACCTGCAACATCCGTCGTGGTCATGGTGGCCCTAGATCGTGGTCTGCGTACCGAGTTCGACGACCCGGTTCGGCGGCAAATGATAGAAGCGCGCGGGCGAAAGCGCCGAGGCGGCGAGGCGCATATAGATCCATGTCCGCCACCGGCCGAGCGCCGGATGCTCCGCCGGGACGAGCGTTTCGTGACCGATGAAGAATGTGGCCGTGTCCACGTCGATGGCGAGGCCGAAGGGGCGCGCTTCTTCCAGCGCCCGCGGCACGTCGGGGGTTTCGAAGAAGCCGTGATGGATATTCACGTTATAAAACCCCTTGCCCAGCTTCTCCACTTCTATGCGCTTGGCGGCGGGGACGATGGGCGTGTCGTCGACGATCACATGCGCCAGCACCACGCGCTCGTGCAACACCTTGTTGTGCTTGAGATTGTGCAGAAGCGCGCCGGGCACGATATCGCCGCGCGCGGAGAGAAAGATCGACGTGCCGGCCACGCGCACCGGCGTCTTGTCCGCCCGCTCCAGGAACAGATTGAGCGGCATGGATTCGGACCGGATCTTTTCCAGATGCGCGCGCCGTCCGCTCCGCCACACCTCCATCACCACGAACACGCCGGCGGCGACCGCCAATGGTAACCAGCCGCCTTCCGGGATCTTGAGGAGGTTGGCGCTTAGGAACAGGTAGTCGATGATGGCGAGCATGCCGAACAGCGCGATCACCGCGATCAGTTTCCAGCGCCACTGGCGAGCGGCCACGAGCGAGACGTTCATCGTATCGATCACCATCACGCCGGTGACCGCGATGCCGTAGGCGGACGCCAGCGCGGCCGAGCTCTTGAAGATCAGCACGATGAGCACCACGCCGACGCAAAGCACTGCGTTCATGCGCGGCACATAGATCTGCCCATAGTCGGTGGCGGACGTGTGCCGCACTTCCATGCGCGGCAACTGGCCGAGTTGAACGGCCTGTTGCGTCATCGAGAACACGCCGGAGATCACGGCCTGTGATGCGATCACCGAGGCGATCGCGGAAAGGATCACCATCGGGTAATGCGCCCAATGCGGAACCACCGAAAAGAAGGCGATGCTGGCCAGATGCGGATCGCGCAGGATGGCGGCCGCCTGCCCCAGATATTCCAGCAGCAAGGCCGGCAGCACGATGATGAACCAGGCGCGGCGGATGGGGTCCTTGCCGAAATGTCCCATATCCGCATAGAGGGCTTCGCAACCCGTCACCGCCAGCACGACGGCGCCCAGCGACACGAAAGCGTGCCAGGGCGCTTCGATGAAGAGCTTCACGGCATACCAGGGATTGATTGCGACCAGCACTGACGGCGTCTGCACCAGCGAGACCGCGCCCAATATCGCCAGCACCGCGAACCACAAGGCCATGAATGGGCCGAACATCTTGCCGATATGCGCGGTGCCCCGGCTCTGCACCACAAACAGGCCGATGAGGATGATGAGCGTGAGCGGGATCACCAGCGGCTCGAACGCGCGGCTGCCCACGCCCAGACCTTCCACTGCCGACAGCGTGGTGATCGCCGGCGTCAACATGCCGTCGCCGAAGAAAAGCGCGAGCCCGAGCACGGCGCCGATGCCGATAGCCATCTTGGTGCGCCGTCCGATGCCGCTCGAGCGATGCGCGAGCGAGGCCAGCGCCAGCGTGCCGCCTTCGCCATCATTGTCGGCGCGCATGATGAGCACGACATATTTCAGCGTCACCACGATGAAGAGCGCCCAGATGATCAGGGACAGCGCGCCGATCGTGGCGTCGTGCCGCGGAAAAGGTCCGCCGGTGGCAAGCACTGTTTCGCGCATGGCGTACAGGGGACTCGTGCCGATATCGCCGAAGACGACACCCAGTGCGCCCAGCAGCAGCATGCCGCGGCGGCCCGGGCCCCCCGAAACATGCGCCGATGCGGAAGCGGCGACCGGCGCCGGAGCATCGGCTTCGGGCCTCTCGGGAAGGATGGGGCGGGGATCGTTCACAATCGCATCGGGGTTAGATGATCCGCTCGCGGAAGGTCTTCTGGGCGTATCTAACGCTTTCGTTAGACGCCGTGATCCTCGTGTGGCGGGAAGCCCGCGCTCCTTGCAAGGGCGCGGACCATAACCCTGCTTGTTCCAAAGGCAACCGGGTGGGGCAGAATAGCGCGTCTGCCTCGACCAAGCCTCTGATTCGGCTCGATTATATCAGGAGTTGTCGGCGACGACGGGGTTGTCGTGATCGGGCCCGATGAAGCCCTGGACCAGATAAGTTCTTGTCCCCCAGGCACCGATGCGCTCGTTGAACACGCGCACCTGGCTCCAGTCATTGTCCGGGCTCACATCCACCACGGGATCGTCGGTGAAGACGGCCCCGTCGTTCAGCCAATTCGCATGGTCCACGCGGATCTCGCGCGATGACACCATCGCGGTCACGACGGCGACATGGCTGCGGTGCGGGCCTGCATATCCGGTGAGCACCAGAATGGAGCCCAGCCGCGGCGCTTCTTCGCGGGCATAGATGCCTTCGGCCTTGGCCCACCAATCGGCGGCATCGCCATAGATCTTCACCTGCGAATGATCGCGCGCATAAGGCACGCATTGCAGAGGGGTTTCGGAAGAATCGGCGCCGCGCCAGCCGGAAGAACTATCGGAATAGGAGTCCGGCGCGCTCGCGCAGGCTGCCGTGAGCACGCACAAGGCGATCACCGCCGCAAAACGGACTGGAAATCCCGCCATCACATAGCCCCTTCATGCCGCTCTGACTGTCGGCCACCACGAAAGGCATCATACGCGCCGCTTTTCAAAGCTGCGTAAGGCAATTCCGTAAGAGTTGATCAATTGAGGCTAGGAGCGATGTGTTAATCGATTCTTAACGCTATTCGCCCGGTCCCGCATCGCGCGCCGGAAGCCGCGCTGTGCCCTGCCAGCCCATGCCGCCGATGGCCAGAAGACCCGCCGCCGCGAACATGAAGAAGGGTAGACTCCAGGCCTGTTCGGTGAGCGCGAAGATGGGCAGCAATATTCCGGCAACGAGTTCGGGACTTCCCCGCCATCCTCCGGCCATCACCGCACCTGCTTTGGGCGTGCGCGCGAAATCCATCGGCGTGCCCGCGAAGGCTTCGTAGGTGGCGCGCGCGTTGGAGAGCACGAGGCCGCTGGGGAACACCATTGCGAGCAGGAGCGATTGCAGGAAATAGGGCTCGCGCTCGCGGCCCAGCATCGTCTGTCCCTGCCAGAGATAGAAAAGGCTGGTCGAGATACCGAGCGCGGTGACGATCAGGCCCAGCGTCGCCACGCTCTCCAGGTACACCACGCCCATATACATCAGTGCGAGGCTGATGACGGCGCTGGCGCCGGCAAGCAGGTAGAAGCTGAACTGGCAGATCTGCAGCGTCATCGCCGTCTTCAGCCAAAGCGGAAAGCGGCTCGCCCAGATCTGCGGGAGAAGCTTGCGCGCGCATTGCGCATGGCCTTTGGTCCAGCGCGCCTGTTGCGCGCGCCATGCGGCCGCCGTCTCCGGCAATTCGCCCGGCACTTCGAGATTGTTCACGAAGGCCATGCGATAGCCCTTCAGCGCACAGCGAATGGAAAGATCGAGATCTTCCGTCAGCGTGTCGCCGGTCCAGCCGCCTCCATTGTCGATCGCCTCGCGCGACCACACGCCCGCGGTGCCGTTGAACGACATCGGCAGCCCGGCGCGGAAGCGCGCCTCCTGCTCCACCGCGAAATGACTGTCGAGCAGGAAACCCTGCGCCCGCGTCAGCCAATTTCGGTTGCGGTTGGCGTGCGTCCAGCGCGCCTGCACGAATGCGAGACCGGAATCGGCGACGAGCGCCAGCACGGTGCGGCGCAGGAAGTCGGATGGCGGCACGAAGTCGGCATCGAACACCGCCACGTAAGGCGCCTGCGAATGCTTGAGTCCGAACGCCAGATTGCCTGCCTTGAAACCGGCGCGCTCGCCGCGGCGCATGACGGCGAGGTTCACGCCTTCGGGAACGATCTCGCGCGCGGACGCGACCAGCGCTTCATGCTTGTGCGCGGGGCCGTCATCGAGAAGCTGGATCTGCAGCTTGTCCTTCGGCCAGTCGAGCTGGGCCGCGGCGGCGGCAACCCGGATCGCGAGCGCACCTTCGTCGCAGACCGGAAGCTGGACCAGCACTTCGGGCAGGGCTTCGTCGGGCAGGAGCGGCAGCCGCAGCCGGCGCGGCGCGCGATACATGCGCAAAATGGCGAGGGTGGCCAGCTGCAGCGACAGGACGGCCAGCACCGTCAGCACCAGCGCCAGCGTGAACTGCAGCATCAGAGACAATTCGGACATGCGACGCGCGCGACCCCCACTCTTTTATCCCGAAGTCGCTGCAACGGCTGGTGCAACGTCAGGTCCTGATCCACGAAAAAGGCACGCGGACGGCACGGCTTAATAACGGCATGAATGTGCTTTGGCACCAAATCTTTCGCAAGGCCCGGCGGCAATCCTCAGTCCAGGGTCCGCCGGAACCGGGCCAGGGCGATGCCCGCCACGGCGAACATAAAGAGAATGAGGGGCCACAACTCCGGCCATATTTCCGGGAACCCGTTGTCCTTCAGGAGGATGCCCCGGACGATCCTGAGGAAATGCGTGGCGGGGAGGATTTCGCCGATCCACTGCGCCCAGCCCGGCATGCCGTCGAAGGGAAATGCGAAGCCCGACAGCAGGATCGTCGGCAGGAGGTAAAAGACCATCATCTGCATGGCCTGGAGCTGGTTCTCCGCCAAGGTGGAGAAGGTGTAGCCGACCGCAAGGTTTGCCGTGATGAAGATGACCAGCGCGCCGGACAGCAATGTCAGGGAGCCTATCATCGGAACATGGAAGACGATCTTGGCGACCAGAAGGATGATCGCGCTCTGCACCGCGCCGATCGCGATGTTCGGCGCGATCTTGCCCATCATGATCTCGACGGGGGTGGCAGGCATGGCGAGGAGATTCTCGTATGTGCCGCGCTCGCGTTCGCGCGTGAGCGCCAGGCACGTCATCAGCACCATCGTCATGGTGAGGATCACCGCCAGCAACCCGGGAATGATGTTGTACTGGGTGATCGATTCCGGATTGTAGAGAAGATGCGTGACCGGGTTGAACGGCGGCGGGCCTTGTGCGCGCGCTGCCAGCGGCCCGACGAGATCGTCGCGCAACGCCGTCTGCGCGATGCCGTTGAGGGCCGCGATCGCATAGGACCCCGCGGCGGGATCGGTGGCATCGGCCTCGATCAGAAGATCGGGTGTCGAACCGCGTACGATGTCGCGTGTGAAGTTTTCGGGTATCTCCACCGCGAACAGAACCTTGCCCTGGCGCAGAAGATTGCGCGCCTTCTTCGGCGAATTGGTCTCCGCCACGATTTCGAAATAGCTGGAGTTGTGCAGCGCCGCCACGACCGAACGCGCCAGCACGCCCGGATCGTCGACGGAGATCACGGTGGGCAGCGCCTTGGGATTGTAATTGATCGCGAACCCGAACAGGAAAAGCTGCATCAACGGAACGCCCACGATCATGGCGAGCGTGATGCGGTCGCGCCGCATCTGCAGGAATTCCTTGAGCAGTACCGCGTAGACGCGCGCAAACGAGAAGGTGCGGATCATTTCGCCTGCTCCTGCAGGTGAATGAACACATCCTCAAGGCTCGGCTTGGCTTCGCCGACCGTGATGCCGGGCTGGCTGCGGTAAGGCGCGATCGCCTTTTCCAGGGCGCCGCGATCGCGTCCGCTGACATGCAGTGCCGCACCGAAAAATCCGGCGTAGTCGACGCCGGGCTGGCCCTCGATCTTCTGCAGCTGGCGGCGCACGTCGCGGCCTTCCAGGACAAAGGTGGTGAGCCCCGATTGCGCGATGACCTCGGCAACGGAGCCGCGCGCGATGAGCTTGCCGTTGAGGATGTAGACGATACGGTCGCAGCGCTCGGCTTCGTCCATGTAATGCGTGGAGACCAGGACCGTCAGGCCTTCTTCGCTGAGGGCGTGGATCTCTTCCCAGAAATCGCGCCGCGCCTTGGGGTCCACGCCGGCGGTGGGCTCGTCAAGCAGAAGCAGCTTCGGCTCATGCAGCATGCAGGCGGCGAGCGCCATGCGCTGCTTCCAGCCGCCCGAGAGTTCTCCCGCGAGTTGCTTCTGGCGCTTGACGAGTCCGAGCCGTTCCAGCGTCTTGTCGACTTTGGCTTTGGCGTCGGGCAGTTCGTAGAGCCGCGCCACGAACTCCAAATTCTCGCGGATCGACAGGTCTTCCCAAAAGCTGAAGCGTTGGGTCATGTAGCCGACCTGGCGCTTGATCTTCTCGGATTCGCTGCGCACGTCCAGACCAAGGCAGGTGCCAACGCCGTCGTCGGGATGCAGCAATCCGCACAGCATCCGGATGGTCGTGGTCTTGCCCGAACCGTTCGGACCGAGAAAGCCCCACACTTCGCCTTCGGGCACGGCGATGTCGACATGATCGACCGCGACCTTCTTGCCGAAATGCTTGGTCAGCCCGTGGACGTCGATGGCGAGATTGCCAGGCATCAGAGCGGTCTCACCTGCACTGGCTGGCCGGGATTGAGCTTCAGTCCGCCCGGCGCGCGCGCTTCCATCTTGAACACCAGTTTCTCGCGCACGCCAACGCTGAAAATGACCGGCGGGGTGAATTCCTCCTGCTGCGCAATGAAAGTCACGGCCGCCTCAACGGGCTTGCAGCCATCGCAGGTGATGCGGACTCTTTCGCCCAAATGCACCTTGTTGAATTCGGTCTCCGGCACGAAGAACCGCACGTAGATGTTCTTGGGCGGCAGGATGGAAACGACCGGCGTGGATGCCGGCACATATTCGCCGGGGCGGAAATAGATGTCCTGCACGCGGCCCTCGGTTTGCGAAACGATATCGCGCTGGGAGAGCGAATAGCTTGCGCCCGCAAGCGACGCCTCCATCTGCCGGATCTGGGATTGCAGTTGTGCGACGCGCGCAGCGGACTGCTCGTAGTTCGATTTCGCCAGATCAAGATCGGTGGGCGTGCCGGCATGGGCGCGCGCCAGGCCGCTCTGCCGCTGGAGCTGCGTGCGGGTGTAGAGCAGGTTCGCCTGCTCCTGCTCCAGCGATGCCTTCGCGGTGGCGAGGCTCGCTTGCGCCTGGTCGCGCGCGGCCTTTTGCGTGGTGTCGTCCAGCGTGAAAAGAAGATCGCCCCGGTGGACCAACGTGCCGCGCTCCACATGCAGCGATGAAACCCATCCCGGTTGCGGCGCGGAGATGAAGGCGTTGTCGCCCTCCGCATAACCGAGCCATGGATTGTCGTCGGTCTTTCCGCAGGCTGCCAGCAGCAGCACAGACAGCATGGCCAGATATCGGATCATCGTGAATCTCCCTCTGCTGCAAGTCCGCGCAGCAGCACATCGAGATGCGTTTCCAGGAAGCTGCTATAGTCGTAGGGTTTGGCGTCGAACTGCGCGAACGTCGTGCGCCACACCGCAGACAGCAAAAGCGGCGCGATGCAAAGCCGCGCTGTGTGTTGCGGATCGACCATGCGGAACTCGCCGCGCCGGATGCCGCGTTCCACGATTGCACTGAGCGCCCCCAATCCCTTGTCGATGATCTCTTCGCGGTAGAAGCGCGCGAGCTCTGGAAAGTTTCCCGCTTCCGCGAGGATCACCTTCGGCAAGACCACGCGGTCGCTGGTGCGCAGGAATTCGCCGATGGTGGTGAGCGCCGCGCGCAACAGGTCGCGCGAGGATCCTTCGAATGCGTGCACCTCTTCGAGAACCTCGCCGACGCGCGTGCCGATGGACTCGCGCACCAGCGCCTTGAACACCGCGTCCTTGTTCTCGAAATAGAGGTAGATCGTGCCCTTGGTGACGCCGGCCTGCTCGGCGATGTCGTCCATGCGCGTCGCTGCGAAGCCCTTCCTGGCGAAGCAGCCAAGCGCCGCATCGAGAATCTCCTGCGGTCGTGCTTCTTTGCGCCTGCGCCAGCGGGGATCGCTCACGAACAGCCTATAAATAACTGACCATTCAGTTATAAATAGCCATCAGCGAATTAACAATCAGGCCATTTGCACTCTTGCTATGATCGGGACGCAGGGCAGCGGCCCCTCAGCGGGGCTGCCGAGGGGCGGAGATAAGAGCATGACGATAAAGGATTTTCTTTTTCGGACGAACCTGGTCCTGGCCGCGGGATTGGCGCTGATGCTGACCGGCTGCGTCACGGGGCCGGCCCCCTATGGGCCCAAGACCGCCGACACCTCGACCGGCTATACGGACGAGCGCCTCGCCCAAAACCGCTATCGCGTGACCTATACCGGCAACTCGGCAACGCCGCGCACCACGGTCGAGGATTACCTGCTCTATCGCGCCGCTCAGGTGACGCTCGATGCGGGCTACACCGCCTTCGAATTCGACGCGCGCGATACAAAGGCGAAGACCACGTATTTTTCCACCTTCCAAGGCTTTCCGGGCTGGTACGACCCGTTCGGATGGTACTGGCACAGCTGGCCTTACGACCAGGATATCCAGTCGCGGCCCATCACACGCTACGAAGCCTATGCCGAGATCATCATGCTGACGCCGGACCAGGCGAAGGCGACGCCGCGCGCGCTGGACGCCCGCGATGTGATGAACAGGCTTGGCCCGCGCGTGATGCCTCCGCCGCCACCGCCGAAATGATATCCGGCGAACGCAGGCTCAGGGCTTGCGCAGCAGCATGCAGGCCCTGTCGCCGTCGCGCTCGAGCGTGAGGACGTCGAAGTTCTCCTGACGGCACATGTGGGGCACATCGATCGGCGCCATGGGATCGTCGGTCAGCACGCGCAATTCGGTGCCGCTGGGCGCGGCCGTCAGCTTCCTGCGCGCCATCAACGCCGGCAAAGGGCATTTCAATCCGCGAAGATCCAGCTCCTCTTGCGCCATTTGGCCCCTTTTTCCGTCTTTGTCTGCCATCCTATCCTCAGCGCGCGAGTCGGAAGGGCTTGAGCATGTTCGACGCCGTGCGGCGCGAGACGGTCTTTATCACAAGTCTGGTGCGCACGTTCCACCGCATGCGACATGTGAAGCCGGATTCGCCCACCACCATTGCCGATGTCGTCGAGGCGGTGACGCGCGCGCATCCCGACAATCCAGCCGTTCTTTTTCAGGATCGGGTCATCACCTACCGCGAAATGGACGGCTGGGCCGCGCGTTATGCGCGCTGGGCGCAAAGCCAGGGCATTCGCAAGGGCGAGGTCGTGGCACTTCTCATGGAAAACCGGCCGGAATATCTCTTTGCGTGGCTGGGCCTTTGCAAGCTTGGCGCGATCACCGCCCTCCTCAACACCAATCTGCGGGGCCAGCCGCTCGCCCATTGCGTGTCCATCGCGAATGCAAAAGCGATCATCGTCGGCGCGGAACTCGCGGAAGCCTACAAGGAAGCCGAGGCGCTGGTTTCATCGGCGCCATCGCTCTGGGTCACCGATGAGGCTGGCAAGGGCAATCTCGATGCGGCGCTGGCCGCGCAATCCTCCCAGCCGCTCGATGCGAAGGCGCGCGACGGCCTTCTGTGCAAGGACAAGGCGTTCTACATCTTCACCTCCGGCACGACGGGCCTGCCGAAAGCCGCCAACATCAGCCATCTGCGCGCGCTCTTCATGATGTATGGATTCGCCGGCGGATTGGGCGCGAAACCATCCGACCGCATGTACAACGTGTTGCCGCTCTATCATTCATCCGGCGGCATCTGCGCGGTGGGCGTGGCGTTCACGGCAGGCGGCGCCCTCGTGCTCAAGCGCAAATTCTCCGTGCATGATTTCTGGGAGGACTGCTTCCGCTACAAGCCGACCTTCTTCCAGTATATCGGCGAAATGTGCCGCTATCTTTTGAATGCGCCGCCGAGCCCGCACGAGCGCGACCACAGCTTGCGCGCCATCACCGGTAATGGCCTGCGGCCCGAAATCTGGCCGCGCTTCCAGGAACGCTTCGCAATTCCCAAGATCGTGGAATTCTATGGCGCCACCGAAGGCAATGTCTCGATGCTCAATTACGACGGCAAGGTCGGCGCCGTCGGACGCATTCCGCGCTATCTGCGCAACGTGCTCACCACGCGCATCGTGAAGTTCGATGTCGAGCACGAGGTGCCGGTTCGCAACGGCGAAGGCTTCTGTATCGAATGCACGCCCGGCGAAGTGGGCGAGGCGATCGGCCGGATCACCGAAGAGCCAGGCAAGGATTTCGAGGGCTACACCAAAGCCGCCGACACGCAGAAGAAGATACTGCGCAACGTGTTCGAAATGGGCGACGCCTGGTTTCGCACCGGCGATCTGATGAAACAGGACGAAGAGGGCTATTTTTATTTCGTGGATCGCATCGGCGACACGTTCCGCTGGAAGGGGGAGAACGTCGCGACAAGCGAAGTCTCCGAGGCCCTGGGCACGATACCGGGCGTGCGCGAGGCCAATGTCTACGGTGTTTCGGTGCCCGGCATGGACGGCCGCGCGGGCATGGCGGCCCTTGTGGTAAACGGCGATTTCAAGGTGAACGATCTGGCGAACGCGCTTTCATCGAGCCTTCCGTCCTACGCCCGGCCGGTATTTCTGCGCCTGCTGCCGGAGATGGAAATCACCGGTACCTTCAAGCAGCGCAAGGTGGAGCTTGTGAAGGAAGGCTTCGATCCGGGCGCTATCGCGGAGCCGCTCTACTGGCTCGATCCGTCATCCTACCGATACGAACCGCTGGACGGCGCGCGGTATGCCGACATCGTATCGGGCCGCATCAAGCTCTAGTCGAACGCGATCTCGGCTGCGGGGAGCACCTTGCCGAAACTGCCGCGTGTCGTGTTGTTGATGATGGCGATAATGTCCTTGGCTTTCGCAGCCTTGGTATCGCCCGTGGAATGTGCGTCGGACGCCAAGGTGAGCGAGTAACCGCGCTCATAAGCGCCCCGGATGGCTGACGTAATGCAGTATTCCGACTGCATGCCGGTGATGACAAGGTGATCGGCTCCTGCGCGCTTCAGCTTGGCATCGAAATCGGTGTCATGAAACGCGCTGGATTTGCGCTTGACCGTCACATCGTCGCCGGGCTGCGGCATGAGCTTGTGGTGAAACGGAAAGCCTGGCCTTCCCGGCTGGACCGGATGTTCGCCCTCGCCGTGATGCTGTACGAAAAAAATCGGCGCGCTGGCAGATCGAGCCCGCGCGATCAATTCTGCGATCCGGTCCACCACCGCCTCGCCGTCATATGGCGGGAAATTCGGATCGAACATGCCTTTCTGCACGTCGATGACGACAAGCGCCTTGGTCATGCGATCCTCAATTCGGAAACCGGCGTCCACTTTTTCTTTCGCCGCGCTATACGGCCAGGAACGTCCTCCCCATCGAAATCATGGGGCACCGCGGGAAAATCAATCGGCGGTTTTTCGCGGAAGCTGTTGGCGTTGACGGTGAACCACATCCCGCCGCCATCCTCCATCAGCGCGCCGATATAGACGCCGCAGTCCCGGCAGACGAGGAAGTCTGCCGTTTTCAATGCGAAGCGATAGCGGTTCATCCTGGCTTCGTCGCGGACGGAAATCCGGATCGTGCCTTCGGGATCGGAGGTCGTACGCGCGCCATGCGATCTGCAGAAGCTACACATATCCGCGCGCAGGCCCAGCATCTCCAATGGCGCGGTCGCCTCGAAGACGTAGGAGAGATTGCCGCAATGGCATCGACCTGCGAACACATGCTTCGCCATGCACGAAAAGCTAGCGCGGAAACGAAAAAGAAGGGCCACACGAAACCGCATGGCCCCTCCCGAAAAATCGCGAAGCTGCTATTCGGCGGCTTTCTTGCCCTTTTTCGCTTCGTCTTCGTGGTGCTTTTGGATGGTCTGCATCGCTGCGGACATGGCGGCGCCGATGAAGCGCTCCTTGTTGTCCTTTGCCCAGTTTAGCGCGGTCTCGCGCGCAGTATTGGCGCCGTTGATCACCGGCGTTACATAGCGCTGCCACATCTCGTAGGACTTCTTGGTGTTCTCGAAATCCGCCCAGTTGTGTGCGAGCTGCAGGAAGACGCCGAAATCGCCCTGCTTCTTCTGCAGGCGGCGGATCTGCGCCACGGCATCCTCGGGCGTGCCAATCACGGCCACGCCGTTCTCCACCATCTGCTCGGCGGATTGATTCTCGGTGCCTTCGCGGCCCGCCACGGCGGAGATTCCGGAGAAATATCCTTGCCACTTCTCAAGCCCGAACTTCACGTTCTCGAAGGCCTTCTCGCGCGTCTCCGCGATATGCACAGGACCGACGAGACGCAGGCGGCTTGCATCCATGGTGCGCCCGTTTTCGGCCGCTACCTTGTTGGCGATTTCCCAGTTGATGGCGAGCGCGTCATAGCCGCCGGCCTGCGTGGCGGCCACGCACAACATGCCGAAGCCGTGCCTGCCCGCGAGCTTGCCGCCCGATGGCGTCACCGAAGACGCCACGCAGATTTCCGGATGCGGATCGCTGTACGGGAGCACCTGGCAAGTCGCGTCCTGCAGCGTGAACCAGTCCGTCTTGTGCGTCACGCGCTCGCCTTTCCAAAGGCGCAGGATCACTTCGATGGATTCCACCATGCGGTCGCGCTGCACGCTTGGATCGATGCCCATGGAGAAGGCGTCTGACGGCAGAAGTCCGGGTCCCACGCCGAACATCACGCGGCCCTTGGTCTGATGATCGAGCTGGATGATGCGGTTCGCCGCCATCAGCGGGTTGTGATAGGGCAGCGACACCACGCCGGTGCCGAGCTTGATGCGCTTGGTGCGCTCGGCAACCCCGGCGATGAACAATTCCGGCGACGAGATGATCTCGAACCCCGCGGAATGATGCTCGCCGATCCAGGCTTCCTCGTAACCGAGGCGATCCAGATGTTCGATCAACTCCATATCGCGCTGGATGCAGAGCGTGGGATCTTCGTCAACGGGATGAAAGGGCGCGAGAAAGATTCCGTTCCTGAGCTTCATGGCAGTCCTCGTGAGGCGATGGCTTGTCGCCAAACTATGCCATGCGAGGACGTTGGTGTCCCGCCTGCCGCCACGTCAAACGATCAGAGCGGCGGCGGTTCGAATCCGCCCAATTCCCGCTCGATAGCGGCCGCGATGTCGAACAGCCGGTCCTCGCCATTCGGACGTCCGACAAGCTGCACGCCGACGGGCATGCCGTTCGCGGTGCGGCCAGCCTGCACCGCCAGCGCGGGCAGATGCAGCGACGTCGCGAGCGAAATCCAGTTGAGCAGGTTTCCATAAGGCACCGTCTTGCCGTCGACGGTGATGCTGCGGCTGGCAAAAGTGCCTTGCTGATTGTGCGCGAAGGCGGTGATCGGCGTGACCGGCATCAGAATCGCTTCATGGCCGTCATCGAAAAAGCTCTCGATCTTGTCCTTCTGCTGCTGGCGCGTCACGCCCGCGCGCAAGATATCGCGATAGCTCGCGGTCGAGGAAAGCCGGAAGGCCGCTCCGCCATCTTCGCCGCGCGCCAGCGCTTCGCGGTCTTGCGGGTTCATCGCGGCGAATGCGTTATACACATCGTCCGGCAAACCACTGCCCAGCACCGCCGCCAGGGTCTGCATATAAGGCGGCATCAATTCGGCACCACCCACCGGCGGCTTTGCATTGCCGATCGTCAAACCTTGGCGTGACAGCGCACTTGCCGCGCGGCGCACCGCGCTCTGAACCTCTTCGGCCAGCGGCCATGCATCGTCCTGATCCCATATGGCGATGCGCGCGCCTTTCACCGGCTTTTCACGAGCGCCATCGCCCGCGCGCAGCACATTCCAAAGAAGGCGCAAGTCGCCCACATTGCGCGCCATCGGGCCGACCACGCCGAGATCGGTTTCCACGAATTCGTCCGGCGCGGGTGGAATGTGCCCCCGTAGCGGCAGCACGCCCCAGGTGGGCTTCAGCGAAACCACGCCGCAGAAATTCGCCGGATGCCGAAGCGATCCACCGATGTCCGATCCGATCTCCAGTGGCGTGATGCCCGCAGCCAGCGCGGCAGCCGCGCCGCCGGACGATCCGCCCGGCGTTTTCGTCACGTCAAAAGGATTGTTCGTGGTGCCGGAGATCTCGTTGTAGCTTTGAATGTCGCCAAGCATGTAGGGCACGTTCGTTTTGCCCCAGATGATCGCGCCCGCCTTGCGCGCGGAAGCCACCACATCGGCATCGTTGCAATCTTTGGCACGCCCGTGGAATCCTTTCGCGCCGGATGTTGCCGGCATGCCGAACACATCGAAACCGTCCTTGATCGTCATCGGCAGGCCGGCGAGCGCGCCGAGCTCCGCGCCATGCGCGCGGGCATCGTCAATGGATTTTGCCGCCGCGCGGGCATGATCCAGATCCTTCTCGATTACCGCGTTCAGCTTGCCGTGCAAGGCGTCGTTGCGCGCCACATGCATGTCCAAAAGTTCGCGCGCCGAAATCTTCTTGGCCGCAAGATCGGACAGCATTTCCCGTGCCGTAGCGTAAACGCTCGTCATTCGCGGCCTCTTTTGTCTGCGCCGGGGGATGACATAAGGTCTTGGAAAGAAGGTCAAGCAGGACAGGGATCAACAAATGCGCGCCGCAGTCTTCCGCGAGATGTCGAAGCCGCTGGTCATCGAGACGCTCGCCGATCCCACGCCCGCGCCGCACGAGTTGATCCTGAAAGTGAAGAATTGCGGCATCTGCGGGTCGGACCTGCACATGACGGAACCGACCTCCATCATGCCGCTCGCGCTGGGCAGCGTGATGGGCCACGAATTTGCGGGCGAGGTGGTGGCCATCGGCTCCGCGCTCGCGGGCAAGTTCAAGCAAGGCGACCGCGTCGCGGGCTTTCCGTATATCTGCTGCGGCGACTCCACGCCGTGCAAGAATTTCACCTTCGGCCAGACAGCTTGCGCGAAAGGCATCAGCATCGGGCTGGGCCAGAGCCACGGCGCCTATGCCGAATATGTGAAGATCGGCGGCTCAGGGGCATACCGCTTGCCGCAGTCCGTTTCGTTCCGAGAAGGCGCGATGGTCGAGCCGTTGGCGGTGGGTTTGCATGCTGTCGACATGGCGAAGATGCCGCGAGGCGCCACCGTGCTGGTGATCGGCGCGGGGCCTGTCGGCCTTGCCGTGATGCTGTGGGCGAAATTCCTCGGCGCGCGTCACATCATTGTCAGCGAGAAGGCGGATGTGCGCAAAGACATGGCGGCGAGGTTCGGCGCCACCGACGCTATCGATCCCAACATGCCCCTGACGCCACAGGTGGAGAAGATCGCGGGCAAAGGTCCTGACATCATCTTCGAATGCGTTGGCGCTCCGGGATTGATCGGCTCGGCTATGATGGACGCACCGCGCGGCTGCCGCATCGTGATCGCGGGTGTCTGCCAGCAGCCCGACACGATCATGCCGCTGATGGGCATTGTGAAGGAATTGGAGCTGCAATTCGTGCTGGGCTATCGCCCCGCCGATTTCGACTATGTCATCTCCATGATCGCGACCGATCGCGTGGATGTCGCGCACATGATCACCGATGTGGTGCAGCTCGATGCGCTGCCCGCCGCATTCGAGGCGCTGCGCAAGCCGTCACACCAATGCAAGGTGATGCTGGAGAACTGACGCTTCAGATATCCAGGACTCGGCTCAGGAAGCGCTCGACATTCTTCGATAACGTCGACACGGAATCTTCGTCTTCCAGAATCAGCCGCACGCAGATGCCGTCGATAAAGGCGGAGAGCACATCGGGCAGAATTCCGGCCGTCTCCCGGTCGAGCTTGCCCGCTTTCACGGCCGGCTCCAGTTTCGCGCGCATGAAGGCCAGCGTCTCGTCGTTCCAGCGCACCAGCTTCTTCACCGTTTCCGCCGTGGGGGCCGGCCGCGAGAGAAGCCGGTATTGCGCGCGGTTGGCGTTGAAGTCCGCAAGACTGGTGACGAGCAGTCGCTTGACGACGTTGTCCTTCGGATCGGTCCTCGCGAACTGCGCTTCCAGCCGGTCGACATAGCCGTTCACGCAGTAATCGAGGACCGCGTCGTAGAGCGCTTCCTTGGATGGGAAGTACCAGTAGAAGCTGCCGCGGCTCACTTTGGAGCGTTCGATCAGCTCATCATAGGTCACGCGCTCGAAGCCGGACTCCGCAAAGCATTCCAGGCTCTCGCCCAGGATATACTTCACGCGCTCGCCCCGGCGGGGCGTCTTGGCCTTGCCCGCGATTTTCCGCGCCGATGCCGGCATTGTGGCGTCCATATTCTGCTCCGCTTGAATAAACCGACTATACAGTCTAGTAAATAGTCCAGTATGCGGGAGGCTGGGGATATGTCGAAAATCGAATACATCACGCGGCCGCACATGAAAGCGCTGATCGAGCCGTACGGTTTGTCGGAAGCCGTCCGCCACGGCGCGGGTCTCACCATTGCTGGCCAGACCGGGATGAATCGCAGCCACCAGATCGTCGAAGGTGGGTTGAAGGCGCAAGCGGCACAAGCCTTCCACAACATCAAGGATGTCATCGCGTTCGCCGGCGGCGACCCCGCAAACCTCGTCCATCTCACCTGGTATCTGGTGCCGGGCACTCGAAGCTTCCTGGAGGACGCCATGGACGTGACGCTGGCGCGCAATGAAGTTCTTCCCGGCATCGCGCCGGGATCAACGGCCGTGCGCGTGAAGGAGTTGCTCACGCCGGAAATCCTCATCGAGATTCAAGCGGTGTGCGCGCTATGAGCCGCGAAGCGGACGTCGTTGTAGTGGGTGCCGGCGTCGCCGGTTTGAAAGCGGCACAAGAACTGATGGCTGCCGGACTTTCGGTGATCGTGCTGGAAGCGAGCGACCGTGCCGGCGGCCGCCTGAAACGGCGAAACGTGGCGGGCTATGTCGGCGATGTCGGCGGGCAATGGGTCGGCAAAGGGCATGACGTTCTGCTCGCTGAAGCAAAGCGTTTCGGAATCGCCACCTATGAGCAATACGAGTCCGGCAAGACATTGCTGCAGCTTCTGGGAAAGCTCGTCAGTTTCTCTGGCAATGTCCCCAAGATGCCGCCGCTGGCATTGATCGAACTCGCATTGCTTCAGCGCCGCTGGGATCGCGAAACGAAAATGGTGCCCGCCGATGCGCCCTGGACCGCCGCGCGCGCCGAGGAATGGGACGCGATCACGCTGGAAGGCTGGATCCTTGCGAACGTCCGCACCAAGGCGGCGCGGGAATTCGCGCGCCTCGTTCCGCGCGGCGCCTGGGCCGCGGAAGCCCGGCAAGTGTCCTATCTCTGGTTTCTCGACGCGCTGAGGAGCGGCGGGGGGCTCGACTATCTGATGGGTGTGAAGAACGGCGCGCTGGACGCGAAGTTCAAAGGCGGCATGCAGCAGATTCCGCAGCGCATGGCCGATGCGCTTGGCGACCGTATCGTGTTCGGTGCGCCGGTCGAGAAGATCCTCCAGGATTCCAGTGGCGTGCGGGCAGCGACACCCAAGGGCGAGTTTCGCGCGCGCTTCGTCATTGTCTCCGCGCCGCCCGCCGCCGCCGCGCGCATTCAATACGAGCCGCATTTGCCGGCATCGCGCGACGGACTTCAGCAGCGCATGGCGATGGGCGCCATCATCAAGGCGATCGTCGCTTATGAGAAACCGTTCTGGCGTGACGCCGGATTCTCCGGCCAGGTCGCTACCGACGACGATACGCTCGGCATCGTCATGGACGATGCACGTCAAGGCGAGCCGCCGGTTCTGCTCTGCTTCATCGAGGGCCGTCACGCCGTCAAACTCAGCGCACTCGGCAAGGAGATACGCAGGCAGGAGGTCGTGGCGTCTCTGGTGCGCTTCTTTGGGCCGCAAGCCGCCCATCCCATCGGCTACGAAGATAATGATTGGCTGACAGAGCCATATATTCACGGTTATGT